>CARQVR010000005.1 GCA_949051815.1 uncultured Lachnospiraceae bacterium
TCAGATTCATGGTACAGTTATCAGTTCAGATACTGTTCCGTGAATAATTTAGGTTTAATGTTTTATCTACCGCATTCCTCACTTCCAGATGCAGGTGCGGCCCTGTTGAACGCCCGGTATTACCGCTATATCCCAGATGGTCGCCCTGTTTAACTTGTTGGCCTGCCGATACTGTCAGGCTGTCCATATGCATAAATATGACCGTCCATCCTGTCTCTGTCCGCACCTTCACCCAGTTCCCCGCGGACTCGGAATATTCTGCCAGAGTAACCGTTCCATCCACCGCCGAATAAAGGCGTGTCCCAATCGGAACAGCTATGTCTACTCCGTTATGCATTTTCCGCTCCTTTGTGATCGGATGGATCCGCTCTCCGAAATTAGATGAAATCAGGTTGCTCCAGTCTTCCCTCATCACAGGACCGTATACCTGCTGTCCGCCTGTTGACAATCTGTAATTCTTGTATAATTCCATCTGCTCCTGCGTCATTCTTGGCTCCACTACCTCTTCCAGCTCCTTTTTTTCCAAAATGATATAACATATTTTTTTCGGTTCCGTCACGTTTTCATACTCCCCTGTATCCGGATTATAGCAGCTCACTTCCCGGTCTTCTTCTTTCACCTCAATGGTAAGGGTATACATTTCCTCAAAGACCGACTGCAGCTCCTCCTTTACATCCTCCAGTGTTAAGCTGCCATATACCGCTGACAGATAAGCGATCAGCGTATTGGCGGAAAATCCGAAATCGGCCAGTTGGTAAACAAACTCATATATGTCCGGTCCGTACTCTGCTTCCAGTTCTTCCTCCAACGCTTCACGGTCAGCGTTCAGATACTCATCCAGATCTGTCTCCAGCATCCGGAAGTATTCCGTGGCGTCCGTAATGGTGTTATAATCATTTTGCGTAACTGCAGAGGCATAGTATTCCGAGCCACCTGCGAGAATTGCAGCCAGAACCAGAAATAAAATTACGGCGATAATCAGGAAAAAAATAATAATACCGGCCAGAGAAAATACCGTTGACAGGACTCTCTTCACAGACTGACGACGTTCTTTTTTTGCCCGTCGTTTCACCAACATGTTATGCCTCGTACGTCGAAAAAAGTTTCCTTCCTCCTGCGCCCGTGTCTGTACCATCTCCTTTTTTAGCTTCTTTTTCTGCTCTCTTGATTTAGCCTCCCGTAGTTTCTTCCGCTGTTCTCTTTTCTCTGCATCGGATAATAGCCGTTCCCTTTTGTCACGCAAAACCTGTTCCCGCTGTTTGACCTGATCAAGACGGGCATATGTATTATTCTGACTTTTGATTGTGCGGATATTCCTTCGGGTTCCTGACATGATCACACGGCCTGTCCGCCGGATGCTTCTCTTCATGGATCCGGTCAGTTCATCTTCCCGCAATGTTTCTTCATCCGCCATTATCCTGATACCACGAAATAAAAGCCTGCCTTTTGCCCGGCGCTTGAAGTCTCTCCTGCTGCGTCTGTTAAGCAGCTTTTCATAGTCTTCTCTGGTCATCTTCTCACGGGTGATACGCCCGCTATACTTAAGCCGTCCAAAACGCGCCAGTTCCTCTTCCTCGTTGGTCAGATTGAGCAGACCGTAATATTCAAACCGCATCTTCTCCTTCGCGGAATGGTCTTCTGTGGAAAACCGGGTATACCCTTTTTGTATCTCCTTCCGCCCGCTCTCTAATCTCTGCCGGAGTTTTTCATTTTCTGAAAGTGCCTGACTGTTTTTCGCCATCTTCGGCGTTTCTGCGGTCCCCAATTGAATGCTGCCAAACCCTTTGGATTCCACTTCCTGTATGACAGGGGATTTCCATGTCTGACCGGCTGTACTGCACTGCGTGAAATCAGAACTGCTCTCCACCTCATGCTCATAATGATATGCACTGCCTTCCGCTGAACTGCTCCCGGTCAGATTTTCACCCTGTTCCCCTGGCTGATCTCTCTCTGGCGGAGGATTTTCCTGTTCCGGAAAACTCTGCTGCGTGTAGTGCTGCTGCACATGCTGATCCGCAGAAGAATATGCCTGCTCCTCATACTGTTCCCGCACCTCGTTGTAGGCTTTCTGCTGCTTTTGGAAAGTTTTGTGCTGCACTATCGCATCAAATGCCGTGTATGCAGCTTCCTCCATCAACTCCTGCCGCATCCGGCTTTTATTATTCTTAGCGGATAATGCAAAGTTCTCATCCGGTCCGTTTTCCTGTTCCGGCTTTTGCAGTATGTTTTGCCGCCGCTGGCTGGTAAATTCCTGTGACTGGCTCATATATCTACCACCTCTCCATCATCCTGCTCTAAACCGCCTGCTTCGGCTCTTCCTGTTTCTTTCTGGCACGTAGCGCCTCTCCCGGCTTCGTGGTCATAACCTTATAGCAGACCGTATTTTGAGGGAACTCATCCTCAAACGGTACTTTTGCCTGCTCGATCCACAAAAGCCCTTTCCCGGGTTCCCCTGATTTAATATAGTTTTCCTCCTCTTCCGACAGATCCAGATGCTGTGCTAAAAGTCTGGCATCATCACCAGCCTGATTCAGCATGGCAATGAAATTTGTCGTGTCAAGAATGTTCTGAATTTCCGGTGACCGGAATAAATCCTTAATGTTCTGGGTAATTCCACTTGGGATTCCGCCCCATTTACGGAATCTTTTCCAGATCTCCACACTATAAGCCGCTGTAATCGGGCTTCGTAAAAGAAGATGAAACTCGTCGATATCCACCCACGTCCATTTCCCTTTAGACCGGTTCTGTGTCACACGGTTCCAGATCGCATCCTGAATAATCAGCATGGTAAGATCTCTCTGGTTCGCATCCATATCCTTTAAGTCAAAACATACCAGTCTGGCATTGATATCCACATTCGATCTGTGGTTAAAGTAAGACAGGGAGCCCGACACATACCGGGAAAGGGCGATTGACAGATCCAGACCGATCTGCATCATTTCCCCCTGCATGGATCGCAACTCATTATATAAATCTTTCATCACAGGCATTTTCTCCGGCACCGGATCCTTTGCAAACTGGTGATATATTTTTTTGCAGGCCGTATCTATGACCGCAGTTTCCCTTTTGGATAATACCGCATTATTTCCCAGAATCAGTTCGCACATGGAAACCACAAAATTACACTTGGCCGCTATGGGATCATAGTCCTTATCCATTTCATTTTGAGCAGACAGATTAATTTCCATCGGATTGATATGCACCTGCGAATTAAGTGCAATCTTGATCACCTGACCACCCAGAAGTTTATACAGCATCCCGTATTCTCCCTCCGGATCTATTGTCAGTCTGTCGTCACTGGTTCGGAGAAACATATCAAGAATCTCCCGTTTTACAAAAAAGGTTTTACCAAAACCCGGCATTCCGAATATCAAACCGTTCGGATTAACCAGATTCTTGCGATTTTCTACGATTACGTTATTTGACAGACTGTTCATGCCGTAATACTGTCCTTTATTTGTATATAACTCCTTTGTTGTAAACGGGATAAAGATAGCCATGTCGGTCGTTGTAAATGTACGTTGGATTTCTACCGTATTATTTCCCAGCGGAAGCGCCGACATATATCCCTGCTCCTGTCTGTTATCCAGCCTTTCCAGGCGGCATTGATACGCCGAAAGGATACCGTTTAGTTCAAAGATATTCTCCTCCAGCTCCTTTCTCGTGGCTGCCGTCTGCACCACAGTGATTGTGGTATGGTACATTTGCTCGTTCTTGCGCTGGATATCACGGTATAGCTTGTCTCCTGCATCGCGGTACGTCTCCAGCTCCGGCGGCAGCATATCCATATCATAGCCCCCTCGTACAGCCTGTTTTTGGTTCGTGATGATCATTGCCTGAATATCCGTCACATTTCCCTTTGCATAGTCTAATGCCTCCTTACGGGACATGGCCTTTGAATGAATGGATATCCACAAATTACTTCCCAGATTCAGCATATCCGCTATAATACGGTCTTCCATATCCGAGGCAAATACCTGCAGATAACTGACTGCCCCTACCCTGTCACCGACACGGAAGTATCTTGTGGCATTTAATTCCGGTCCGGATTTGAAAGAAAAGCCGGATGGCGCAATAAAATCCTTACTGGAAAGCCCTGTATTTACGGGCATGTCCCAATTCCACATGAACCGCTCCTTCGTCGCCGGATGGAAAATCCGGAACAGAAGCTCCAGTCGTTCATAACCGTTTAAAATCCGGCAGCGGCTGTTAAACTTCCGCAGATACTTTTCAATCTGTTTGCTGATCTTAGCCATCTTCAGCTTCGCGTTCCTGTAGTCCTTCGCATGTATGCCATAAGTCAGATACCGTTCTTTCTTCAGGTTGTTTGTACCTTTGGCAAACTGGCCGATTAACATATCAGAGTATTCCTTGCGGACAATATTGTAAGCATCCGGCTGTTGCTCGATCACAAAGTCCTTTGCGTATGTCTCCTTGTCCATCTCCATATTTCCGTAGTTAAACTGGAAATGGATATCCGGATTAAAATAATTGATCAGCGTGCACCATCTCTCAAACAGGATGTTTTTAGGCTCGTTGTCAAGAAGCTGGTAGGTAATGTCCTCAAACGCAATCGTCTGGGTAAAATATCCCTTCTCTGACTCAAAAATGCCGTCCTCATAGGGGATCCTGTAGGGAATGGTGTCCTGTGCGGATACCGGAATATCACCCTTAATCTTTGCTTTTTTCACCGCTTTCTCCAGTTCTTTTTTTATCTTCGGATCTATTGGCCCTTTCATCGGAATTGTAATATGCTTTTTTCCGACCCTGACCTCTGACGTTTCATTCGCTGCCTTGATCCGGGATATCTCTTTCTGGGTTTTCCCCGAAAACACGATTCTCTCTACCTCCTTTTTCAGTTTTTCTTCTTCCTCCTGTAAGGCATACAGGTTGTTTGTCACATATGGCCTGTCCGTATTGCGTATAAAGTGTGTCTCATAAAAATACCACATGTATTTCTCCATCCCCATCCCGTTCTTCTTATACAGGATGCAGATAACAACCGGCGCTGCCGCGATACTAAGTCCCATGACTGACGCCATAATATCCAGACCAAGCGCAAACCGCATCACCAGAAATACGGGCATTCCCACGATAACCCCTGTTGCAAAACCGGCAATCTGCCTTTTGGTCAGATTGAGGCCCGGAATTGTCTTCCGGACCTCTGAAAAATCTTTTGTCATGTTCACATATGCCATGGATTTTGCCTCCTCCTCTAATGGGCGTTAAATATGCTGGCCGATATGTTCCCGACTTTAAACATCATCACCGCCAGCCCGAAGCCGCATCCGATCAGCATGACCAGATTCTGTTTGAAATTTCCTGCCTGTAATCCGCCAAGAACGCCTCCGTAAACAGAAAACAGCAGAAGCATAAAAAATCCCTCAAAGGATAGTGCCAGCATCTTCCTTGTGTAATTCATTCCCATCTGGCTCCATTCCCTGTTCATCCATGTGGAATAGGGAATCGGTGCAGTGCTGGCATAAAGCAAAAGCTCAATAAACCACAACATCACACGGACATAAACCAGCACCCCGCAGATCCAGATACCGACTGTCCCGATTGCCAGCATAACCTTGTATCCGCCAAGCTCCATCACCGCCGCAAGCGTAATTCTTTCCGGTGACGGATCTATTCCCAGATCCTCTAAGGTTAATTTAAATTCCCCCACAGAATCGCCCGTAAGACCGCCAAGATTCTCTGATGCCCATATTCCCAAATCACAGAAGGCCATTACAATCTGAAAGGAATATGTACATACGATCAGACACAGGGCAAACTTCATCAGAACCAGCATCAGCCGTTCCGGCTGTATGTTCTGCATGGAATTACTCTCCTGTACCAGATGAATTATCTCCCAGCAAAAGATTACCGTGATAAAGGCCGCTGCAAGCGGTATGCAGACATTCTCTGAGACATTCTGCATCAGACTGTACGCCGTGTCATTCCAGTTCTTCGGCCCCGCTGAGATAAGGTTTGTCGCTTTATCCACTTCCTGATTCAGAGAATCGAACAATCCCTCAAGGCTTTTTCTGGTGCTTTCATACAGGCCCGCGTAAAATATTTTCCAAATACTTTGCACTACTTTGTCAACAAACTCGCTGACTGCATGATCACCAGACATAGGTGATATTTCCACATTATAGGATAACAACATTTCTCCACCGCCTTACATACTAATCATGGAACCGAGCATCGGAACAAGAAAAAGCCCCGCTGAGAATATGACACCTCCACCAACGACTTTTCCCATGCCATCCTCTTGCTTCGCCGCGTTCTGTTGGGAATGCCCCTCAGAAAATTTTATGATTCCGACGATAGCCAAAGCTGCTCCCCATGCCTTGACAGCAATGGCTGCAAAATCAATTATCTTAAGAATTATTTCCATTTTTATCCTTCCTTTCTGGGATATGCGACGTCGCATATTCCGATAAAAAACGCCCTGGGAGTTTTGCTCCTTGGGGCGTTTGGTTAACAGCTATCTTTCTATCTCATCTTTTTTATGTTCTGTCAGGGAAATCCTGCTTTCATCTCTGTCCCCTTTATCGTTGACGGCAATCTTTTCCCTGTTCTCCGAAAGTTTCTTTATCACAGAAGCCTTCTGCTCCAAAGCACGGAAATCCTCAATCGCTCCGTTTAGCCTTTCCGCCCGTTTTGTGTATGTATTCTGACGTTTCTGATAATGATTCCTGAGCATCCTAAACAGTACCGATCCCTTGTTTTCCATCGCCTCCTTCCCCGGATCGCCAGAAAGGCTCTGCTCCTTATTCGATACAATCCTGCCTGCAGTTCTGACATGGGCAGCCGCTGTAGATAGTTCATTCTCGATTCCGTCGAGCTTTTCAACGGCATTTTTCATATCCATTTCTGCACTTCTTGCGTGATCCCGCATCTCAATCAGTTTTTCCTGAATGCCCAGAAAGCTGCATACGTTATTAAGCGCTTTTGTACCCATATTTTTAAAATTCTGTATAATCTGCTCCGCTTTCGTGTTGAGATCCTGCCTGATATTTTCCAGTTTTTGCTTTTGCACCTCTACGGTATTGCCAGCCTGCTCCACAAGACCCGAAAATACTTTTTTATTTTCTGATGCCGCCGGTTCATTCACAGGTCTGTCAAGAAGCTCTTTCATCTGACTTTTGATCTCATTTAGTTCCTGCATGATAGCCGCATAATTCTTCTCCGATTCCGCCATGTAATTCATTAAAAGGTCAATCTGTTGTCTCTCATGCAACATATTTGCAATCTGCAGCATCCTCAGCAGTTCTTCTATGCCAGCGTTTCTACCTTCATTGGCTATGATCACTTCGTTCATTATCGTCCCCTTTCCTGGATATGCGATGTCGCATATCCCGATAAAAAACGCCCTGGGAGTTTTGCTCCTTGGGGCGTTTGGTTGACAATTGCTTATGTTTTCATACAACGTTATTTTATCATCTGCATCCTCCTCTCCCTTTTATGCGACGTCGCATATTTATCTGGATTCATTAAAATGCTCCTGCACTCCCTTCTCATACGGTTTCAATCTGTCCTCTGAATCTCCCACTTCAAGCCTTGCTTTATTTTCTGACAATTTCCCAAGAACAGATTCTTTGACCGGCATACTTCGGATCCGCTCCTGCTCCTGTAAACTCAGTTCTTTCAGAAATCTTTCCAGCGATGTGCTGTCATTATTTCCCATCATTTCAAAATAACTGCTCCGCTGATCCTTCGGAATCACCACCGGCGCCAGATTATTTCTAAATAATTCATAATTAAGCAGCAATCGTCCTGTTCTGCCGTTCCCATCTTCAAAAGGATGTATTCTCTCAAACTGCAGATGCATCTGCGCAATTTTTTGATACACACTGTCAAACTCTGTATGATTGTAGTTGTATACAAAATACATCATCTGCTGCGGTATCTGTACCGGCTCCGGCGGAATATGTTCTGCTCCACGTATCCTTACCGAAACATTTCTATATCCCGAAATCTCAGAGATATTCCGGTTAATCAATATTGCTGTATCCTTTATGATCCGCTCTGACAGGTCTTCATCCAAATGGTTCAGGATATAATTAACCGCATATTTGTGGTTAATCGCCTCATAAATTTCTCTTGGCTTCGCAGATACCTGAAACTCATTGTCATTAAACAAAATGGCATATGTCTCCGCATAAGACAGCGTATTACCCTCAATCCCATTGGAATGATAGGTACTTCTGGTAATAAAATCTTCAAAATATTCCTGGTTTCTGAATATATAGTCTTTGATGTCCATAAAATCACCCTCTCTTATACCAGACAATATAACATATCCCATTTTAAATATCAAACCGGATCGTTTATGCGACGTCGCATATTTTAAATTATGATCTTGTACTGATCGTTGTTATGGAACCGGATGCTCATACTCTCCTTTGCTTTCTTCTTCCGGCGATATTTTGCGAAATCAAATGTATTGCGCTCGTCATAATCTGCTGTGTACTTATAGTTTGGATGCATCTTTGGATCATACTTCTTGCTGAAAAAGGGCGGCAGACCGGAAATCCGGACAATACACTTATCCCGATCCATTGTATTAAGCTCGTAGATATTTTTGAGTTCCCTGCCCGTTTTGTTGTAATTCACCCCTGTGCTCCTGCTCTGACTGAATGTCTCGGAATTGTTCCATAAGTCAATCGTTTCCTTTCCGAGCATTTCTTCCAGATCCTTGAGCGTTGATTTTTCCTGCCCGCCCAAAAATATGGATGAATCGCAGTTGCCGGTGATAGTTTCGGCGGCATCCTTGTAATTATCCTTGAGCTGGCTCTGTGTCTGTAACATCATAATGACACTCATCAACCTGCTTCGGATCGTCGCAATCAGTATTTTAAAACCTGGTATTTTTCCAATATTGGCAAACTCGTCAAGAATAAACTGCACCGGAGTCTTTAATTTGCCACCCATTTCTTTATCCGCTTTATAGCAAAGCACGTTAAACATCTGTGTAAACAAGATCGCTGGGATAAAGTTATAGGTCGTATCCGTATCCGAAATGATGACATACAGAATAGATTTCTGTCCTTCATCTCCATAAGTGTCAAACTTCAACTCATCATAAGCTACCAGCTCGGCCACATCCGGAATATCAAATGGAGACAGATAAGAACCAACGGAAATAAGGATCGATTTTGCCGTTTTGCCCGCCGCTTTCTTGTATTTTTTCCGCTGCTTTACCGCAAAATGACGCGGATTTTTCTTTTCCAGTTCCGCAAACAACATATCTACTGCATTCTCATACGTCTCGTCATCTTCCCTGACGTCATCCGCCTCTAAAATCTCTAATAATGTTGGTATATTCTGCTCTTCCGGCGGTGCCTCATACCAGAGATACCCCATCGTCGCCTGTAGCCACAAAAGCGCTGCCTGATCAAAAAACGGATCAGGTGGTGTGCCTGCATCCGGCGGCTTAAGATTTGCATAAAGGACATTGGCCAGTGTCAGAATATCTTTCGGTTCCTTTATGTACGCAAAGGGATTATAGTGCATGGAATTTTTCATGTCTACCGTATCTAATACATAAATGTTGTACCCCATCTTTGCAAAAAGATTTCCTGTCTCCGGAAGCAATGTACCCTTCGGATCCGTCAGTACATAAGAGCTATGGCACTGATAAAGATTAGGTTTTACAAATCCATAGGTCTTTCCGCTGCCAGATCCGCCATAGACCACTACATGCTTATTTCTGTTTAAATTGAATTTGGGCATCCGTGCTTTCATGGACAACCGCTCTGTTTGTGACAGGATAATGTTATTAAAGGGATCTTCATCAATAAACGGTTTGATATCCTGTTCCGTTCCCCACCTTGCTGATCCGTATTCTTGTCCGAGCCTCGTATTTTTCCTGTGCATACAGCTTTGCCATCTGATTACATAGACAATGAAAAATCCTATTGATATGCCTGTCAACAGATCACTTGCCGTAAAGTGCGGTGGAAATACTTTGTATACATATTGGATATTTGTAAGGAACCTGAACATATCACCGCGGCATAAGCGGTATAATTCCGCAATCCGCGCTGTAAAAAATATACTTAGCACATACGGCAGCACAAGAATGATCTTTTCTTTTGCAGGCTTATCCTTAAACCTTTCAAGCCAGATCCTGATCTTTTCTTCCGTTGTAATCATCTCCCTTCTTAATATGCGACGTCGCATATGGCTGCCCGGAACGGGTTACTTATCTCGAAATGTCGTCGTGCCGGCGTTGCTTTTCTACTGCATCCCGCTCTGTGTCCCGATCTGTAACCCGATCTCGAAAAAAGGCCAGTTTTGCCTTAACACTTTCCCGCTGTTCAGGCTCATTCCCTGTTCTGTCCTGTTTCCTTCCCCGTCCCCTCTTTTCCTTTTGGGGATGGTTCTCCTCTGCCTCCTTGGCTTTCTGCTGCTCTGCATAATCTTTATATGCCTCCGCCAATGCATTGATAATCAGTGTATCGTCCTTTCCTTCAAAGAAAATCATATACGAAGGCTTATAATCCGGCTTCCCCTCATCTCTTGTGTCGATCATGGCAGAATATTTGATCCCATGCTTTTTACACTGTTTATCAAAGGCGCCCATCGTTTCTGCCAGAATGTTATCTTCCACCTTGTACACATGCCCGGATTCACGAAGTTTTGCAATGTCTATGTTGTTCCTGCTGTACTTAATGTCGCCCGTTTTCTTATAGGCCACATTCCGAACCGCCTGCATGACCTTTGCCTCGGAAAAATCTGCACTTTTAATCAAAAGCAGACATATTCCTTTCACTACTCCGGCTGCATCCTTTAATCCTCCTTTTGCCTCTTTAGCCGCCTTTAGTGCCGTATCAGACACTTTCGATAACTGATCCGGCGCTTTGCCCATTACCTCATCTGTTATACTCATCAGTTCCTCCCTGCCTTATGCGACGTCGCATAAAATCAACTTACCTGCCATCATGTTCCGGAAGATAAATTTCATGATTCACGAGTGCCGAATAATAATTATCAATTGTCACTGGCGCATTATACAGTGCAGCCAGAAGATATTTCTTAATATTTCTGATCTGCGTAGTTGTCTTTTCCATGCAAAGAAGCACATATTCAATATGGTCGCTGCGCAGCATCAAAAACCTTGCTTTTACGCACTCTGCCGGATAATCATTTCCCGCTATACGGAGTATCAACCGCCCGGAGCAGAAAGTATCCAGCATAAGTTCCACCAGTTCGTCAATCTTTTCTTTCCGGCTATATCTTTTGTTTTCGATCAGACAGTCATACTCTATGTTCTTTCTGATGAGTTTTCGATAGGATTCTCTTACCATCTCCTGATCTGATCCGCTGCACGCCACTGTCCGCAGCAAAGCCTCTGCGCCGGATGCTTCTGCTTTGGGTGCCGCCCTGATTCCGACAATGATGTTGTCTATGTATCTGTTGATCAGATCAGGAAGCCTCCTGCCCGGCTCCCTTGTCTGCTGATCCGCTACCGCTAAACAGATTTTCTCCACAGCTTCTGCCGACATGATTTCCACGATTCTTTCCTCCTGTTTACACACTTCGTCAAAAACAGCCTCTATGATTTCTGCCCGGCAGATATCATAAAGATGATCTTTTATCAAGTGTTCTCTGAGCTGCAGTTGTCTCATCCCATCCCCATCCGATCCCGTCTCTCTTAAAGGATCGGATATAGATAAGGATGGATAATTACTTAATTCTTTCGTATTTAATATATTAGTATTTAATAGACCGCCTTTTTCGGTTTTCCGATTTCCCGCTTGCCGTTTTTGGCATAACGGTGAAAATGCCCTGTTTTCCTCCGTTTGTCCGTTTTGGCATAACGGGGTATTTTGATCCTGAACAGGCAGCGGCTCCGTTATCTCCTTCTCAGGTGGTTTTCCTTCCGATTGCTCTGCGGGCTTTTCATAAATTGTATACTCCATCATCACAAAATGACCTTTGCTGTCTCGTAGCTGCTCTCTGATCAGATAGCCGCATTTTTCCAGTTCTGCAAGTCCTGAATTAGTTGCTTTAACCCCGTCGTCCGACAGACTTGCCAGCCCTTCTATTGTATAGTTCCAACTGTCAGGCAGGGACAGCATGGTAGACAAAAGCCCCTTCGCTTTCCAGGAAAGCCTTTTATCTTTAAAATGATAATTACTGAGTGTTGTATAATTGCAGTTCTTTATTACCCGGATCACGTTTGACATAGACATCTTGCCCTTTCTATTTATTTTGACCAGATATGATGGAGCTTTCTTTATCTCTCTTCTCCACGCGCTGCCTTTTCATAGCTGCAATTTTCTGCTGACTTTTCTCCCATAACCGTTAATGCCTCCTTGATCCGTTCCTGCTTTTTATGCAGACTGCTTAATACAGATGCCTTATTAAAATTTTTGTCATAAATCTGCTGCTCTCCCTGCATTACTGAAACGATTGCAGATGCCAAAGAAGCTGCTTCCCTGTCATATCGCAGACGATCATACGCCCATGTACCCCTATTATGATTGATACCGTTTAAGAGTTTAATCCCTCTGGCGGGTGGCTGCCATTCGTTCAGATTCTTTGTATAATCATCAAGAAGAAAATCATTCTCCCGGATACCGTCCCTGATTCCCTCCTTCTTATCTGTCCCACAGGGAACGAATACTCTGTGCTCCCTGTCGATTTCCGGAAAATATCTGTCCAGCCACGCGTTTTTCTCCTGTAGCGCATACGCACTGTCAGTTAAATATGCTGACAGAATATTTACTTCAATATCCGGATTTCTCACAATAATCTCTTTTACTGCCGCCACGACATTTTCGTGTGGTTCAAGATTCAGAAAATAGCCTTTTTCATAAAGCGTTTCCATTTCATCTACCGGCTTAAAAACAGCCAGTGTGCCATCCATATCCACGAAAAGGCGTTGTCGCTGTTTATCAGGAACAATAAATTCTATTTCCTTCTTTTCATCACTGATCCAGCAGTCTTCTACCAGATTGCCATAATATTCATCCTGCCCTGACATAAATTTTTCTTTCAATTGTTGCGCTTCCTCATATGTATCTGCATAATAATCTTCATATAAACCTGACCAATTTAAAGGATTACCTTCTGCATCCTCCTCTTTCAGACATATTGTCACTACATAGACACTCTTTTTTTCAATTCCAAATTTTTTATTCAATGACTTACTCCCCCTTTAGCTGTTATTCCAGCGGAAATTCCCAGAGTTCCTGTAGTTCTCTCTCCGTAGCATTTTCAAGTTTTCCAAGAATCATTCTGACAATCTCCCCCATCCCTGCCAACTCAAGATATCCTGAAAGTTCTGTTATAATTCTGTCTTTGTCTGGTGTTTTCAGATTGCATGACCTGATCAAATAGATTTCCTCCAGTGTAAATTTATTTAAAGTCTTCATTATCGCACCGCCTCCGTTTCCTTTATATGCTGTTTACCCGATTGGGCAGGTTTCATTGTTCTGCCTTGATTCACATGCAGCTTATCCAAAACTGATCTGCCAGATCGCTGCTCTAAAGCAGAGTCAAAAGTAATATCCTGTTGCTTAGTCATCCTTTTCCATTGGTTAAGAATTTCATGATAATTTCTTTCCGCATTTTTAAGACTTGTACTCTTCTTTTCCACCAAAGTACGAATTGTCGTAGGATTTCCGTTCTTATACAAGACAATTTCAATCTCCTGTTTGATGGCTCTTCCAGGTTTTATTATCTGCATAGGATCCCACCAATTATAAAAGCGAACAGAAACTTTATTCTCTCCGCTTTCAAAAATCGCTTCTTGTGACTTAACTGCATTTCCGTTTTTTGTAAAATCAGGTGATTTGACATCAAGAGAAGCCCTGCATAAAGCGTTTAACATTCCCTCCCGATCGTTGTTTGAGAAATTTCCAAAAAAGTCCAAGTCATTTATGGTCATTTCTCCTGTTATGTCTGCTTCCAGGACTTTCTCATCTTCCCTCATTTGTTGTATTTCCGCAAAATGCCCGTCAATGCTGCTAATAATCTCAGCAGCGGTAACACGTATTGTTTCAAGGGAACTTTTCAGCTCCACAAGCTCCCGTCCGCTACTCCAGCCAGCAACATAACCGAAGGAATAGTCCGACGTATCGAGTCCATAGTGTTGGCATACCGTATAAGCAACACTTTCCGCTTCGACCTCACGGGTATGGCTATCAAGCTGCTTCTGTTTATCTTTTGAGGATTTTAAGTCGATATCGTGCAGTTTCGCATGGGTGATTTCGTGAATGGCAGTCTTTAAAGTTTGTAACTCACTCATGTTTTTTTGAAGAGCAATCCGCTTATCCACTAAATGATAATAACCATGTGTCCCACCTTCAATATTCTCAAAGACAACAGGAACGGGAGCTGTCTTTTCAAGAGCTGCGAAAAATTCTTTGTAGTTGTCAACGTCGCCTGTCAACATATCAACGGCGATTGTTGGCAGCTCTCGTCCCTCTGTCTGTGACACATCAAAGACAGACACAACCTTAAATGCGGGTATGGTAATTTCCCTTTTCTCAGTGATAGGGTTCCCGTCTTTTCCAAGCACAACCCTCCCCGTGTCTGGATCTTTTTTCTCTACCTCTCGCAGAATTTTGTATGGAGCTGGGGCAAGTATACGGATTCCTTTTTCATTCCGCTTAACATGACGACCATACTCCTTTTCCCATGCTCTGTACCCCGCAATAAATGTCGCACCGGGACTCTGCATAGCAATCAGTACTGTATTGTTAAGACTATAATTATGGAATTTGGACATGACCTTAAGGTATTCCTTATAACGATCACTATCAAACAGTTCCATGATGCCCTGCTCTAAACGATTTGTGATTTCCCTGATTTTTCCATCCAGCGTTTCTTCCTGTAAAATAATTGGTTCTGTTTTACTCACCTTTGTTACTCACCTTTCTCCTCCCACAGAAAAAGGCAGCCGTTAAGCTGCCGTTTTCCTTCCCGCAAAACTTTTGGAGGAAATCTGGCGGGAATCTATATATGCTGCGATTGCACTATATAGCTAATTTCTTCAAATTTGTCTAAGAATCCTTCTTTATCATTTAAAAGTGTAGATAAAAGAAACATAAAAGAAGATATAACTGAAATAGTTACTAACATTACAATATATAAAATTTTCATTTATTATTAATCCTCTAAAATGTAAAGACATAAACGGACTGTGAGATAAAGTCCGCAATAAATAAAACTAAAAGTACCCAATAAATTTTCCATACTTATATCACCGCTCCTTCTTTTGTATATTTTTAAGAAATTCTACAAGATATGTTTCCGAATCCGGATTATGTCGATATACTTCATCATATTTTTTCTTATCATACCCCTGCTTTTCTTTTTCAAGCAAATGATATTGATATTCATCTTCTCTCTTTCCGGTCCAATACTGATATCTTTGCGGATACTCTGCTACAACTAATCGACTACCATCGTCAAAATCAAACTTGTAGTAGTTCACATCAATATTTTCATCCCGATACCAGAGTCCCCATTCCTTATATTTGCCCAGCCATTCCTTTCTCTGACCTATATTCTTTAATGCAGGCAGTTTGGGATGAGTCATATCAGAAATCGTTTCCGTCTCTTTACCGGTACCTTCAACTTGCGAATCAATGCACTCAGAATATGACGTATCTGGCAAATATTCCGGAAAATCTTCTTCGATATTCATCTGTCCAACCAAATCAGCTTCTCCCATATCATTCGTTTCATCAATGTTCCTCGTTTTTTTCTTCTTGCTTTCTTTAGCGATATCACGAATCTGCTTTACTGTCATATCCGGCGTCACCTTTTCTAACTGATCCTGCTCCAACGGCAGCATCTCAATCATTTGTGACTTATCAAAACCCGCATACCTTTCATCAAGTTCCGGGGAATCCTTATCCTTCGAAAATTTTTCACAAATGTTGATAAATCTTGACACCGTTGACTGTGAGTATCCAAGCTGATCCGCCGCGCACTCATATATATTTGCATAACCGCCCTCTGTATACATCTGATCATCACGGATATGTTTCAAGTACCAGCCAATTTTTACGAATGATTTCTGAATTTTAACCGATTCGTCTTTGATGATATCCAGAGAATCTCTATATCCCATCTCCTTTGGCTCAAAAAGCCCGGCTTGTCCGAGATTCATTACTGTAAAAGGTTTAACAGCCATATCGTTCACCGTCCTTTCTCAGTCAGAAGAAATTCTTCGGTGAACTTACCATATGCGCAAGAAACTCTGCCGGACGAATCATATTCATAGATACTCCGTCCATATGACGGTGCCTCCTCAGCCTTTACGCTACGCGGAATATAATTTTCATATATTTTTACATCTTTCCCATATGCATTCTTAAGGATCTCCTGCACATCCCGAAAAGAGGTTGTCCTGTCATTGACACAAGTGTATAGAATCCCCGATATTCTAAGAGACTCATTTAAACCGTTAGATCTAACAGATCCGATTGTCTGTAAAAGCTGTTCCAGCCCCCGCACACTGTAATACTGTGCATGGAGTGGTATAATGACCTCATCCGCAGCCACAAGTGCGTTAATTGTAATAAGATTCAAGGATGGCATACAATCAATAATCATATAATCATACTTATCCCGGATCATATCAAGATAATTTTTCAGCATCTTCTCCCGCCCAAAAAAAAGAGAAATAAGCTCTGTTTCCAAAACAGACAACTCTATGTTCGCCGGCATCAGCTTTATACCTTCTTCATGAGACAGAATACCAAATTCCCTTTTAAAAGCATAATCCTTACCGATCATTTTCCGCAGCATCGTCGTTATTGTAACTTCTAAGGAATCCGCATCAAACCCAAGCCCCTGTGTAGCATTTCCTTGTGGATCCAAGTCAACAAGCAATACTTTATTTCCCCGGTTTACTAACCCAATACCTAAGTTAATCGCGGTTGTTGTCTTTCCGACTCCGCCCTTCTGATTTGCAATCGCAATAATTTTACACATATTAATTTCCTCCAAAAATTAATAATTAATTGTTGACAATAACGTATGTATGTTCTGTTTGTTATTTAATTATAAAATTTATCACCCCCCTGAAACCTCCATTTAAAGTTTCACTTATTTGTGATATACTAATCCTGCCAAAAGGCTGGATATAAAAAAGAGTCATATAAAATACTATACGACTCTCAAATGGACAAATATTTAATCTGATGATGTGTCATTTCCAAATTTAACTAAATGCTGAGTTTCTTTTTTTATAATATGCAATAATGTTACTGACATCGGCACAGAGGAATTAGCCCACCTCGAAATGGTAGCCGCTATCGTGCACCAGCTCACCCAAAACCTGTCCATGGAGCAGATCGAGGCAAGCGGATTCAGAAATTACTACGTGGATCACACCATAGGTATCTGGCCTCAGGCGGCGGGCGGCGTTCCCTTCAATGCCTGCGAGTTCCAGTCCAAAGGCGATATCATTACGGATCTGATGGAGGATATGGCCGCAGAGCAGAAGGCCCGCTCCACCTATGACAATATCCTGCGTCTTGTGAAAGATGAACCTGATGTGTATGAACCGATTAAGTTTTTGCGGGCGAGGGAGATTGTGCATTTCCAGAGGTTTGGTGAAGCCCTCCGCATCGTGCAGGATCGCCTGAATGAGAAGAATTTCTACGCATTCAATCCGGGATTTGACTGTTCAAAATAAAGTGCACCCCAATCAACGTTTCATCATAAATAAATCGTAGATTTTAAGCCAAAATACAGTTAAGAGAAAGCATCCGCAATTTTGCCGGTGCTTTCTCTTTGCCCGAAAATTTATTTTATTTCAATCAAACAAGTCAATTGAAATCACATAATTCATCTTTTACGCGCTCTCTCACTTCCCTATCCACTCTGCCAAAACCCGCGCGATCACATCCGCCTCCAGCGGCTTCGCAATATGTTCGTTCATCCCGGCATCCTTTGCCGCCTGCACATCCTCCGCGAACGCATTGGCCGTCATGGTCACAATCGGAATCCGCGCCGCATCCGGCCTGCTCATGCTGCGGATAGCCTTCGCCGCCTCATACCCGTTCATCACCGGCATCATTACATCCATAAAGATAATCTGAAAGGTTTCCGGCTCCGCCTGTTCAAAGATTTCCACTGCTTCTTTCCCGTTGTTCGCTATGGTGACATGCATGCCGAAGTCTTCTAAAATGAACTGCGCAATCTCCTGATTCAGTTCATTGTCCTCCACAAGCAGCGCCCTTTTTCCTGCAATCTGTATGTGCTCCGATACAATGTCCTCTTTTTCTTCCTCCGCCTGCACGTCTATCTCCAAAGGCAGTACCACCGTGAACACACTGCCCTTCTCCGGTTCACTCTGTATTTCGATGGTTCCCCCCATATTGTCCGTCAGCTTCTTTGTGATTGTCATACCAAGTCCTGTTCCCTGATAGTTGGTCCTCGCACTCATCCCGTTTGATTCCTGTGTAAAAGGCTCAAAAATATGTGCCAGATATTCCCTGCTCATCCCTATGCCGGTGTCGGAAACCGTAAAGCAGATCTGTGCCACTCCGTTTTCCGCCGAAAGTTCACTACAGCTCATATGGACGCTGCCCTCCGGCTTGTTGTATTTTATGGCGTTCCCCGCTATATTGATCAGAACCTGCTTGATATGCAGGGGACTTCCGATAAAGTTCGTATGGGAAAGCTGCCCTTCTTCCAGCGAAGTTGTCAGTTTTATTTTTTTCGCAGACGCCTGTCCGCTCACAATCGTGACACAGTTTGTAAAGAGCTGCGGCAGGGAAAACGTCTCCTTTTTCAATTCCACATTCCCGCTCTCCAGCTTGTTGATATCCAGCACATCATTGATCAGGGACAGAAGGTGCTCCGCCGACGTTTTAATTTTCTGCCTGCAGTCCCGCTGTCTTTCCAGATCCTCCGGATTCTTCTCCGCGATATTGAGCATACCCATAATACCGTTGATCGGTGTCCGTATATCATGCGACATATGGGACAAAAATTCCGTCTTTGCCAGATTGGCCTTCTCCGCCTCTCTGATGGCAATCTGCAGTTCTCCGTTTTTCTGTGCCAGAATCTGATAAGCTTTCCTGCGCGTGTGGGACACCACAAGGGCAGAGCCGCCAAACAAAATCAGCACGATACACGCAATCATAATGACATCCTTATTCATATAAAAATAGTCTGTCAGATTATAATCAGTATAAGCGATATTCATGTACTGATTGATGATATCTTCCTTCTCCGCCTCCGATATCAGCCGCAGAGATTTATTGATCACCTCAAAAAGAACCGGGTCTACATCCTTGGATGCCGCCAGTGTGCTTCCCGACTGATAGCGGTAATTATCCCACTCTATCAAATCGGAAAACCGCTCGTTCTTCGACAGGTAGTTGTATTCTATCGTATTGAGCACCGTGACGTCCGCTTCTCCCCGTCCCACCATCTGCAAACAGTCCTTTGCGCTGTCACAGTAGATAACCGTTCCGTTTACACCGCCTTTTTTCATGCTTTCCGCCCAATAGGTACGGCCGTTTGTGAGCACAAGCGATGTGTTCTCATTCGTGTGCACATAATCCTTTTTGGAAACGATAATGGCATTGTAATGCATAAAGGGACCTGTAAGACAGATGTTCTCATCCCGTGCAAGCTGCATATTATTCGCGCCCACATAAAAGTCGATCTCTCCCGCCGCCAAAAGCTCTTTCCAGTAGTCACCGCGGTCCAGCGGACAAAGCTCCATCGTAATCCCGCTCCTTGCCGCAATCGTTTTCAGTATCTGAATATAAATGCCGTCGTACTCTCCCTGCCCGTTGACATAGGACAAGGGTTTTGTATCCTGATAAAAGCCGATCCTGACCGGCTCGCCTCTGTCTATATACTGCTGTTCCTCTGCCGCAAAGTTTTCCCATCTGTTTTCATAATAAGCGCTGATCAGCTCCTGTTCCAGCGAGGGATTGTCCATATAAAGCTCTTCTATCCCTATATTCAGCTCAGAGATGAGCTGTTCGTTGCCTTTCCATGTCATATAATAATATGGGGCATAGGCGAACTTCCCCACAAGACACTGCCCCTCTTCCACCTCCGTCAGCGTGTGCGCAGCCACATCAATCTCCCCGCTCTTAAGCGCCGCCTGTAGTTCCTGTGTCGTTTTGTACTGTTTCAGATGCGGTTCGGAAATGCCGTTCCGGTCAATATATTCCAGAAACTCAGCCTTGCGGACATAGCTTTCCACAACACCGAACGTCATATCCCTCATGCGGTCAAAATCCTCAAAATCTACGACGCTGCCTTTCTCCACAAACAGGCAGCCATATGTATATCCGCTCGACAGCGAGGCAAATTCAAAGGTTTCTGCCCGTTCATCGGAATACTGCGCGGATCCGACCAGATCCACTTCCTTCGCCTCCAGCTTCTCAAGCGCCTCATTCCAACTTTCACACATCACATATTCAATATCCCACCCGGTATAAATACTAAGCTCTTCCAGATAGGCCACGTCCAAACCACCGTAACCGTCGATCTCCGAATAGATATGAAATCCGTTCATCGGAAAAAAAGCCACCTTAACCTTTCCGGAACTTGCAAAAACCGGCATACAGATACACATGAAACGCAAAAAGGCCAACAGCGCTGCCCCGTATGTAAATGTCTTGTGCCTTCCGCTCTGTCTCTTCATACTGATTTCCCCCACAAAAGAAATTGCCGCAATTATTATACAATAAAAATGCAATTTTGAAAATCATCTGCGGACAATCTGTATCTCCCTCTTTTTACGCACAGGTTCTTGCGTTTTGCCCTGTATTTGCTATGATTATACTATCTACACAGAAATTCTGATTCTGTGACAAGGAGGATGTCATATGAAATACTATGTAAATGGGAGTGCATCACAGGGCGGAGACGGAAGTAAAGAAAAACCGTTCCAAAAAATTCAGGAAGCGGCAGAGAAAGCGGTTGCCGGTGACGAGGTGATTGTTTCGCCCGGCATATACCGAGAGGCGGTAAGCCCCGTAAACGGCGGCAGGGAGGATGCGCGGATCGTTTACCGTTCCGGGGTGGAACGGGCGGCCGTAATCACGGGTGCAGAGCCGGTAACCAACTGGGAGGCCTGCGAAGGCACTGTCTGGAAAGCAAGAATCTCCAACACCGTGTTTGGCAGTT
Source organism: uncultured Lachnospiraceae bacterium (assembly GCA_949051815.1). GTDB lineage: Bacteria > Bacillota > Clostridia > Lachnospirales > Lachnospiraceae > UBA3282. The sequence continues at coordinate 21,124 of CARQVR010000005.1, forward strand.
ATAATCCCTATACGACGCTTGTTTACGGCGACTGGTTTGTGGCCGCAATGACGGCCCATACGGGCGACGTATACTTAAACGGCAAGTCCATGTACGAGGTGACAGAATTTGAAAAAGTCCGGAATCCGCAACAGAGTCCGGCTTCATGGGATCCTGCCTTTTCCGTCTATGTATGGTACACGGTTCAGGATGAAAAGAAGAACGAGACGATACTGTACGCCAATTTTCAGGGTCTGAATCCCAATGAAGAGACGGTGGAAATCAGTGTGAGAAGAAACTGCTTCTATCCGGAAAAAGAAGGTGTAAATTATATTACGCTTTCGGGCTTCACCGTAAGACAGGCCGCCACACAGTGGGCGCCGCCGACTGCTTATCAGGAGGGCATGATCGGACCACACTGGTCTAAGGGCTGGATCATAGAGGACTGTGAAATCTATGAGTCGAAGTGCTCCGGCATTTCTCTCGGGAAATACTTACAGCCGGAAAACGATAATAAGTGGTCCAAGTGGAAATATAAGGACGGCACACAGACAGAGCGGGACTGCATCTGTCAGGCACAGCGGGAGGGATGGAGCAAGGAGCGGACAGGCTCTCACATCGTCAGAAGATGCGACATCCACGACTGCGGCCAGACGGGAATCGTAGGACATCTGGGCGGCGTCTTTTCCGTCATAGAGGACAATAAAATCCATCACATCAACAATAAGCAGAATTTATGCGGGGCCGAAATCGGAGGCATCAAGATGCATGCGGCCATTGACGTGATCATACGCCGCAATCACATTTACCGCTGTACCCGCGGCCTGTGGCTTGACTGGCAGGCACAGGGGACACGTGTGACAGGAAACCTGTTCTTTGACAACTGTCTGCCCGAGGCATACAACCTCACAGAGGGAAACGAAATCGGAGAAGATATTTTTATCGAGGTATCCCACGGGCCAACGCTGGTTGACCACAACGTGCTCCTCTCAGACTGCGCGCTGAAACTCGCCACACAGGGCGTCGCACTGGTACATAATCTGATTGCCGGTTCCTTTACCGCAGTAGGGCGCGGCGTCTTAAACGGCGCGCTCACCAGAATCTCGCCGCGCTACACGCCTTATCATGTGCCCCACCGCACGGAGATCGCCGGATTTATGACGATTCTGCACGGAGATATGCGGTTTTACAACAATATTTTCATACAAAAGGCGCTCCGTCCCGCTTTGAAACAGATGATGGACGCGCGAAAGGACGATGAATGGACGGACGGCAATCTGATTGCAGGCACGGTTCCTTACGAGGACTATCCGACTCTGGAGGAATACCGGAAGCAGTTTGAGGGTTACTGCGGCATGGGGTCCGCGCCCAGCGACAGATATTATAATCCGCTCCCGGTATGGGCCGAAGGAAATGTCTATTTTAACGGCGCCAAGCCCATGTCGAAGGAAAAAGCGTTCGTAAATGAGACCGACGAAATATCCGTCTGCGTGGAAGAGACGGAGGAAGGCTTCTTCTTAAAGACAAATCTGTATGATTATATGCCGGAAACGCAATGCAGCGTCATCACAACCGATGTGCTTGGCATGGCCTTTGAGCCGGAACAGAAGTTTGAAAACCCGGACGGCTCGCCCATTGTTTTCCGTGAAGATTATTACGGAAATGCGCACATGGAAATGCCGGTTGCGGGACCGTTCGCAAAATCAGACAGCCTCAGACTTTAAGACTGCGTCTGTTTCAGAACAGTCAGCTTCCATTAAATAAAACAATCCACTGCCGCCTTTCAAAGCGCGGTTTGTGGATTGTTTTTGTTATGCTGCTACCCGCGCAGTACGGACTGCTTTGCCTCTTCCATCGCACGGATCACCCTGTCGCACCATCCGTCGAACGCCGGGTCTTCTCTCTGGCATTCCTCCGGATGCGCCATAATATAATCCAGCGCAATCTGCACACCCTGATCAAAGCACACGGTGGTTCTCATATCCGGCACCACCCTCTTTAACTTACTGTTGTCGAATACAACCGAGACCGCCTTATCTCCGATCAGACTGCCCCCGAAATCATATCAATATGGCTCGCCAACCGCCGCCAGAAAATCGGAGGGCACATAGCAGGCATGTAGTTTTACACCAAGCGCATCCGCGATCGTCGCATAAATCTGGTTCCATGTAAGCGTCTCGTCACCCGTGATCTGAAACGCCTCCCCGATGGCGTGGCGGTTTCCCATCAGACCCACATACCCGGTTGCAAAATCCTCATTGAAGGTAAGGGTCCACAGGGAGGTTCCGTCCCCCTGGATAATAACCGGCTTTTCATCCATCATCCGGCGGATCACCTGCCAGAACCCGTTGTTCCCATGTACGCCCAGCGGAATATTGCGCTCGTCGTATGTATGGCTCGGTCTCACGATTGTAACCGGGAACCCTTCCTCCCGATACTTCGTCATCAAAAATTTCTCGCACGCAATTTTATCTCTGGAATACTGCCAGTGCGGATTGGCAAGTGTTGTCCCCTCCGTAATGACATAACCGGCAGCGGGCTTGTGATAAGCGGAGGCAGAACTTGTAAAGATGTACTGCCTTGTTCTGTCTTTAAAAAGTCTGTAATCCCGCTCCACATCCTCCACTGTAAAACCGATAAATTCGCAGACCACATCGAAGGTAAGATCCTTCAGTTTTTCTGAAACATCCTCTTGCGCCTTTATATCCGCCGTAATCTGATGCACACCCGCCGGAACGCCCTCTTTACGGCTGCCCCGGTTGAGAAGCCACACTTCCCAGTTGCGCTCTTTTGCCAGCCGCCTGACAATGGCAGCGCTGATGGTTCCTGTACCACCGATAAACAAAGCTCTTTTCATAATACGCATACCTCTCTTTCTGTCTCACGGACAAACTGTCTCTCCTACGCCTGCGTCTGCACCAGCTCCCGGAGTTTCCCGATTTCAACCGGCTTGGAATAGAAATATCCCTGAAACCATGTCGCCTGATAAAGCCGCAGATAGTTTTGCAGCTCTTCTGTCTCCACACCCTCCAGACAGGTACTCATGCCGCAGCTATTGGCAAACTCCACGATTGACCTGACCATCGCCTGCTTTTTCGCATCCTCCGTAATGCCCCTGATAAAACTCATATCCAGTTTGATCTCATCCATCGGCGCATACAACACGATCCCGGAAGAAGCGCTCCCCGTTCCGTAATCGTCCATCGCCATACGGATGCCGTATCCCTGAAAAAATTCGACCTCTCTCTTTATCATGTCAAGCGGCATATCCCTGCACCGCTCCGTCAGCTCCAGACACAGATGACCGGCTGGGAACTGTGTCTGCTCCAGAATGCGCAGCACCTCCGCCCGAAATGTCTCCCGCTCCATCTGCCTGGCTGACACGTTCACGTTCAACACAAAATCCGGCAAAACCGCAAGCAGCTCTGCGGTCTCCCGCACTGCCGTGCGAAGCACATAATTGCCAAGCTCATACATGCCGGGATCTGTCTCCATCCATTCAATAAACATGCCTGGCGGCACGGTTCCGTAAGGGTCCTTCCGCCACCGGACAAGCGCCTCCGCTCCGGCGATCTGCCCTGTCCCGGAAACTACGATGGGCTGATACTCCACATAAAATCCCTCGCAGCCTTCCCTCACCGACTGATGGATCACCCGCATCAGTTCCAGATCCACATTCTTCGTTGTGCGCACCTCATCGTTAAAAATGATCAGATTTCCCTGATGATCCGTTTCCGAATGTCCCAGCGCGTAAGCCGCCTTTGAAGTGAGGGAGTCCGCCTTGCCGTCATACTGCTGTTCTATCAGAATCGCGCCCGCACATATCTTTAGCGGGATCCGGCGGTTGTTTACCTGAATCCCCTCCGACAGCTTATCCCGCAGCATCTGTTCAAAAAGAAGCAGCTCTTCCCTGCCGCTGCCCTTTAAAATAAATCCGAACTTCGGGCCGTCGAGCCGGTAAACCGCACTGTTTTCATCCATCATATAAATAAACCGCAAAGCCGTTTCTTTCAGAATCTGGTTCGTAAAATCCGAACCGTATATAATATGCAGGTTCGTAAACCGTTCCAGCTTAATCATCAGGACCGCGAAGGGTTCCCCTTTTTCAATCGCTGTCTCCACATCCACGTCAAATCTTGCATGGGAATACAGGTCCGTCAGCGCGTCAATTTTCGGCAGCACATTTTCATTGTGAAGCAGAACAAAAAGATGCCCTTCCGCCCCTTTCTCCTCTTCCACGATATCCGTATGTATGCTGTACATGTGGTATTCCCCAGACGCGTCTTTCATGCGGACGCACAGTTCCCTGTCCAGATTTATCCCCCGCACTCTCTCGGGAATCCCCTCCGCGTACTCCCAAAAATCATCAGGATGGATCAGGCCGCGCATCACCTCATAGTGATCCGCCGCATAAGTATCCCCGATCCCGAAACGGACCTGCGTCGTCTCAGAAAACCATGCCCTGTTCTCCCGCAAATGCAGAACAAAAATATAGGTATCGTCTGCCAGCATGTTCCACTTATTCATCACCAGATTCATATAGCTTTCCTTGTCATGCCAAAATCCCTGTTCCCCCATAAGTACCTCTTTTCCATGCGGCTTCATCACTTGTTTATAACCCTTCTGTATGGTATTATACCATTGCGGTAAATTCCCTGCAATCGCGAATGTGCCTGTACAAAATGCCGTCTCTTTTCACAAACCGGTTGCACCGCTGATCGCACACATGATATAATTATTTTCATCCGGTACATACGATTGGCGGTTTCATAGGAAGCCGCCTTTTCACATACTGATTGGGAGAATGACATGAATAAAAAATCACCTGTGGTAAAAACGACTCTGCTGACTGAGGGCTGTATCTGGAAGCAGCTCATCTCCTTTGCGTTCCCGCTCTTTTTAGGCAACCTCTTTCAGCAGTTATACAATACTGCCGACTCCCTCATTGTGGGAAATTTCCTCGGCAGCAATGCGCTCGCCGCCGTCAGCTCCTCTGGAAACCTTATTTTTCTGATGGTCGGTTTTTTTCAGGGAATCGCCATGGGCGCGGGCGTTGTCATCGCCCGCTATTACGGCGCGCAGAAAACAGAAGAAGTGCAGAAAGCCGTCCACACGACGGTTGCCTTCGGACTGGTTGCGGGTATCTTTTTAACCGTTGCGGGTACCCTGCTGACTTCCCGCATCCTCATATGGATGGGAACGCCTGCCGATGTGCTGCCGGAATCCACGGTCTATTTCCGCATCTACTTCCTCGGCTCCCTGTCCTTTGTCATGTACAATGTCTTCGTAGGCATTTTGCAGTCCATCGGGGACAGCCGTCACCCGCTCATTTATCTGATTGTGTCCTCCGCCATCAACATTGTGCTGGACTTACTGTTTATCGCCGTGCTTGGTTTCGGCGTCGGCGCTGCCGCCCTCGCCACGATTCTTTCCCAGTTTATCAGCGCGTTTTTATGTCTCTGGCGGCTGACCCGCAAAAGCCCGGAGGACTACCGCGTATCCTTACGGTGCGTCCGTTTTGATCTTCCCATACTCCGGGAAGTGATCTCCAACGGTCTGCCCGCCGGGTTTCAAAATTCCATCATCGCCTTCGCCAATGTGGTCGTACAGTCCAACATCAACAAATTCGGCAAGATGGCTGTGGCCGGTAGCGGCGCATACTCCAAGATCGAGGGCTTCGGCTTCCTGCCCATCACCTGTTTCGCCATGGCGCTGACCACCTTTATCAGTCAGAATCTCGGTGCGAGACAGTATGAGCGCGCCAAAAAGGGGGCCCGCTTCGGCATCCTCTGTTCCATCCTCACGGCGGAGCTTGTGGGCATCATGATCTACATAGCCATACCGGCCCTGATCGCCGCATTCAACCGCACGCCGGAGGTGATCGCATACGGGACGACCCACGCGAGAACAGTCACGCTCTTCTACTTCCTGCTCTCCTTCTCCCACTGCATTGCCGGCATCCTGCGGGGTGCGGGAAAAGCCGCCGTGCCCATGCTCACCATGCTCTGCTTCTGGTGCATCGTCCGGGTAAGCTATATCACGGTCATTGTACACTTTATTCCGGTTATCAACGTCATTTTCTGGGCTTACCCGCTGACATGGAGCTTAAGTTCCATCGTTTTTCTTGTCTATTTCCTGAAAGCGGACTGGGTGCACGGGTTTGAAAAATAGGTCCATATGCCGCAGCATACTACTCCGTTCTTCCCGCCAGCATCTTCATCGGCTCCTTTTGTAAGTTTACATAAATCCCTGCGGCCGCGATCACCGTTCCGGCCGCCACAACGGCCAGCGCACACTCTGCTGCCGCCTTCACCGGAGCAGTCTGCTCAAAAGCCGCTTCCTCCCTCTCCCCCGCATCTGTCACCACGCTGTTTCCAAAGGTTTTATCGTAATAAGCTGCCCTTTCAATCTTCCCCGCAATCTCACCAGACAGGTAACTGCCCGCCACACTGCCGCAGACGCTTCCCACCAGAATCAGCAGGAAAATGCCCGAAAACAGGGAAACAAAACTTTGCCATTTCCGAAAACCGAGGCACCGCTCCACTGCCGTCCGCTCTTTCTGTTTTAAGATAAACAGCCATGAAAAATAACCAAGCACCATGAGTACCATAATCACACCCGTCACAAGTAACAGTCTGGCAATATATTTCATATTGTTGATGTTGGCCTCCAGTTCCGAATAGCCCCCGTCATAAAAAGTAATTTCCAGATTAGAAATCTGCAATTTGTTCCACTTCTCCATATACTCGTCGATGGTGCCGTTTGCGATTCGGAAGGAAGTGTTGTATCCCGCCATTGGGCCGCTCTCCAGAATGTTGTCCGCATCGCTGTTCTTCACGGAACGGCCGGGTATGATGATCTCGTTATAGCCCATCCCGTAATCATCCCGTATTCCCGACTGTCCGCCATACATACCTACGATTTTATAATTGCCCTCCTCAAAAACCGGATAAATCTCTCCTTTGGCATTGAGCAGGGAAAATGCTGACGCACTGTTGGTTGCAAACGCCCGTCCCGCGGTCCGCCTGTAATTTGCATACTGCAGTGCAAGGGGCAGCTCATCCCCGATTGCAAGCCCGGCACGTCTTGCAAACAATTCCGATACGAGACATACCCTGTCCCCGCGCGCATACTCCTCCGCCGTAAACGCCCTGCCCTGACTGATATAAGCACTGCCGTTGTAGAAAGGCATCAGCAGATAAATATCATTCGTGCCTGTCACCGGAAACGTGTGCCGCAGATAATCCCATGAAGCAATTACATTCAGCCAGCGCCTGCCCCGGTCCGATTCATAAAACCCTTCGGTCACCTCATCGCAAAAATGTCCCTCTTCCACGTCATCCGGCACTTTGTTGCCGTCTCTATCAACCTGATCGGATTCCAGAACCGTGTAAGGGATATATTCTGTAACGTAATCCCCCTCAAACTCCTGCTGATCCTCATGTCCCGGTCTGTCAGACACAGACATCACATAAGTCTTGTCCGCATACAGTTTCTCCGGCTCCGGATTATAATGATCGCATAAAGATATGACATGCCCCTCCCTGATCCCTCCCTGTCCGGCGAGCACTCTGGTTACGCGAAAGGCAATCGGATGGTCTGGTACCGCATCCTCCACCGGCGATCCCTCCACGATCTCACTCAGACTCATACCCAAACCGTACATCTCATACGCCGGCATGTAGGAACCGTAAAAGCATCTGTGCTCCGGCCCGGACAGATAATCTGCACCCTCGAAGTCCAGCACGGACAAAGGCACATAGGAAGCATAGACCGAACTATTGTAAATACGGTAGTCTTTGATCTCCGCGTCCCAGATCCGCCGCTCCTCTACCTGATCCGCCTTCTGTTCCACCGTACCGATGGTCATAAAAGAATCCTCGTAGGCTTCCGTCTTCATCTGATTCGTAATGAGAAATTCCCTGCCGATACTTAAAAGCCCCGACGCAAAAATAAGCAGCAGCAAAAACAGGGCGGCTCTCCCCTTCATACGAAAAAGCTGACGCATACTATTCTTAAAAAGCAGCATACCAAACTCCTTCCTTATTACGTTTCGCGTTGTCAGCGTACCTGCTCCATCCTTCCGTCCTGCATACGAAAGACATGGTCAGTCTCGTCCGCCACTCTCTGGTTGTGGGTAATGACGATCACCGTATAGCCGTCCTCATGTGCCAGCTCCTTTAAGAGCGCCACCACTTTCTCCTCATTTCCCGAATCCAGATTGCCTGTCGGCTCATCCGCAAGAATGATCTCACCGCCTGCGGCCACCGCCCGGGCAATCGCCACACGCTGCTGTTCCCCGCCGCTCATCATCTTCGGAAACTGTCTGCATATTCCGGATTCCAGTCCCACACGCTGCAAGAGCCGTTTGGCCTGTCTGGCCGCCTCCTTTTTCTGCATTTTCTTACATTCCAGAGGCAGCATCACATTCTCCTGCGCCGTCAAAAGCGGAAACAGGTGAAACGCCTGATACACCACCGCCGCCCGGTTCAGCCGGTAAGCGTCCCTGTCCATATCTCTCAAGGGTTCCCCCTGCACATAAATCGTCCCGTCACAGGGCTGATCGAGACCGGCCAGAAGCGAGAGAAAGGTGCTCTTACCACTGCCCGATTCGCCCACAATCGCATAGAATTTTCCCTTCTCAAAGACGCAGCTTACATCCTTCACCGCCTCCACCTTCTGGTACCTGCTCTGATAGCTGTAAGACACATGTTCCGCACGCAATATCTCCATTATTCTGTCCTCCATTTCATCCTTCCACAAACAGCGCTTCCATCACGCTCACGCCCAGAAGCTTCCACAACGCCAGACTGTTGCCCGCCATATAGCAGATACCAACCAGCCCGCCTGCCAGCGCGGAGCTTCCCCCGTAATTGCCCTGAATCAGCACCGAGAGCACACTTCCCGCCACAACTCCCGTGATGATTAAGGTAAGCTGATCCACGAAAAAGACCAGAAAACATTTGTACCTGTTTAATCCGATCGAACGAAGCAGCGCCATTTCCTTTTTCCTGCTCTGTAAAAGCAGAAGCGTAATCAGATAGCCAACCCCCACAATCAGAATAAGAAGAAAAGGAAAGAACGCGCGCACCGTGTCGATCACCTGCCGCAGATGCTCCGCCGTACCGATAAAGGCGGCGTCATTGACGTTTAACGCCACACCGTTTATCGAACGATCCTGTTCCGTGGGCGCAACGCTTCTAAATCCCAGATCTTTCATCTCCTGTTTGAAAGCATTCAGAGAAAGAGCGTCCGCCACCTGAAAGGCTGCCGAACTTGCATAGAAGGGAATCCCCTCTTCGGCATAAGCTTTTCTGACCGCATGAAAAGGTACGATCACGTCCGGCGGCACGACGAACTGCTCACCCCACTTCCCCGTCATATCCACATATCCCGCAATCTCGTACTCTGTCGTCTGCAGAGGACTTGCAAAAAGTTCCGGGTAACGCTCATCCTCCCGATAGTAGTACCACTGGCAGAGCGTCACCTGATCTCCAAGCTTCCATCCCTTCCTGTCAAAAAGCTCTTTGGAGACGATACATTTCTCCTCAGCGCCCTGTAAAACCGAGGCATCCTCCCCCGTGTTCCACACCACATCGCTCTCCTTGATGCCGCCAATCGCCTCGATGCAGTTTACCCCTTCCAGAAACAAATTCAGCGTATGCCACTCTCCGGGAATAACCCGGTCAATCCCTGCTTTGAGCCGTACATCCATTTGCAGTCCGTCAACACAGGCAGAGTCCAGAAGTCCCTGCACCAGACTGTCTTTTATGAAAATACCCGACTGCCGGCTCCCGTCCGCCGTGGTAACATACGCGTTAACAGGAATGGCCTCCGGCAGCATGGCAAGCTGCTGTTCGTTGTTGGCGATGTTTGACAGACAGGTGTGGAGCAGAAACACCACCAGCATATCCATCAGTATCGTTAAAAGCCCCTTCACCTTATGACGGCCGATCTTTACCTCCCGGATACTCTCGTTCTTCCAGAGAAGATACACCGCTCCCGCCCCGCATAAAATCACAAGAACACCCGCCCACACATAGAAAAATACCGGATTTTCGTACCACGGACCGTCTGATGCCACAGACAGCCTGACCGGAGCCTGCCCCTTTTTCTGTCCCGCCAGATACCCGACACCCACACAGACAAGATAAAGGATCCCGCAGGCACAAGCCCCCAGAAGCAGCTTGACTTTCCAGATCCGCCGCTTCCACTCCTGCGCCTGTTCTGACTGGAATATGGTTTCCGCTACGATCTGTTCCGCCTCATCCCTGTCAATCTGAGGCTGTGCCATTCTTTCACTTTGCATCAGCTCTAAGAGGCTCACGTCAAGACACTGTGCCAGCGGTTCCAGTATTTTAATGTCAGGAAATCCCGCGCCGTTCTCCCACTTGGAAACCGCCTTGTCAGATACATGGATCTGCTCCGCAAGCTGTTTCTGGGTCAGACCCTTTGCCTGTCTGGATTCCCGTATGAATTTACCGAATCTGATATTGTCCATATCCCGTTCTCACCTTTTCCCGACATTCCGTTTTCTTTCATCTGAACCAGCCCTGCATACAGACGCTTCGCGTCGCCGCCCGCCTGCCGGCTTTCTGTCGAAATTGTAGCACACCACGAAGAAAAAGAGCAATCTACGCAAAGTAGACTGCCCCTTCACCCCCGTTTTATCCGCCTATTGCGCCAGTATTGCGTAAAAAACATCACAGGCTTTCCCCGCCTGTTCGATATCCACATTGGAATAGTTGATAATAAAACAATGTTTCTTTTCGCTTGGCGTGAAAAAATATTCCGACAGTGCGTTCACACGGATTTTCCGCTCCGCCAAGGCTTGCAGAATCTCCACGTCCTCCCTATCGGTTTTGATCCGAATCAGAAAATGCAGACCGGAATCATTTTCAATGATCTCGCACACTTCGTTCAATTTACTCTTCTTAATGGCTTCGATCATCTTTTTTCTCTGCCTGCTGTAATACAGGCGCATCCGGTTAATGTGCTTTTCAAAATATCCCTGTTTCATAAAAGCCGCCAGCGTATACTGCTCAAAGTTAGAGACCGTGCAGGCATAGAAGGACAGTTCCCTGTAAAACCGGTTGATCAGATGAACCGGCAGAACCATATAACTGATTCGGATCGTTGGCGTGAGGGATTTGGAAAAAGTATTCATATAAATCACCTTCTCGCAGGCGTCCATGCTGAACAAGGTCGGAATCGGTTTCCCGTTTAGCCGGAACTCACTGTCATAGTCGTCCTCGACGATATAACGCCCCTCCCGCTCATTGGCCCACGCAAGAATCTCATATCTCCTTCCGGCCGGCATGGTAATCCCCGTGGGAAAGTGATGGTTCGGGCTGATATGCGCGATGTCCGCCCCAGTGTCCCTAAGCCCCTCAAAGGTCATGCCCATTTCGTCGATATCCGCGTATCTGCATGTTATGTGATACTGCCTGTACACCTGCACAATCTTCCGGTAACCGGGATTTTCCACACAGTACTGCTTCCCGTTTCCCAGAAGCTGCACAATCAATCCGTACAAATACTCCGTCCCCGCGCCGATCACGATCTGGTCGGGATCCACAAGCATCCCACGGAAGGATTTCAGATGCTCCGCGATGGCCGTCCTGAGCTCTCCTATGCCTCCGGCCGGTGACGCTTCCATCAGCTCCCCGCTTTTATCGGAAATCGTGCGCCGCAGTACCTTCGCCCATATAGAAAAGGGAAAGAGTTCCGGATTCATTCTGTTGTCGGACAAATCCGCCGCATAGACGGGTCTTTCCTCCGGCATATTGATATTCAGGGAAAGGCTGCTCTCTCTTTGCACCTTTTTCATGCCCTCAAGCTTCGCCACATAATATCCCTTTTGCGGAATGGCATAAATATACCCTTCGCTGATCAACTGGTCATATGCATTCTGGATGGTAATGGTACTAATGCCATTATTCTTTGCGAAGGCTCTTTTGGACGGCAGCTTTTCTCCCTGCCGCAGATTCCCCTCCATAATGTCATCTTTTATGCGCTGATATATGTATTCGTACAAAGCTCCCTGCGCCTCGGCAAAATTATAAGTCAGCATCTCTTTAGCCCTCTTTCTGACATGCAAATATTTATCAATTTGAATATTCTTTTATAACCAGACTTACTGTAACATAGATACATGCAAAATACAAGAATTTCAACGCAAAACGCTTCGGAATGGAGGAAAAAATGGAACAGACACAATATGAACTGAACAAAGGACTGGCACAGATGTTAAAGGGAGGCGTTATCATGGACGTCACCACACCGGAACAGGCTAAAATCGCCGAAGAGGCCGGCGCGTGCGCCGTTATGGCGCTGGAGCGGATTCCGGCTGATATACGGGCCGCCGGCGGCGTATCCCGCATGAGCGATCCGAAAATGATCCGCGGCATACAGGAAGCCGTCAGCATTCCCGTCATGGCCAAATGCCGGATCGGCCACTTCGTGGAGGCACAGATCCTGCAGGCGATTGAGATTGATTATATCGACGAGTCGGAAGTGTTATCTCCCGCAGACGACATTTACCACATTGACAAAACTGAATTTAAGGTGCCTTTTGTATGCGGCGCAAGAGATCTGGGGGAAGCGCTCCGGAGAATAAACGAGGGCGCCGCCATGATCCGCACAAAAGGCGAACCCGGAACAGGGGATGTGGTGCAGGCCGTCCGGCACATGCGAAAGATGAATGCACAGATCAGACAGCTTGTCTCCATGAAAAAGGGCGAACTATTCGAAGCCGCCAAACAATTACAGGTCCCCTGTGAGCTGGCGCTCTGTGTCCATGAAAGCGGGAAACTCCCCGTTGTGAATTTCGCCGCGGGAGGCATCGCAACCCCCGCAGACGCAGCGCTCATGATGCAGCTTGGCGCGGAGGGCGTCTTTGTCGGTTCCGGTATTTTTAAATCCGGTAATCCTGTCAAACGGGCAGCCGCCATCGTACAGGCTGTCACCAACTACACAGACGCGGCCCTGATCGCAAGGCTGTCGGAAGATCTGGGAGAAGCCATGACAGGCATTAACCCTGATGAAATCAAACTGATTATGGAGGAGCGCGGCGTGTGAGAAGAAAGGCGAAAGACATCTTTACGCTTTTAGAATCACGAAGGCCAATATGAGAATATGGGAAATATAACAATCGGCGTATTAGCCCTGCAGGGCGCATTTATCGAACATGAACATATGCTTACAAAGACGGGCGCCGTCTGCAAAGAAGTCAGGCGGCCGGCAGATCTGACAGGACTTGACGGCATCGTCCTGCCAGGCGGGGAGAGCACCGTGCAGGGACAGCTCCTGCAAAAGTCGGGGCTTTTCACCCCTTTGCGCGAGCTGATCGAAAACGGTCTTCCCACACTGGCCACCTGTGCCGGACTGATTCTTTTGGCACAGGAAATCAGCAGTCCTGTCACAGACAGCGATATACAAAAAGGAACAGCCCCCGTCACCCATCTGGGGACGCTGCCCGTCACCGTAAAGCGAAACGCTTACGGCAGGCAGCTTTCCAGCTTTGTCACCGAAGAGACGGTAACGGGAGTCGGGCGCTTTCCTATGATTTTTATCCGCGCGCCCTACATTGAGCGCGCCGGTGAAAACGTAGAAATTCTGGCCAGAACAGGCGGTCACATCGTGGCCGTAAAGTACCAGAACCAGATCGGACTGTCCTTCCATCCGGAGTTGTCAGAAAATCCTGAAATCCACGAATGGTTCCTGTCTCAATGTGAAAAGTAATGTGACACTTATATGGATGCCGCAATCAGCTCCATCTCCCCTTGCAGCTCCACCTCACCGTAGCCGCAGGGCAGAATAAAATGGTCACCCTTTTGTATCATCTGCCCGTTAACCAGCCCTTCTCCCGCCGTCACACTCATAATCAGGAAAGGGTGCTCCTGCGGGAAGGAAATCCGCTTTACCACATCGATCTTCCACACTTTATAATACGGACAGGAAATCAGTAAATTCTTCTGATCCTTCGGCAGATCTGCCGCCGCTTTGACGCACTCTGCGGCAGGTTTTGCCGGAACCGTGATCACGTCGATGCTCTGCTCCACATGAAGCTGCCTCGGTTTGCCGTCCGTCAGTCTGTCATAGTCATAAACCCGGTATGTAATGTCCGAGTTTTGCTGGGTTTCCAAAAGCATGATACCGCCCTTGATGGCGTGCACCGTACCCGGATCGATCTGGATAAAGTCTCCCTTCTTCACCGGCAATTCCCTGATAAACGCATCCCATCTGCCCTCCTTTATCATGGCGGTCAGCTCTTCCTTATCCTTTGCATTGTGGCCGATCACAAGGGTGGAATCCGCCTCACAGTCCAGAATATACCAGCACTCTGTCTTTCCGAGAGAACCGTTTTCATGCGCACCGGCATAAGTGTCGTCGGGATGCACCTGAATGCTCAAATCCGTCTTAGCATCGATAATCTTGGTGAGCAGCGGGAACCGGTCCAGTCCGGTATCTCCGAAAAGCGCCGGCTCCTCCGTCCATAGCTCTGACAGGGTTTTCCCCGCATAAACGCCTTCTTTTACCGTGCAGTCCCCGTTCGGATGGGCGCTCACCGCCCAGCACTCTCCCGTGCCTTCTCCGGGAATCTGATAGGGCCAGTCTGTCCCCAGACGCTCGCCGCCCCAGATCATTTGTTTGAATACAGGATTTAAAAATAATATCGGTTTTTCTTTCTGATTCACTGACAACACCTCCCCGTTTGTCTCCATCACTTTCTGATACCAGTATGCGGAATCCTTGGCAATCCGTTTCTGCGTCTGAAAATCCACGTACACCAGACCAAACCGCTCCGTATAGCCCTTACTCCACTCGAAATTATCTAAAAACGTCCACTCAAAATACCCTCTCACATCCGCGCCGTCATCCGCCGCACACTGGAGCGCCGAAATGTATTTGTCCAAAAAGGTAATGCGATTGGGATCATGCACCCTGCCGTCCCCCGACACAATATCGTGGCAGGACATGCCGTTCTCCGTGATATACAGCGGCAGCCGGTATCTCTCATAAAGAAACTTCACTCCCCAGTAGAGACATTCCGGCGTCACCGGCCATCCCGCCGCGGTTTTGGGAAATCCGGCCGGTCTGTCCACAAATTCCGGCTCTCCGCCCGCGCCCGCGCGCACCATATAACCATTATAAATATTCTGCCCCATAAAGTCCAGCGGCTGGGCAATCAGCTCCATGTCTTCCTTCGTAATCTCAGGCAGATACTCCCTGAATCTGGCAAGCCCTTCCTCCGGGTATTTTCCCAAAAACACGGGATCGGAAAACCACGCCACATTCCATGTCCAGTTTTCTATCGGATTATAGAAGGAAAAGAGCACACTTCTGGCCGCCTCGATATCCGCCGGCGCATCGCTCGCTGGATAAGCCATCCCGCAGGTGGGCGCATAGCCGATCTGCACGGGCCTTTTCGCGTATTTGCGCAGATTGATGACCGCCTGACCGTGGGCGCGCAGCGCGTTATGCGCAATCTGAAAGGTGTCTTTTAAGGGAAGTTTTTTCCCGGGCGCATGGATTCCATGCAGATGCCCGAGACCGACAAAACACTGTGGCTCGTTGAGTGTGATAAAATATTCGCAAAGATCGGAAAAATTCTCCGCCACCACCTTCGCATACCCGCCAAACCAGTCAATGATTTCTTCGTTAAGCCAGCCGCCTTTATCCTGTAACGCCTGCGGCAGTTCCCAGTGATACATGGTCAGATACGGTGTGATACCGTTCTTTTTCATCTCCATAATCATATCCCGGTAAAGCGCGATGCCCTTTTCGTTGACACGCCCTGTTCCCTCCGGCATAATTCTGGCCCAGCTTATAGAAAAACGATAAGCCTTCACACCAAGAAGCCGCATCAGCTTATAATCCTCCGGATAGCGGTGCATATGATCGCATGACACGCGGGCGTCCTGATGATCCTCAATGCCGCCCTCCTCCGTGAACGTATCCCAGATCATTTTCCCGGCGCCGTCCGCTTCGTCCCTTCCTTCCACCTGATAAGCGCTGCTTGCAACGCCCCACACAAAATCCTCTCGAAACATATGTATACCTCCACTTTTTCTTGCTGGGAATACCGCTTCCCGGTCATTCTCTCAGGCGAAGCCAATGCTTCCCATATTTTATGCTGTGATGACCGACACCAGATAAAATGGCACCGCATCGTTTTCATGGGTCTGCGTGAGCCTGATTTCCACTTTATGCACCCCGGACGCCGTATGATGCGCCAGTGTATCAATATGGAGACTGTCTCCCCACGTTTCCTCAAAATTGGCGTCAAGCGTGACCGCCCTTTCCTCATCGCCGTCCACCACTGCGACTGCCACCGGCGCGGGATGTTTTACCGACTTGCGGTACTGCACGGCGATCTCCGTTCCTTCCACCTCAAAGCATATTTTCGCCCCCTGCTCCGAGGCCGTCCAGCCGCGGCGGAATATATCGGTCACATACTTCTTTGGCGCACCGTCCGCCGTAAAGCCCTCGCAGACAGGGACACTGTTATCGTTCCGGAACCGCCTTGCCGCCTGATACGCGTTTTCTGTCAAAGGCTCCGGCATGGAAAAGGGTTCCTCCGCCTCGTGTCTTTGCATATAGATCCTGTCCAGACAGTCCGTAATAACCTCCGCCAGCAGGGCGTGCCCCTCCGAATTGGGATGCAGGTTGTCCGGCGTAAGCTCCCGTCTGTCAATCACCCCTGCCTCTGTCTGCGCATAGATGGACGGCTTCATGCTGACGCCTGGCAGATGATAATGGGTCCCGATCTCCCTGTGCTTCTCCTCCGCGCTCGCACCCGTATCGTAAAACATATTATGTACCAACAAGACCGCCGGTTCAAACACGTTTCCGTACACATTCCGCACAAGCCCTTCGTAGGTTTCCCTGTAAAAATCCGTATTCTCATCATTGACCGAAAATTCGATGATGACGAAATCCGGTTTGAACGCCAGCACATCTTCTTCCACTCTGGCCACACCAAACTGCGACGTCGTACCGCCCACTCCCGCATTCACATAAGTAAACGCCGTTTTGGGAAACCGCCTCACAAACCAGTCATAAACCAGATAGGCATAGCAGTTTGTATACTGCGAGGAAACAGCCCCCTGTGTGATAGAGCCGCCCAAAAACGCCAGCGTCATACGGTCTCCCTTTTCGGCCCTTCTCATCAGCTCCTTCATCCGATACAGATTTCCCCTGTTTACCCATCCCTCTTCGGCACGTATTTCATATCCCATGTTCCTGTTCTCCTCCGCCATCCGAGTCGTATCTGCCGCACGCCGGCATCACAACATGCAAAAGCTAAATTAATTTGCATTTAACTAATAAATTTTCCGGCTGCGACAGACACATTCTCTGTATTATTGCCTTTCATTTTACTATCGCAGCCAAAAAATAACAAGTAGAACAAATTTTCTTTTCTCTTTTTATGAAATACGCACAAATTTCAGTTCTTCTTTTTGGCTAATTATTAATCATCTTTAACTTAATAAAAATCACTTTTTTAATCTTGCATTTTATTGTTTCGCCTCCGGAAGGCGGAGCCGCAGAAGCCGCTTCGTCAACTGCCTGAAATTAAAGGGCAGGAGGGGATAAATATAACTCTTATCCGACAGCGTCTTGTTAAAGACAATGGACAGCACAAAAAATGCAACCGCTCCCACATAGCCATAAATGCCAAAAATGGCTGTCAAAATGAGATTGATAATCCGCATAAATTTCAGGGCATAGCCAAGCTCGTAATTCTGCTGCGTGTAATTGGCGATGGCGACGAACGCCATGTAAAGCATTACCTCCGAATTGAACCAGCCGCTGTTAACGGAAAACTCGCCAAGCACCAGCGCCGCCATTACACTCAAAGGGGTACTCAGCATATTAGGCGTATTGACTGCCGCCAGCTTCAATCCGTCAATGGCCAGTTCCAGTATCAGAAACTGCGCAATCAGCGGAATGTTTGATTCCTCCTGCAGCATGATAAACTGAAAGCTGTCGGGAACCCACTGTGGATTTTCCATCAGCAGAAGAAACGTGGGCGTCATAATATAGGTCAGGATTGAAATGATAAACCGCGTCAGCCGCAGATAGGTCCCCGTAATGGGCGGGAAATAATAATCATCCGCCTCCTCCACGATATCAAAAATGGAGGTCGGCACAATCATGGCCGAGGGCGAATTGTCCACCAGAATTACAATGTCTCCTTCGAGCACCTGCGCCGCCGCCACATCCGGTCTCTCAGTAAACTTAAACTTGGGAAAAGGGTTAAACCATTTTCTCTGGTAGAGACACTCCGCCAGACTCTCCTGATTCATGGTCAGCGCATCCACTTTGATATTCTGAATCCGCTTTTTTACCTTTTCCAAAAACGCGTGATCCACACGGTTATCCATATAGCAGAGCACGATATCGGTCTGGGAGCTTTTTCCCGCGTTCATCATTTCCATGCGAAGCTCGGTGCTCCGGATGCGCCTCCTGATCAGGGCCGTGTTAAAGACCACCGTCTCCACGAAACCGTCCTTGCTGCCGCGCAGCGTCTTATCCTTGTCAGGCTCCGAAACGCTCCTTGCGGGATAGGTTCTGGAATCAATCAGCACACATCTGTCATAACCGTCGATAAAGAGCGCGAACACACCCGACAGTACATTGTATATGATCTCATCCCACTTGTCCTTGAGATCCACCTCCACATAGGGCGTGGCTTTCTTCGCCATCTCATAGGCATTCTCCGGCATCTTGTCCGGCGTCAGACCGATGAAGTACTGTAAAATCTTCATCATCAGCTCATCTTTACAAAAGCCGTCGATAAAATAGATACATGCCTGTCTGCCGCCCACATCAATCACGCGGTAGACCACGTCGAAGCTTGTATCCGGCGCCATATGCGCTTTCATGTACGCCATGCTTTCCTGCAGGGAGGTTGTCATTTTTTCTTTATTTTCCAACGCAAAAACTCCTTCCATGACTTACCATTGTTTCCCATAGTATGTCTTGGAAGGAGTTTTCTTATGCACGCCGGATATCAATGACCGGTTTATATTTCTCTGTTTAAAATCCGGTTCATCTCATCCACCATATCGCTGATCACACCGGCCTGCTTTGTCACCTCAGCCGTGTCACCGGCATTGCCCTCCGCCATGCTGTTAATGGAATGGAACTGCTCATTCTCTTTTCGGATGCTCTCCGCAATATCCTGATTGATGGATACCGTTCTCTCTATAACCTCCGCCTGCTTTGCGTAAGTATCTCCCAAAGCCTGAATCGCGCTGACCGACTCATTGAGAAGCGCCGTCATGCCCTGCATACTCTGAAACACATTTGCAAAGTACGCATTCTGTTCTCCCAGCTTGGATGAGTTTTCTTCCACCTGCGCCGTGATTTCTTTCACGTTATTCTGTACCCGCTCGATCACGGACTGCACCACCCGCAGAGACTCCTGTGTGCTGTGCGCAAGCGTGCCCACCTCCGTGGCAACCACAGCGAAGCCCTTTCCGGCTTCTCCCGCTCTCGCCGCCTCAATGGACGCATTCAATGCCAGAAGGTTCGTGGAGGAAGAAATATCGCTGATTAACTTTAATGTCACGCCTATTTCCTGCACCGCGTCGGACAGCTTCTGCGCCACCTCGGTGGTAAGCTGCATGGACTCCGACACCTCGCCGTTAATCTTGTGCAGATCATTCAGCAGATTTTCATTTTCCTGCGATTTATCCAAAAGATCCCTGGAAGTCTTTTCTACCTTTTCCACGTTCTCGGCAACAACGCTCTCCCACTCTTTCAGCTCACCGAGGTTATTCATGCTCTCATCCGTCTTCATGCCCAGCGTATTGCTGTTGCCCACCAGTTCCTCGCTTGTGGCCGCCAGCTCCTGCGCCGCCGCACTCTCGTTTTCGGAAATCTGTGAAAGAGCCGTCCCCGCGTCATGGAGTCTGCCGGAAAGTGTCTGCACGGAATCCAGCACATTCTCCACCTCTTTTTCCTTATCCTCCACCATCCCGAAAAGAGTGGTCGTCCGGTGCACGATAAAGCAGCACGCCGCAAAAAGAATCACATAGACGATCCCCGTAAAAATCCAGCCGATGGGAAGATGCAGTTTCAGGAATCCCGCAGGAAAAATCAGCATCATTCCCGCATTGACTACAATAGTCACTATCGTACTTACCTTGAGGATCTTCTGCTCATAATAAGGCACCAGCAGCAGCGTGGCCACAAAATAGTAGTGCGTCAGGCACACATACCCCGCGCTTTCACTCGGCCCTCCCACAGCCGCCGTAATCGCGCCAATCACAGGCGGAATACAGGCATAGACATATTTGGCTCTGCTCCCCAGCGGTTTCTCAAAAACCCTTGTCAGAATGGCACACACGCCTGACAGGAGAAAGATACACTCCCGCAGTCCTCCGTTTAGCATAATCATTACAAATCCCCAGCCCGAAATGGCCACGCCAAGAATATAGAGAAACAGAATCGTATTCACAAGTTTCTCTTCATTTTTCACTGACTGTACCGGCATCTCTTTTTTCTCCTTTGCATAAATCTCTGTGTTTTCTATCTGTTAAGCAGCCCCTTTACCGCGTCCCGGTGCTTCCGTGTCCTCCCCTGTCCGCGTTGGCAAGGTGTGCCACCTCTTCAAAAATAATCTTCGGCTGGTTCTCCACAATACGGAACTGGCAGATCCGGTCATTCATATGAATCTCCGTATCCCTGACCGCATAAACCGGCATAAACCACTGGTCGTTATCTCCGCAATAGGACGCGTCGATTACCCCCTGATGATTGGTCTGGATCACGCCGAAGTTTTTAAAGGTGGAGCTTCTCGGCACCACATGCGCCTCGTAGCCCTCCGGCAGTTCCATCGCCACGCCCAGAGGAATCAGCTTAAACTCACCTTTCTTTAAAACCACATCCTCCGCTGCGCGCAGATCAATCCAGTCCGACTTACCGTCTATGTAAGCCAGTTTCTCTATTTTATCCGAGAAGTATTTGATTTTAATGTGCGCCATCCCCGTCTCCTCTCCCATCATGCATAATTCTCACAGTAGAGCACCGGATTCGAGGGATCCGTCCTTTGCAGACTCTTTTGCACGTCGATTACTCTCTGGTTGCTGCTCCCCTTCCAGAGGAGTCTTACATCCTTTAGCTCCTTTATAAATTCTCCGTCCACAAGCACATCCACATACTTCATGATCGGAACATGCAGGATATCTTCCCATCGCTCTCCCGTGTAAAGCCAGATCGTCTTATCCGGGTATTTATTTTTGATCTCCTCCGACAGACTTCTCACCTCCAGCCGGTTGGCCGAATGAAGCGGATCACCGCCCGAAAAAGTAATGCCGCTGATATAGGGCTTATCTAACTGTGAAAAAATCTCCCTCTTCGCCGCCTCGTCAAAAGGAAGGCCGCCGTCCGGATCCCATGTAAGCGGATTCTGACATTCCTTGCAGCAGTGGGTGCAGCCCGCGACCCAGAGCACCACCCGCAGACCGTCTCCGTTTAGCATATCGTCCTTTGTTATGTTATGGTATCTCATAAAATATCTCTCTCACTTTCCTGTGAAAACCTCTGCATTCCATGCAGAGCCCTCATTCGCTGCGGCTTCGCTTTCGCTCATGATGGACGCTCGTCATGAACACAATACCTTCTCACATGTGAAAACCTCTGCATTCCATGCAGAGCCCTCATTCGCTACAGCTTCGCTTTCGCTCATGATGGACGCTCGTCATGAACATAGGATCTTCTGCAAGCAGAGATCCTATGTTTATGACTCGCTGTTTTCACATGCTCTTCCTCTCCGCGATCTCCGCCATTTTTGCTTCGCTCAGGCGGGTGTCCCCGTGGACGCGGGAATAAGCGAGATACCCGTTCATGCGGTCAATCTTGGTCAGATTACGGCTTCCGCACACGGGACATACGTCCATTTCAAGCTCCTGATGCCCGCAGTCGTCACAGTAAGCCAGAGAGAGATTCACACCCTCATAAAAGCCCATATCCATCGCCCTGCGGATCAATGTCTTGATGGCTTCGATATTATAGTCAATCGGATATTTCACATACTGGATCTTGCCGCCGTTAGCCATTTCCCAAAAACGATACTCCAGATCCTGCTTTTGTATGGGCGTGATGTCCTCCGTCACATGACAGTGGAAACTGTTGGACACATATTCCTTATCGGAAACGCCCTCCACAATGCCGTACTTGGCTCTGAACTGTTTCACCTGCAAGCCGCAGAGATTCTCCGCCGGCGTGCCGTATATCGCGTAGAGATGCCCGTCCGCTTCCTTGTACTCCGTAATTTTGTTATTGATATGTTCCAGCACCTCCAGCGCAAAAGCGCCGTCCTCCACAAGCGATTTGCCATTATAAAGCTCCTGCAGCTCGTTAAAGGCAGTGATGCCGAAGCTGGCCGTCGCCGACTTCAATATCGGCTTAATCTTATCGTGAAGCTGCAAATGGCCTCCCAGAAAACCGCCTTCACAATAGGCAAGCGGATTCGTGGACGCGCGCATCTCGCCGAGATAGGCATACGTCCTGATGTGAAGCTGGCGGATCAAATTCAGGTAATAGTCGAGCACTTCATAAAACTCCCTGCCCTCCTGTCTGGATTTCGCCAGAATCATCGGCAGATGCAGGGACACCGCTCCCACATTAAACCTGCCTACAAAAATGGGGAAATCCTCCTCGTCCGCCGGGTGCATACCGCCCCTCTCGTACCACGGGGAAAGGAACGCGCGGCAGCCCATAGGGGAAATCACCTTGCCATACTGCTTATACATGCTGGCGATATAGCCTTTCCCAGTCAGACTGAGCCAGTCGGGATACATGGTCTTCGCGGAACATTTTACGCCCGCCTCGAACACTTCCTCCAACTCCTTGCCCGGACCGTGCAGATTTTCATCATATAAAAATACAATCTTCGGGAAGAGCACCGGCTTTTTACATTCCTTCTTGCCCTGCCCCTTCCTGCGCACATTTAACATCTGGATGGTCGCAAGACGCGCAAAACGCCCTGTACCGATTCCGGCAGTCACCGTGATGAACGGATAATCACCGCGGCTGCTTGCTACCGTATTAAACTTATACTCCCAGCCCTGGAAACCCTGCTCAAATTCCTTCCTGACATCCGCAAGCGCCTCCGCCTCCGCCGTCTCCGTATCGATTCCCAGCTTCTTATATTTCTCAATGTTTCTCTTGTAAGATTTCTCCGCGTAAGGCTCTAAAATCTTGTCCACCTCGGGCACTGTAAAACCGCCGTACTGCTGGCTCGCCGCGCTCAAAACGATATCTCCTATGACATCGAAAGCCACATCCAGCGTCTTTGGCTCGTTGTACCAGATATTCCCCATCTCAAAGCCGCCGGAAAGCACCTCCGCCACATTGAAGAGACAGCAGTTCATGGTATCTCTTCTGGCGGACATGTCATGGACATAAATATACCCGTCCCGGCAGGCCTGAATTTCCTCTGTGGTCATAAAGAATTTCTGATAGAGTTCCTTGTTAAACTGATTAAAGATCAGACTGCGCTTTGTAGAGACAAGAGCGCTGTCCGTATTAGCGTTCTCCTTGTCGCCGATATACATGATCGACTGGCTCTTCTTATATACGTCGTCCATCATGCGCACAAAATCCTGTTTATAATTACGGTAATCGCGATAGCTCTTCGCCACAATCGGCTTCACGTCCTCCAGCGCGCTCTCCACGATATTGTGCATAATCTGAATGGGAATCTTCTCCTCATCCAGCTCATTCACCTTTTCGACAACCGTCTCGCAGATATGACGCTTCTCCTCCTCCGTAAACTTCGTGAGGGCGCGGTATGCGCTTTTCCCCACGGCGTCGATCACCTTCTGGACATTAAATGCCTCAAGGCTTCCGTCCTTCTTGATCACCTTCACGCCTTTTTCCGGCTGGTATTCAAGACCGTAATTCTCCCCTTCTGCATAATCTGACTCAAATTTACTACTCATACGCCCCTCCGTATCTTTATCACGCCGCAATTTTGCGGTATTTCCCACAAAATATAGTGCCAGTTAACATAACAGCACAAGATATTGCGGTTTAGGATTAGTATACGGTAATAAACATGTTATGTCAATGAAAACGCCCTTGAAAAAATAACAAAAAGGGATATACCTTTTTGTGACATATCCCAAGACCGCTCAATCCGCCTGTTTTTCCCCATACGATGCAAGCGTTTCTTTCAAATGCTGTCTGTATGCGTCCGCTACAGATTCCGGCGCCAGAATCTTCGCTCCCGCGCCAAGCCCCGTCATCCACCCGAAAAACTGTCCGCTGACCGCCACCTGCACCCTGACGGAAAAGTGCGCCTCATCCCGGATGCGGATCGCCGCCTCCCTGCCGAAACGATCCATCACCACACCGATCAGACTGTTTTCAAACAGCAGGGTGACAGCCTCCTCTCTGCCGCCGAACATACCGAAGGTCTTGTTGGCGTAATCCGCAATATCGAAACGATCAAAAAGCGCTGCCCCCTCCCGCTTCCTGTCCAGCACCTGAATCTTAGCCATCTTGTCCACCCGGAAATGCTTGATCTTGTCCTCCTCGCTGTCATGGGCGATCAGATAATAGTACTCGTCCTTGCAGGTGAGCGCCCACGGACTTGCCTGATAAGGTTTTCCGTCCCTGCGCGGCACAAGCTCCCTTTGCAGATTCCACTCAAGATATTGAAAAGAAATCTGCCTGTTTCCCTGAATCGCTCTGTGGATATCGTCCACCACATAGTAAATGCTCTCGTTCGCCGTCTTAATGCGGTTTGCCACATAGACCTGTCTCTGTAACTGTCCGGCCTCCGCTTTCGAGGCCAGCTTCTCAATCTTGGAGATCAGCTCTCTTGACTTATTAGCCGTCAGAAAACGGGACGCCTGCACCGTCTCCACCAGAAGTTTTAACTCCGCCAGCTCAAAATCCCGTCCGGCCAGATAATAACCGCCCCCCGTCTTTGCTTTCACAAGCACGATATCATATCCGAAGTCAGTCAACTGGGCGATATCGTCATAGATGCTCTTGCGCTCCGCCTTCACGTCATAAGCCGCAAGCGCGTCAATAAGCGCCTGCGCGCTCAGACAGTGCTCCTCGTCCGACTGCTCTGTCAATATCTTAAGTAGATATAATAATTTCTGCTTCTGTTTCGCCGATCTCGCCATAACCCTGACCCCATGATACAAGAAAGGGCGTTCATCCGAGAACACCCTTCCGTTTTCTTTCTGCCTGAATACCTCATCCAGCCTATGCCGTTGTACTCCCGTCCGCCGCATCCGCCTGCGTCTCCAAAGCCGCCTTCGCGTCCTTACTCTTTCTCCACTTCACGCCGATCACACACGCCACAATCACCAGTGCAACAATCAGCACAAACAGAATCAGATACGATAAAAACGAGTTTACAAATAAAATCAGATTTGTCATCTTCCCACATCCTTTTCTTTCCGAATTGCTTCGCTTCCGACGAATGAATCTGTCCGAAACCGCTTTCTCCAATTACACTCACTGATATGATACCACCAATCAGAAGGTGTCGTCAAGCAGTTCCGTACCGTCCGCCGCCGTGGTGGCGAGCCTGTCGCACCTCTCGTTCTCCGGGTGCCCGTCATGTCCTTTTACCCACTGGAAGGTGACACGGTGCGGCTCCTTGGCCCGAAGCAGACGTTCCCACAAATCTACATTCTTGACCGGCTTGTTGCCCGCTGTTTTCCACCCCTTTTTCAGCCATCCCTCAATCCAGTGTTTGTTAAAGGCATCCGTCACATATCTGGAGTCGGAGATCAGCAGCACCTCGCACGGTTTTGTGAGCGCCTCCAGCCCCACAATCACCGCCATCAGCTCCATACGGTTGTTCGTTGTCTTCTTGTACCCTGCAAAATACTCCCGCTCGTGCAGCGTGCCCCTGCTGTCAATATACTGCAGCACCGTGCCGTATCCGCCCGGTCCCTCCGGGTTTCCGCGCGCCGCGCCGTCCGTATAGATGGTTACCTTCATATCCGGTTCCTTTCCACTATTCCATATCTGCACTACGGCAGTGCCCATCCACTGACCGGCCGCCGTACTGTTCATTGCCCGCCCATATCACTTCCAGTTTCCGTCCCGCAAAAACCGCTCCGCCATCGCCTCTGCCCCGGCGGTGATGCGCTCATCATACTTTAACATACGCAGAAGCGCAATGGCGTTTCTGGTGGACGCAGGCCCCTCCATCAACTTATAGGGGAAATAAATATCATTCTCCTCAATCCGCTCCTCAAAGTGGTAATTGTCATACTCCTGTGCCAAAAGTTTCGTCAGCTCCACATCGTGGGTCGCCGCGAAACAGAGCGCGCGTCCCGACGCCAGTTTTTTCATAATCTGCGTGGAAGCCGCAATGCGCTCCACTGTGTTGGTGCCCCGCAGCACCTCGTCCACAAAGCAGAGCACAGGGCGCACTTCCTCCCGCTCTGCCTGATCCAGAATCCGCTTGATGGACTTGATCTCTACCATATAATAGCTGTCACCGCCCGCCAGGTCATCCCGCAGGGACATGGAAGAATAAATGCGGTAAAAAGGCGCTTCGTAGGCCGTGGCCGCACAGGTATGCACTGTCTGCGCAAGCTGCGCATTCACGGCCACCGCCCGCAGAAAAGTCGACTTCCCCGAAGCATTGGAGCCGGTCAGCAGTACACCCTTTTTGACACACAAATTGTTCTGTACAGCCTCACGCAGCAACGGATGATACAGCCCCTGCGCGCGCAGAAAACGACTGTTGTCCGCCTCCATCCGCAGCTTAGGCACACAAAATCCCTGTTCCAGACTTTTCCGGAAAGACCCGACAGCCACCGCGCACTCCAGCTCTCCCGTTACGGTAATCAGCCGGTCTGCCTCTCCCATATGTTTTTGCAGATCATGCAGCGCCTTGTTGAAGCGGATCAGATCCATATAAAGCAGCATCCGCAGATAGTCTAAGAGAACTTCCAGCGGATTGCCGCCCGCCTGTCTGGCGCCGGAAACAAGATACGAGCTCTTCATAAATCCCCGCAGGCGTTTACAGGCTTCCCTGACTGCCGTAAGCTCTTCCTCAATCCCGCCAATCTGCGCTTTTCCAAGCTCCTCCCCGCCTTTTAAAAGTCTTCTCACATAGGCGAAGCTGGTGATGTACGGCTCAATCTGCCGGTATTCCTTAAAATAATCAATCAGGTTATGACACAACACACCGAACAGGCAGACAAGCCCTGCCGGCAGGGAAAAAAACATACCGCCTATGCTCACAAGCACAAGGAAATCCCAGAAAAAATACCTGCCGCTTTTCCGCTCCCCCAAAAGGTCAAGATGGTCCAGATATTCATAGATGGAATGCCGTCCCGTCCGCCCAAGCTGATAAAAGACTCTCTGGAGCCTGTGCCGTTCTTCCTCCCGCTCCATGAAATACATAATCCGCTGTTCCATCTTCTCAAGCTCATCCGCATCCGCCGGGGTTCTCAGCCTGTAATACAGATACTCGTCGCCCGCCGCCGAAAGACAGGTGTTCATCCGCTGATAAACCGCATCCATATACAGGTCGTTCCATGTAATATCATCGATTTGCTCTTCCTTTGGGTGCTTCTGATAATACATGCTGATATGGGCAAGCTCCTCCGCCCCGTAAGTCCTCTCCGGCGGCGTGCCGTAATCTTTATAAATCTGCTGCAGTTTCCGTTCCAGAAACCGCCTGCTGTCCACATACTCCTTTGTCATCAACAGTACGATGGCAAGCAGAATCAGGCATATAAAAATAAATGCGTCCATATTTACCTGAGATTATCTATAATCTCATTTGCCTTTCTGTAGATTTCCTCCTCATCTGTCTCTTTCGCAAACTGCCCGTTCTCATACAAAATCCGTCCGCGGATCATGGTCATTTTCACATTCTGCTTGCTGCCGCTGTAGACCAGATTTTTCGGAATGTTATTAAGAGGCTGCATATTGGGCCGGTGCAGATCAATCATAATCAAATCCGCCTGTTTTCCCGCCGCAAGTACATCCGCATCTGACAGATGCATGGCCTTTGCGCCGTTCACCGTGGCCATTTTCAAAACCTCCAGCGCATCCACGGCCGCCGCGTCGCATTCCCGCAGCTTGGCAAGCCCGGTGACAAGAAACATTTCCCGGAACATGTCAAGACAGTTGTTGCTGGCAGGGCCGTCCGTGCCGATGGCCACATTGATCCCCCGTTTTAAAAACGCCGAAACCGGCGCGATGCCGCTGGCAAGCTTGGTGTTTGATCCGGGGTTCGTGACAACACTCATTCCCCGCTTCGCGAAGATATCCATGTCCTCCCCGTCCACCCATACACAGTGGTAGCCGCCCCCGCCGTAGTCAAACATGCCAAGGGAATCCAACAGTTTTACCGGGGACATGCCATAACGTTCCTTACAGCCCTCCACTTCCGCTTTCGTCTCGGAAAGGTGCGTGAACACCGGCGCCTGATACTTGTGCGCCATGGCCGCCACCTGTTCCAAAAGCGCCCTTGAACAGGTATATTCCGCATGAAAGCCGATAAAGTAAGAGTGCAGGGGATCTAACGCATTCAGCGCATGATACCGCTCCTCCATCTGTTTCAGGGACTGCTCAAAGCCATCCTGTCCGCTGGCGCCGCTGACCTGCACACAGCGCATCCCCATTTCCACACAGGCCTTCGCCGTTGCTTCCGGGTCCAGATACATATCGAAAATGGACGTGATGCCGCTGCTCAGATATTCCAGCACAGCAAGTTTTGTGAGATGATAAATCATCTCCCCGTCCAGTTTGTCCTCCATCGGAAACACCTGTTTCGTCAGCCAGTCCAGCAAAGGCAGATCATCCGCATAGGAGCGCAGAAACGTCATGGCGGAATGGGTGTGGGCATTTTTAAAGCCCGGCATCAAAAGGTTCCCTCTGCAGTCGATCTCCCGATCCCATAAAACAGGCTCTGTGGAAAGGGACTGGCAGATCGCCGCCGCGTCACCGCCCTCCCCCACATAAACGATTTTGTCATCCTGAACCCAGAGCTCACCCTCGATGAGATCCGTGGTTTCCATCGTCAGAATCTTTGCATTGTAAAATCTGTAATTCATCGCTTAACCCTTTCTGTATTCTGTTTCTCATGCAGCTCCCGCCACAGACATTTTCCCAAGCTGTCCGGTGTCATCACGCAAGGTTCTCCGGTCCGAAGCCCTCCGGAAGAAGCTCCGCCAGCGTCATAACACGGTAGTCCTCCTCCGACTTCGCCACAATAATCTGAAAGCGCTCCGGCTCGCAAAACTCCATCATCACCTGCCGGCACACACCGCACGGATAAGCGTACTGCGTCAGCGTCTCTCCCTCCGGGCTTCCCACAATGGCTATCGCCAGAAACTCCCGTATGCCCTCGCTGACCGCCTTAAAAAAGGCCGTCCGTTCGGCGCAGTTGCTCGGCCCGTAAGCCGCATTTTCAATATTACAGCCCGTGATAATCTGTCCGTCCTCGGCAAGCAGTGCAGCTCCCACCTGATAATGGGAATAAGGCGAGTAGGATTTCCTTCTCGCCTCTATCGCCGCCGCAGCCAGATCACGTATCTTTTCTCCTGTAAGCTCCATATCCCCTGCCATGGCACTCCCTTTTCCAATCTGTGAATCAGATAGCCGTCACATATCCCTTAAATAAACGCTTTAAATTTCGAGACAGACTCCACCAAAAGTTTCTCGAATCTGGGCGCAACCGCGTTAGCCGCTTCCTGCACTTCCTCATGTGTCAGGGGCGCGCTGTTCATGCCTGCCGCCAGATTGCTGACACAGGACACACCGCAGATCTTCATGCCCATATGGTTCGCCGCAATCGCCTCCACAACGGTGCTCATGCCGACTGCGCTGGCTCCCAGCTTGTGAAGCATCTGAATCTCAGCGGGCGACTCGAACGAAGGCCCTGTGAGCTGTGCGTAAATGCCCTCAAACAATTCAATGTCATTCTCTTTTGCCGTCTCTTTAATGATTGCCTGTAAATCCTCATCGTAGACATGGGACATATCCGGAAATCTGGTGCCAAGCTCTTCGATATTCGCCCCGATCAGCGGATTCGGGGCAAAAAGGGAAATATGATCCTGAATCAGCATCAGACTGCCCGCATGAAATGCCGGATTAATTCCGCCGGAAGCATTCGTCAAAAAAAGCACTTTCGCGCCCATCATTTTCATCAGGCGGGTGGGCAGCACCACATCCGTGATCGGATATCCCTCATAGTAATGAACGCGCCCCTGCATCAGGACAACGGGCACTTCACTGATATAGCCGAAGATGAATTTCCCGGCATGTCCCGGCACAGTGGATACGGGAAAGCCCTCAATCTCATGATAGGGAAGCTCCGCCTTCACATCCACCACCTTCGCAAAATTTCCAAGGCCGGAGCCGAGAACAACCGCCACCTTCGGCTCGAAGTCAATTTTCGATTTATAGCAGTCGTAACATTTTAAGAGTTTATCATATACTGGATTCATATACTTACCGCCTTTCTTTTTTATGGTAAGTATATCACACTCTCTCCCATTTGACATCCATTATTATCCCATCTTCTCCGCAACCAGTATGTCCATACAATGCCGGTGCGGCACGCCGCCGCTGTCGCAGTCAAAAATGATTTCTTCATTTTCATGAAACAGCCAGTCGTGGTACAGCCCCTGCAATTCCCCGGAACGCCAGTTTCCCCTTTCGATCTCAACCGGTTCCCGGTCCGGCGCCGGGTCAATAAAGGGCTTATCCACAAAAACATTGACCGCATGGATGCCTCCTGTCACCGTGTGCTCCTTCATACTGGAAATCACATCTTCACGAAGCGCCGAAGGGATATAGTGGAGCGCCCCGCTGGAAAACACAATATCAAAGAACGTGTCCGGCCTGTAGTCCAGCACATCCGCCTGAAAGAAATCAACCTGCACACCATGATGCTCCGCCAGACTGCGCGCCTTCTCCAATCCTGTCTCCGCCGCGTCAAAGGCTGTGACAAGATACCCGTTTTGGGCGAGGAATACCGCATCCTTCCCCTCCCCGCAGCCGATCTCCAAGACCCGGCAGGGCTTCACCGGCGGCTTTCTTTTCATAATTTCATAGCACATCTCATTGGGCTGCAGCCCCCAATAGTATTCCCCGCCCCCATATCGTCTCTCATAATCCGTCACGGACGCAGCCCGATATCCGAGAAGAGAGTCCGTGGTAGTTCCTAAAACCTGCGCAAGCTGCGGCAAAAGGCTGATATCAGGGAACGCCGTACCGTTCTCCCACTTGGACACTGCCTGAAAGGATACATGTAAGCTATCAGCAATCTTTTGCTGTGTGTATCCTAACTGCTTTCTTTTTTTCATGATAACCGTCCCTATTGTGTCGCGCAAACCCATTTCCTCCTAATCTGTTAAGTCTGTAAAACATCTGTTTTTCCCATCATAACAGCAGGCCGTTTCTCTCTCAATAACGTATTTGTTGAAAAACAGATATCCACTCAACCATATAGCGAAAAAGGAACCCTGATATGAATTTCTCATGTCAGAGTTCCCGGTCTATGAATCTGCAGGCACATCCTGCCAAATACTCTCCGCCAGTCCCCCATACAACGCAAGCACAGTGACCGACAGATTCCGCCATGTCATCCAGTAGTGCTCGTATGCATGATTCCTCGTAACCAGATACCAGAGAAACGGAGATACTGCGATCAAAAGACAGGAAATCATCTTCCCCCACTGCATACTCTCTCTGTTTTTGTATACAAAGATAACCGTAAGCAGCGCTATAACTACCCCCAGAAGCACACACGGCGTATTCCGGAATACCGACAGATTTTTCGTCACCACATGTCCCCATGTAAGCGCCTTTTCCCCCTCCAGCGCACTCCGGAACAAAAGACTCCGAGCCGCGTCCGCAAGCACATTGTCCTCTAAAAACAGAGCCGCCGTAAGCCACTTAGACGCCCATTGTACAATATAGCCCACGCCCCACGCACAGGAACCTGCCGCAATCGTTTTTATCCGGTTTCCCATACCGCTCTTATATTGCAAAAGGATAATCAGGGGAACCGTCAGTGTCACCAAAGGCCAGGTGAGCAGATCCATATAGGCCGTCAGCATACCGACGCCCATGAAAAATAAGCCGTACCGTTCACGCCATTTCGGAAACCGCAATAACAGTATCGCAGATACCATATAAATATAAAAGCACACGGAATAATCCAGACTCAGCATTACAATTAACTGCATACCGGCGGCCCAGAAAAGGAGAAACGGTATTTGCAGATATCCGAGTTTCCTCTTCCGAAACATACAGAGCAGCAAAGACATCAGCGAAAGCTGCAAAATAACATTTAAGTACACCAGATCCTGATAGCTGAACAAGGTCAGCAGCGGTTTCAATAAGACCAGATAGCCGTGCCAATAGCGCTCATAACTGTCGCATGTAAACTTCTGACCGTTGTATTCCCCCTGCGCAAAGGTCAGTCCGTGATTCCATTCATCGTTATACGTGTAGCACCGCAGTACCTTCTGGACATAATTTTCCTCTGTCGAAGGCATGGGCGTAGCCGCCGCCTTTAACATCAGAAACTCGGTATTATTGTCCAGCGTAGACATCGCATATCCGGCGATATACTGATGCCACCCTTCCCTGCTTTCGATGCTTTCCAGACTGGTCTGGTAATTGTCCGCCATCAGGGATACCGGTATCTTATATACCGCCAAAAGCAACAGAATGCCAAGAACCATACCCGATATCAAAACGGCCGCCGCCTGCGGCGCATGTTTCATTCTCTCTTTCATACTCTCCCATTCTTTCCATACCGCAGCGGCTCCGCCACCGTCCTGTTAAAGAAGGCGATCAGCGGCCCCATAAAGAAAGCCTTCACCACCGTGCCGATTCTCACCGTCACGCCGAACGCAAAACCCACGACTGTGCAGAACAAATCAGAAGAAATCCGGCATATCTGGAATTTCCACTTTTTCTTTTCCGGGAGAATCAGCGACACGGCATCGTATGTAGACACACCCATATCCGCCGTAAAATAAAGGGTGAAAGAAAAACACATAATAACGATTCCCATAATCAGAAAGACAAATCTGACAGGCAGGGACGGCTCTTATGCCTTTATCCTGCTCTTTCTGGCACTAGCGGACAAGCAGTCCCTTTTTCTCCAGAAACTCCTTCGCCACTTCTCTGTCCTCCCTGCCGTTTGCTTCCACCTCATAGTTCATCTGCTGCATTTCGTCCTCGGTAATCAGCCCGTTCATTTTCTCCAGAATCCCCCGGAGTTCCGGGTATTTTTCCAGTGCATCCTTTCTCACAATCGTTCCCGCGTCATAGGTTTCAAAAAACACCTGATCGTCCGTGAGCAATACGAGGTTGTTGGCCGCAAGCTGCGCATCCGTCGTGAAAGCGTTAATCACATCCACCTCTTCGTTTTTTAACGCCTCATATTTCAGAGCTATTTCCATCTGTACCGTATTCTTAAACTGCATACCGTAAGCGCCGCAAAGTCTTGGATACCCCGTCTCCAGTTCAATATAATCCGGATTGCCGCCGAATGTGAGTTCCCCGGAAGCCGCCGCCAGATCCGAATAGGTGGAAAGACCGTACTGTTTCGCCGTATCCTGTCTGACTGCCAGCCCATAAGTATTGGAAAAGCCGTACAGACCCGTCCATGTCAGTCCGAGCGCGTCATAGGCCGACAGCAGTTCCTCGTAGAGCTTGTCGTCATCCTTCTCCATCTCTTCCTTTTTCAGTACATTTAACCATGCCGATCTGGTATACTCCGGGTACAGATCGAACTCCCCTTTCACGAGCGCGGGATGAATGTTTGTCGTGCCGCCTCCCACACCTTTGGTAATCTCCACCTCGTAATCTGTCCCGTCCTCAATCAACTGTGCCATGATCTCCGTCAGAATATACTGTTCCGTCATAGGCTTCGACGCAATTTTGACCGGTTCCTTCTTTCCGCAGGCACAAAGCCCGCACGCAATGCACATCAATGCAATTGCCGCCACTGTCTTTTTCGTACTTTTCATCTTCTCCTCCATTCCGTAACTTTGCTCACATGCCGCCGATGAGCTGTTTCACAAACCCGTCCCTCGGCGCATGTAAAAGTTCCTCCTTTTTGCCTTCCTGCCAGATCACCCCGTCCTTCATAATCAGAATGCGGCTCCCCAGCTTAAATGCCTCCTCTATATCATGCGTGATAAACACAATGGTTATTCCCGTTTTTTTCTGCAAAGCCAGAAGCTCCTCCTGCAAGGCACGCCTCGTAATCTCATCTACTGCCCCGAAAGGCTCGTCCATCAACAGAATGTCCGGGGCCGCCGCCATGGCTCTCGCAATCCCCACGCGCTGTTTCTGTCCGCCGGAAAGCTGCCGCGGGAAACGCTTTGCCAGCTCCGGCGGAAGCTCCACCAGCTCCAGCATTTTCCCGGAAAGCTTACGCCTGTCCTCTTTCGACAGCTTCTTGTCAAGACCCGGAACATAACATATATTGTCTTCCACCGTCAGGTGCGGAAACAGCTTCGCCCCCTGCACCGCATAGCCGATCCTTCTGCGCAGGCTTGTCAGATCACACGCTGACAGCCGCTCTCCTTCCACCAGCACTTCCCCTTCCACAGGCAGCACCAGTCCGTTTATCATCTTGAGAAGCGTTGTCTTTCCGCACCCGGAAGGCCCGATTATCACAAGAAACTCTCCCTTTTCCACGGCAAGGGTTATCTGGCGCAGCACCTCATGCTCTCCATAGGACGCCGACACATTCCGTATTTCAATCGCCTTATTCAATGCCGTACCTCCTGTTCACAGCCTTCTGTACTCTCGCAAGCAGCCAGTCGCTAAAGAGCGCCAAAAGCGCTATCAGCACCGATCCCGCCGCCGTAAGCGTCATATTGTAAGTGGTGATGCCACGGTAGATCGCCGCTCCCAGTCCGCCCGCACCGATAAATGACGCAATGCCTCCCATGGCAATGATCATCACAACCATGTTGCGAAACCCGCTGATGATCACCGGAAGCGCCAGCGGAATCCGGATGCCGAGCAATATCTGCCGTCCGTCAGAGCCAAGCCCCTCCGCCACCTCCAGAATACCCGCATCCACATTCGTGAGGCCGGTGTAAGTATTTCTGACAATCGGGAGCAGGCCGTAAACAGTCAGGGCAATAATGGCCGTCTTATTACCGATCCCCGTAAAAGGAATCAGAAATCCCAGAAGGGAAATGGACGGAATGGTATAGATCACATTGATCATGCCAAGAACCACCCCGGCAAGCTTTTTATGTCCGCTGATAAAAACACCGAGCAGAATCCCCAACACGCCCGCGCACACCACCGCCGTCAGAGAAATCCGGATATGCTCCAGCAGACAAGTCATAAAAAACGCCCGCCGCTCCCAAAGAATCTGTATGATCTGCATAACTGCCACCCTGCTGTAAAAAGTAATCTGATTTCATTCTTTAAGTAAGATATCACATAAACAGGAGATTCGCAATCATAAGTGTTGTGTCGCAGCTCATTTTTGCTCATTAGCGGACTCTCCCTCAGAAGCTGATCCGTCCGTCAAATTCGTGCAGGCACGATTTGTCGTCCGGATCAGCTTCTGGCTGAGTTGTTAGATTATGATGCAAACCATGCCGCCGTTGCAGTCGTTGACGATTTTCTGCATGGTCTCCTGCAATTTGATCTGGCTCTCCTCGTTGATCATGGAAATCTTTCCTGTGATGCCGTCATTGACTAGTTGTTCCACGGTCTTGCCGAAGATATTCGTCTCCCAGATGCCCTCCTCGCTCGTGTCTGTATCGGAGATAAACTGGATCAGGTCTCTGGCCTGTTCCTCCGTTCCCACGATGGGGGATATTTCCGTCTCGATGCTTGCCTTGATCATATGTATGCTGGGACTCTCCGCCTTGATCCGGACACCGAATTTATTGCCCTGTTTGATCAGCTCCGGCTTCTCCAGCACGATCTCCTCACGGTCGGGCATAACTACGCCGTAACCCTTGTAGCGCACTGCCTCCAGCGCGTGCAGCACCTTCACATACTCCCGCTTCATCTTCGCCATTTCCCGCAGGGTGGCGAGAAGCTGATACTCGCTTTCTATGGACTCTCCCACCAGATCGCTTAACATTTCATAATAGTAGGCGTCATCCACATCCAGAATGATACGCACACTGCCGTCGGACATATTGATGCCGTCCAGCTTACACTTCCTGATATACTCGCTCTCCACGGTAAACCGCTCCACCGTGATATCCCTGATATGATTCAGACTGTTCATCAGCGTTTTAAGCTGCGCGATGATATCCTTCTTCATCTTGTGGTCAAAGGGCAGCATCTCCACCCACTTTGGCATGTAAAACTCGATCATGGTGAGCGGGAACTCATAGAGAATATTCTCCATAATATGGTTGATATCCTCTTTCTTAAGCTGCTCACAGTTGATGGGCATAACCGTCACCTGATATTTCCCACTGATCTCGTCAGCCAGATTTCTCGTCTCCTCCGCATAAGGCTTTTCGGAGTTTAAAAGCACGATATAGGGTTTTCCCAGCGCCTGTAACTCTCTGATCGTCCGCTCCTCCGCCTCCAGAAAGCTCTCTCTCGGAAGCTCCCCGAAAGAACCGTCGCAGGTCACTACGATGCCGATGGTGGAATGATCCCGGATCACCTTTCTCGTGCCGATCTCCGCTGCCTTCGTAAAAGGAATTTCCTCCATGGACCATGGCGTCTTGACCATGCGCTCCTCTTCCTTTTCCATGTGGCCGGCCGCGCCCTCCACCATGTAGCCCACACAGTCCACCAGCCGCACCTTCACGTCAATATCCGCGCCCAGCCTGACATGCGCCGCTTCCTTGGGAATAAACTTCGGCTCCGTCGTGGTAATGGTTTTCCCGCCCGCGCTCTGGGGCATCTCGTCCTGCGCCCGCTCCTTCTCATGCTCATCCTCCATATAAGGAAGCACCAGAAGATTCATGAACCGTTTGATAAAAGTAGATTTTCCCGTCCTGACCGGCCCCACCACGCCCAGGTAAATTTCTCCGCCCGTTCTGCGCTGTATATCTTTATACAGGTCATATGTATTATTCTGTAATATATCCATAAAAAATCCTCCTGCTTATACTGGTAAATGTATATGCAGAAGGATTCCGTTTTATACGGCAGAATCTTACTGTCTCAGTTTATGGAAAATAATGCAGTTTGGCTGCTCCACCTTAATTTCTTTGCCGTTCATGACAAGAAGCCCGTTCTTTAAGTCCACATTGAAGAATGTCATGGTGTCCGACTCATGGTTTAAAGATACCAGGTGCCTGTTATCCGGGAAAAGCGTCGCATCCTTCGGATAATCCCCGCTGATCGGCAGGCAGAAAATTTTCGTAAGCATACCCGTCTTCTGGTCGATCCTGTAAACAATGGCGCTGTTATCGCCGGCGTTAGAGCTCGTCAGGTACTTAAAATCCTCCGAAATGTTGAGCGCGCTGGCCGCGGAGCCGCCCGCATGATAATCGTTCAGCGTGGAAATCGTCTGTATTTTCTCAAACTCAGGGTTTCCGTTTATCTCCTCATACGTGTAAACGTCAATGTAATTTTTTAACTCGTGCACAATATACAGAATTTTTCCGTCTTTGGAAAACTTCAGGTGACGGGGCGCGGATTCCTGCTCGCTCCTGATCATGTCGATGGGCTTGAGCTTCCCGTTAGCGTGATCCACCCGGTACACATTCACATGGTCAAGCCCCAGATCGGCCGCACATAGATAATGATTATCTCTAGTCATTTTCACGCAGTTCACATGGGGTCTGAAATTCCGCTCGGCAATGCTGCCAAGCCCTTTGTGATAGATCTCGTCAGTGATCTCCCCGATGCCGCCGTCCTCTCTTAAACGCAGCACCGTAATCTTCCCGTCATGGTAACCGCCCACAAAGAGAAGCTTATCCTCATAGTCGGTAGACAGGTAACAGCCTCTCATACCGTTGATCGATCCCTCATTGATCACTTCCAGATCACCGCCGGGCAAAATCTTATACGCTTCCACCCCGAAATCTGTAATGGAATAGAGGTATTTTTCATTATGGGAAATGGTGATATAAGAAGAGTTCGTGATCTCCACCTGATTCTTCTCCGTCATCCTGCCGTTTTTCATATCCACATCATAAATTTTGATGCCGTAGTTATCTTCCTTCGCCGTCGTATAAGTAGACACATACGCCACATATTTATCCTGACTCATCCTGTCCCTCCATGCCCGGGCATATCTTCTTCGGTGTCCAACGCCCTTGTCTTTAGCAGAATTTTACCATAAATTATGAAACTTGTTAATCCTTTTCTTCGGATTCTTCTCTTTTTTACAAAACCTCCCTTATTTTTACATTTACCCATTGACATCGTTCCCTAATCCAGTATAATTAGATTCAATGCATGTTTAGTTCTGGTAAACTTTTAGTTTATTTTTACTGAATAACAGCCACAGGGAAAAGAGGACAGCATGGACAATACTTCCAGCCGGATGGATCTGGGCAATAAAATTAAGGAACTGCGAAACAAAACGGGACTGACACAGGAGGAGCTGGCGGATCGCTGTGAGCTGTCAAAGGGATTTATCAGTCAGTTGGAAAATGATCTGACTTCACCCTCCATTGCCACGCTGGTGGATATTTTACAGTGCCTTGGCACCAGTCTGAAAGATTTCTTTCATGATGCGGAAGATAAACAGATCGTCTTTGGCAGGGATGATTTCTTTGAAAAAGTCGACCCTGAACTGCACAATAAAATAGAATGGATCATCCCCAACGCCCAGAAAAACAGGATGGAACCGATACGCGTCACGCTGGAAAAGGGCGGCTCCACTTATCCCGATCTGCCCCATGAGGGCGAAGAATTCGGGTATGTACTCTCCGGCTCCATCACGATCATTGTAGGAAACCGGAGCATCCGGGCAGCAAAGGGGGACGCCTTTTATTTCACCCCGGACTCGGAACATTACGTCAAGGCAAACGGCAAGAGCGGCGCTGTCTTTTTATGGATCAGCACACCGCCTACCTTCTGACCGGATTAAACGTCATTCAATTACGGGATCCGCTTCGCGGACCCGGAATCTGCCAGCGTGTCGTAACAAGTACACAAGAAAAAGGATGGAGGTTTCACTCCCGTGAAAAAAGAACTGATTCAACTGATTGATATATCGAAATCTTTTGACGGACAGATGGTTCTGGACGAGCTGAATTTAAATATCCACGAAAACGAGTTTGTCACCCTGCTTGGTCCAAGCGGCTGCGGCAAGACCACGACGCTTCGTATTCTTGGCGGTTTTACCGGTCCTGACAGAGGCCGGGTGGTATTCGACGGAAAAGATATCACGCATATCCCGCCAAACAAGAGACAGTTAAATACCGTCTTCCAGAAATACGCCCTCTTCACCCATATGACCATCGCGGAAAACATTGCTTTTGGCCTGAAAATCAAGAAGAAACCCAAAAGTTACATAGATGATAAAATCCGCTATGCGCTAAAGCTGGTCAATCTGGACGGCTACGAAAACCGTATGCCGGACTCCTTAAGCGGCGGACAGCAGCAGCGGATTGCCATTGCACGAGCCATCGTCAACGAGCCGAAGGTGCTTCTTTTAGACGAGCCGTTAGGCGCGCTTGATTTAAAGCTGCGGCAGGAAATGCAATACGAACTGATCCGTATGAAAAACGAGCTTGGCATCACTTTTGTCTACGTTACCCACGATCAGGAGGAGGCCCTTACCATGTCCGATACCATCGTGGTCATGAATCAGGGTTATATCCAGCAGATCGGAAGTCCGGAGTCCATCTATAATGAGCCGGAAAACGCGTTTGTAGCGGATTTTATCGGGGACAGCAATATCATTCCCGCCACCATGATCGAGGATAAGCTGGTACGCATCCTTGGCACCCTCTTTGCCTGCGTGGATACAGGTTTCGGAAACAATCGTCCCGTGGACGTGGTAATCCGTCCGGAAGACGTGATTCTGGTGGAGCCTTCGGAGGGAATTATTCAGGGTGTTGTAAGCCACTTAATCTTCAAGGGCGTTCACTATGAAATGGAAGTACAGGCATGCGGCTTTGAATGGCTGGTGCACTCTACTACCCTGTTTCCGGTCGGAAAAGAGGTGGGCATCCGGGTAGACCCGTTTAATATCCAGATTATGAACAAACCGGAATCTGTAGACGAGGAGGCGGTAATCATTGACATCTAAAAACAAATGGCTTTCTGCGCCTTACATACTCTGGTCCGTGGTATTTATCATCGTGCCGCTTGGCATGATCCTTTACTACGGCCTGACTGACACGACAGGCGCTTTCACCCTGGACAACATCACGGCCATTGCCTCCGCCGGACACGCAAAAGCGCTGCGCGTTTCGCTTCTGCTCTCTTTGGCAAGCACACTGGTCTGCTTTCTGCTTGCCTACCCGTTAGCTATGATTCTGGCCGGAATGCAGACAAAACGGCATAACTTTATTATTCTGGTCTTCATCCTTCCCATGTGGATGAATTTCCTGCTGCGCACGCTGGCATGGCAGACCCTGCTGGAGAAAAACGGCGTTATCAACCATGTTCTCTCCTTTTTACATCTGCCTGCATTGAAGATCATCAACACGCCCGCGGCTATCATTCTCGGCATGGTATATAATTTTCTGCCCTTTATGGTGCTGCCTTTGTATAACGCGTTGTCTAAAATCGACATCAACGTGATAAACGCCGCGCACGATCTGGGGGCGAACAATATCTATACCTTTATCCGCATAATACTGCCCCTCTCCATCCCCGGCATTATCAGCGGCATTACCATGGTGTTTATTCCGGCGCTGACCACCTTTGTGATCAGTTCGCTGCTGGGCGGCGGAAAACTTTTGCTGATCGGTGACGTGATCGAACAGGAATTTACGCGCACCTCCAACTGGCATCTGGGAAGCGGCCTGTCCATGGTATTGATGATATTTATTCTGGTCAACATGGTCTTATCCGCTATTTTCGATAAGGACGGGGAGGGATCCCTGCTATGAAAAATATTTCAAAGAGAATTTATATAGCACTGATTATCCTTTTTTTGTACGCTCCCATCGGCATCCTTATGGTGCTTTCCTTTAACCGGAGCAAAACCCGTGCAAAATGGGGCGGTTTTACCCTGCAGTGGTATAGGGAGCTCTTTCAGAATGAGGAGATTCTGCGGGCTTTGTTTAACACCCTGCTCATTGCGCTTTCGTCCTCCCTGATCGCCACGGTGATCGGAACGGTAGCATGTATCGCCATGACCGGCATGAAACGCAGGGCGAAATCAGTCCTTATGGGAGTTACGAATATCCCTATGTTAAATGCGGATATTGTAACCGGTATTTCCCTGATGCTGCTTTACATCAGTCTGGGAATCCGGTTTGGCATGGGAACCATTCTGCTGTCGCACATTACCTTTAACATTCCCTATGTGATTTTGAGCGTGATGCCGCGCATGAGACAGCTAAACGTCAGTACCTACGAGGCAGCCCTCGATCTTGGCTCCTCACCGCTGTATGCCTTTTTCAGGGTGGTGTTTCCCGATCTGCTTCCGGGCATTCTTTCCGGGTTCCTGATGGCGTTTACGATGTCTCTGGATGATTTCATTATCACCCATTTTACCAAAGGCGTCGGCGTGGACACGCTTTCCACCAAGATTTATACCGAGATCAAGAAGGGGATTAAGCCGGAAATGTACGCGCTCTCGACACTCATTTTTGTGACGGTTCTGACCCTGCTTGTACTCATTAATCTGTCCCCGACAGATAAGAAAAAGCAGAACAATTTGTAAATGACAGGCACAAACGGATCACCGCACACATCCGCCTGTCTATGGAGGCATCTATGAAAAACCACCGGAATTATCATATCAGACAGACCGTTGCCGCACTGGCCCTGCTTTTGTCCGCCGCGCTTTGCGGCTGTTCCCCGGACAACGGGGTAAACGGACAGGTCATTGTCTACAATTGGGGCGAATATATCGATCCCGAAACCATACGCCTGTTTGAGGAAGAAAGCGGCATCAAGGTTATCTACGATGAGTTTGAGACCAACGAAAGCATGTACCCCAAGGTAGAATCCGGAGCAGTCGCTTACGATATCGCCTGCCCCTCCGACTATATGATAAGCCGGATGATCCAAAACGGGATGCTTACGGAAATAAATTACGATCACATTCCAAACGCGAAAAAGAATATCGGTGCACAGTACTATGAACAGTCCAGAGGGTTTGATCCCGAAAACAAATACGCAATCCCCTACTGCTGGGGAACCGTCGGCATTCTTTATAATCAGACGATGGTGGATGAACCAATCACCCGCTGGGAACAGCTCTGGGATCCAAAATATGCGGACAATATTCTGATGCAGGATTCTGTGCGGGACGCCTTTATGGTGGCTGAAAAGCTGAACGGAACCTCCATGAACACGCTGGATCCTGAAGAACTGGAGGCAGCCAAAAATCTGCTGATCAGGCAAAAGCCTCTGGTACAGGCTTATGTGGTCGATCAGGTGCGGGACAAGATGATCGGCAATGAAGCCGCCATCGGTGTGATTTATTCCGGCGAGGCGATCTTTACCCGGAAAGAAAATCCCGATCTGGTGTATGTGATTCCGGAAGAGGGAACGAACGTCTGGATTGATTCGTGGGTGATTCTAAAAAACGCTCCCAACAAGGAAAATGCGGAGAAATTCATAGATTTTATGTGCCGCGAAGATATCGCCCTGATGAACTTTGAATATATTACCTATTCCACGCCGAACGTGGCCGCAAGAGAACTGATCGGGGATGAAGATATCAAAAACTCTGAAATCGCCTTTCCCGACCTGTCCCGGTACGACAATCTGGAAACCTATGTATATCTGGGCGAGGACGGCGATTATATCTATAATGAATTGTGGAAAGAGGTGAAAGCATATTAGCCCTCACCTCTTAAAATTGTTGTAAAATGCGCAAGCATTCGATTTCTTACAGCTTCTGGAACGCATTGCTCATCGCCGCCGCTGTGTCTTTGTCGCACATAATAAAGAAAATCACATCGCCACGGCTCTCGATCAGCATGGTTTCCGCGCTGACGCACACCCATTTATCCAGATCTGCATTGTCCTTCAATGCCTGCTTCGCGCTCTCCACGTCTGCCTCGTCCACCCGGAGCAGCACACACTGATAAGCCATGGAGGACATCATTGGCATGGACACCACGCCCTCCGTA
The DNA here is from genome assembly GCA_949051815.1 of uncultured Lachnospiraceae bacterium. GTDB lineage: Bacteria > Bacillota > Clostridia > Lachnospirales > Lachnospiraceae > UBA3282. Next base: position 64,299 of record CARQVR010000005.1, read on the forward strand.
TAGGTGATCTGATCCGTACCGAGAATGGAAATCTCCAGATCATCCGTAATCTCAACCGTCTCATAGCTGTCCAGCGTGTCCCTGAAATCCTGCACAAGATCCGCATTCGCATAGAGGGATGCCATGATATCCTGTAAGGACCCTTCCAGTTTCTGCGAACCTGCTTTCCCGCCTCCGCAGGCGCTGCACAATACGCCCGTAAGCAAAATCAAAATGCCTGTCATTAACGCTGTTATTTTCCTGTTTTTCATATTTTCCCCATTTCTGCGCTGCCTTTTGCGCATATTCTTTATTTTCTCCTGTTTTCCCATACTTATCCTTCTGTCCTTCCTCAGCTTCCCTTTTTATCCGAGAGAAGGGGCTTGATGGTCTTATAAATCTTGCTGGACTTCTTATTGTCCGCGCTCGGATATTTTTTCATCAGCGCATTCATAATCCCCTGCTTCGTCTTATACTGCTGGACAATCTTTAAGACCTCCTCAACGGTCACCTCCTCGTCCTCCTTAATGACCGCCTGCAGCTTCTCCCGAAGCTCCTGTGTCTCGTGGTCGTGGCTGCGTCCCGTGATATCGGCAATCAGCGTCACCGAAATGCCTCTGTTCTTCCAGTAGCCGCTCAGAATCTCAAATCCTTTATCCTTGCTGACAATATAATATGTGTCCGCCGCCTGATTTGCAATCAGATACCCAAGCTGCGTGGCAAGCTGAAAATCCAGCGCGTTCTTGCTGCCCACATCCACTTTACAAAACTCGATATCCGCCTTGGATTCTATAAGCCTTCTGTGCTGGTCAAAAGTAATGCTGTCCGCATTTTTGCTGTAAAAAATACACACCTTGTCCTCTTTTCCCAGCTTGTGTATGCCGTCCAGACCGTCCTTTTTTACATTCTCAAAATCCACTAAATAATAGCTCATAATTTCTCCTTGAAAAACGCAATGATACGCTGCCAAAGCTCCTCCTGGAAGAAGGGTATATCCGCATGGTCCGCTCCCTCCAATACCAGAAGTTTCACATCGGCTCCCGCCTCTTCCAGCCTGTCGTGCAGAATCTCTCCCTGCGCAAAGGGAACCGTATGATCGTTATCCCCATGTATAATCAGAAAGGGCGGCGCATCTTTCGTCACGAAACTCACCGGACAGATCTTAAGCGCGTCCTCCTGATTCAGCATTACATTTTTGCCAAGCAGCAACGATTCCATCGAAGCTGCCGCTTCCACCGGAGAGGGATATTTGAACCCGGTCACATCGGATGGCGGATACCATGGACATGCCGCCTGCACCTTGCTGGAAAACTCCTTAAACGCGCCCACGTCATAGACTTCATCTTCCGCCAGCGCAGCCATGGCAGCCAGATAGCCGCCCGCCGACTCTCCCATCACGCCAAACCGTTCCCTGTCAATGTTGTAACGTTCACTGAGCGCTTTCAGATAGCGTATCCCCGCTTTCACGTCCTCGAGCTGCGCGGGAAAACAGCACTCGTTGCTTGTGCGGTACTCCACGCTTGCCACCACGAAGCCGCTTCTGGCAAGCGCCGACAGATAGGCCAGATGTGCGGATCTGTCCATCAGCCGCCATGCGCCGCCGCAAATCCATACCACACAGGGATATTTCTTCTCCGTGTCCTCGGGATAGATAATATCCATTTTCAAATCCTTTCGCGTATGTCCGAACCATGTGTCCACCTGCGCGAAAGTCACGCCTGCCGCCACGGAATACTGAGGCGCCTCCACTTTTACCTTTAAATTTTCTCTCATGGCGTTATTCCTTCTTTCTGTCTGTTTTGTGTGGAAAATGTCCGTATCTGCGGCATTCTCCTATGTGAGAGATCATACTTCTCATATTATGTATTACTATAAATCTTCTCCTGCGGCATCCAGTGCATCACCAGCCGCTCCAGCTTTGTCTGGTCTATGGGCTTCGCCAGAAAATCGTTGAATCCGGCTTCCAGATACTGCTCCCTGGCTCCCATAATCGCATTAGCCGTCAGCATAATCACCGGCGTCTCCTTACAGAGATTGTCCTGCATTTCCTTCATATGCCGCATGGTCTCCATACCGTCCATTTCCGGCATCATATGGTCTAAAAAAATAAGGTCATACCGTTTTTGCCTGATGTGGTCCAGACATTCCCTGCCGCTTCCCACATCCGTAATCTTTATCTGTGTCTGCTTCAAAAGTCCGCAGAAAACTCTCCTGTTCACACGGTTATCGTCCACCAGGAGAACTTCTCCCTCCGGCGCCATAAAGCTGGCATGATAATTGTGCTCCCTGGCCGCCTTTTTCGCCCGCTCCTGAAAATTGCCGATCGGCTCCTCATCCACTACGCCCTGCCGCAGTTGAAAGAAAAATCTGGTGCCCTCCCCGTAAACACTCTCCACATGCAGATCAGTATTCATCAGCTTTAAAAGCTGCAAAGAAATGTTCATGCCAAGACCCGTGCCTTCAATATTCCGGTTTTTCTCCTCGTCGATACGCTCAAATGCAGAGAAAAGTTTCGGGATATCCTCCTGCCTGATCCCGATACCCGTATCACGCACCGTATAGCGCAGAATCACATCCCCGCCGTCGCGCTCACCCGTCACCTCAAAGCTGACTGTCCCTTTCCGGGTATATTTGACCGCATTGGTCAGCAAATTGACGAGCACCTGTCTGGTACGGAGATCGTCTCCGTAAAGTTTCGAGGGAAGCGACGAATCCACAGACACATCAAACCGGAGTCCCTTCTCCTGCGCACGCAGGGAGAATATATTGTACACATCGTTCAGCATACTGTTAAATTCATATTCCGCCGGCACAATCTCCATCTTACCCGATTCGATTTTAGAGAAATCCAGAATATCATTAATGACGCCTAAAAGCGCGTGCGCCGACGTCTTGATATCCATGGAATACTTTTTCACATCCTCCTCAGTGGACTCCCTGAGCACCATCTCATTCATGCCAAGAACCGCGTTGATCGGCGTCCGGATTTCATGAGACATTCTGGCAAGAAACTCCGATTTGGCCCGATTTGCTTTTTCCGCGTTGGCCTTTAATATCTTCATCTGTTCGAGCTGTCTCCTGCTCTGGGTCATATCCACAAATACAATCGAATACCCCACAAGCACACGATTATTCCAGATTTTATTCGCGTGTACTTCAAAGATATGATTGCCGCTTACATGCTCAAAATATGTATTTACGGCAAAAATCTCTTTCAGATTCTCCTTGCAGACCTGTTCTCCGCTTTTGAATCCGGCAAGGCTCTGAAACAGCTCTTTCGCCTTGTCATTCGCCTCAAGAAATCCACCGTCTGCATCCACAATCAGCACCGCCTCATCCATGGATTTGATAATATCCTCATGGGCGGTAATGGTAATATCAAATATATGATAAAACACCACCACAATGCCAAAAGCCAGAATGCCAAGCCCCTCACAGGCCGGCACCGCATCGTAGCCGTCGAGCCAGTGCAGCTCATTGCAGATAAATCCCAGAATCGGGAAAATACTGCATACTCCCAGCGCGATCAGGTTAATATTTTTCTTTCCCCTTCCGACTCTCCTGTTGGCCTGTATCGTGAGAAAAAAGCTGCCTGCCATATGGAACATCATCTGCGCCAGAAACACATAATAAAGAGGCCCTTTTTCCAATATCAGATGCGGAAAAAGACCTTCCGTCGTGAAAGAAACCCTTGCATAATAAACCGGCGTATAACGGAATCCCCAAATACATAAAAGCACCAGCCCGTCCAGACAAAACATCACCGCTTCCAGCTTTGTGGAGAGATGATAGCCGCAATACTTCGCCGTAAACACAAAAAGAAAGGTGGTGATAAAAGCGCCGCCCATAAACTCCACACGCACGGCAACCATCGCTTCCCCGATATCTCTGGAAAGCAGCTCCAGCAAATATCCCGCGTTTTGGACCGCCCCCAGAAAACCGATGCAGAGCATCAGTTTAGAGAGCGCGCTCTCACGCTGTCTCGTCATAAGAATTACAAAGCCAAAGCATCCCAGAACCGTCAGGATCTGCAAACCCACCAGAAAACCAAACATACCTTCCTCACACCCAAACCATTGAGTAGGAGAAATCACCCTGAAAAGAAATTCCCCCTACTCATGACCAATCCCGGACGTCAACTCCTACGACATCGCATTTACCTGCTTATACTTATAAAGCATTTCCGCATGGTTCTGCTCCTCAATCTGTATGTCGGCAAGAAGTTTTCTTAAGCCCGAATTATCACAGGAGAATACGTTGGTATTGTACTCTCCCGATACCAGCTTCTCTGTCCCGATACAATCCGTAGCAAGAAAGCAGTCATGCTCCTTGTCTGCGGCGTTCGCGCCGTCCTTGTATGTGCCTTTCGGCGCATAATTTTTACCCTGCGAATCATTACAGTCACAGTCCGGCACGTTGCCGTGAAGCGCCTGCCCGATAGACTGGTAATGCTTCTGCTCATCCTGCTGCAGCGTCCGGAACAGGCTCTGCAGTTCCGTGTCCTTCGCCTGGGCAGCATACTTCTCATACTTGGTAATACAGGACTTTTCCTGCGTCTGTAAGTCCCGCAGCGCGGTTGTCTCTTTCTCCGTCAGTATCATGGTCAATACTCCTTTCTTTCGGGCGGTGCAGCAGTACGCGAAAGCGCACACTCTCTGCCGTCCTCTGATACCAAGTATTGCCATTGTGCTTAAAATCCATTCATGAATACTATGGCATTTATTATACACGGTTACATAGGGGAACACAAGGAAATTTGCGTCACCGATCAGGCAGCATTCCCGAATATTTCATCAAATTCCTTTGCCGGTACTGCATAATCCACGGCCTCCATAAAAAGTCTGGTCATTTCCCGGTAACGCGCCTCGTCTACCTGAACCATGCCAAGCTCCTCATCTGTATAAACCCAGTATGCGGCATCCCGCCAATGATCCGTGTTTTCCTTATGTGGCTTATAATCCGCATCCTCCATAAAGAAAACAATCTGGCTGTCCTGCCCGCTGAGTGCTCTGTAGTAGGCGGCTTTGTATTCCTGATCCGTCGCTTTATCATATTTTTCGGTATCCATGGGATGCTCCTTAACCGAAAAATCAATCTCCATACACCTTTCATAAACTGCTTCCACAGGATCCTTTAATAGTTCCGATTGTGTACAGGTTCGATCGCTGCCGTCTGCATACTCTATATGGAGTCCCGATCTTTTCCATGATACCTTTTTATAAGGCGCTTCGCTCTGCCAGACCAGACGCTTCACTATTTTTCCATTCTCATCTGTCACCCAGAGATGACCTTCATAACCCGCCGCTTTCTCCGAATCTTCACCGCCATTCTGTATTCTCCAGGCATAAGACAACGTATATGTCTTATTGCTGTTTTCCTCACGGACTGTTTTTTCCCAGACAGGATCATCTGTATAAAATTCATAAAATATATTTTTGTTATAATCAGAGCACCTTTCAAAGAAATAGGGAAACCGAATGGTATCATACCGGCAGTCCATCAGCACCTCTTCCTTACCGTCACGAAAGCCTGTAATACGCACCGATACGCCGTCCTCTGTTTTCGTCTCACAAAACGTCTTTACCAGCTCACGCTCCGTCTCACTGATTACCCGATAGGTTTCGCTGATATAACTGTCATTTTCGGTCTTTTCGACCTGTATAAAATGACTGTTCCCATCCGCTTTCCCGCCTTTTCCTTTTCCGGCTGCGTATGCGGGTACCGCCAGAATCACCAGAAACATTATGCAGACGCCTGTACCCAGACGTTTCAGAAAAAAGGCTGATTTATCATTTTTCATTGCGTCATCCTATTAAAAAATTGTATTTGTCAATATCCCATGACTTTCTTGACTTCAAAAGCTCTTTCTTGCGATGTAAGCATTTCTAATAAACGAAACGCGACATCAGGAGCCGTTTTCGGACATGAAGATGTTATGATATTATCATCAACTACGATCCATTCCTCTCCGAGTACAACTCCAAATTTTTTCAATTCCTCTCTCTTATATCCACCTTGCAAATGATATGTTGTTGCTTTTCTATTTTTTAAAATACCACTTTTAGCTAATGGAAAAGCAGCAACACAGACTGACGCAATGGGCTTATGATGTGAATGAAAAGAGCGAATTAAGTTTAGTGTTTTTTCATGGTACGCCTCCTTATAATATCCATATTCTTCAAATCCACCAGGTATCGCCAACGCATCATATTGGTCTGCGTCAACATCATCTATTAGAATATCTGCTGTTATGGACACTCCAAATGTACTTACGATCGTACGATTGAATCCACATATATCAATCCCTATATCACAATTAAAATCATCATGCGCCCATCCAAAAACATCCACAAAGGGACTAAATTCCATTGTCTCAAAAGCATTTAAGCACAATAGTAATATTTTTGTTTCCTTTGTCATATCGCTTCCTCCAAATAAGTCTCTGTACATAGCATACCATATTTTGCAGTCAAACACTATGCTTACGACCCGCCTTCCCTGGAAACAAAAAAAAGACGGTACAGCCCTTGAAATCGGGACTGTACCGCCTAATCTGAAATTACTTCCCTCTAACCGCAAACATTAAATTTACGGGCTTTTAACGCTTTCTCCTATTCTAAACTTTAGAACTTCCCTGCCTTCGCCGCTTCCTCGATCGAAACCGCAACAGCCACAGTAGCGCCAACCATCGGGTTGTTACCCATACCGATCAGACCCATCATTTCCACGTGAGCCGGAACGGAAGAGGAACCCGCGAACTGTGCGTCGGAATGCATACGGCCGAGCGTATCCGTAAAGCCGTAGGATGCGGGACCTGCCGCCATGTTATCGGGGTGCAGGGTACGGCCTGTGCCGCCGCCTGATGCTACGGAGAAGTACTTCTTGCCTGCTTCAGTTCTCTCCTTCTTATATGTACCTGCTACCGGATGCTGGAATCTGGTCGGGTTGGTGGAGTTACCGGTGATGGACACATCCACGTTCTCCTTCCACATGATCGCCACGCCCTCGGGCACGGAGTTTGCACCGTAGCAGTTTACCTTGGAGCGAAGACCCTCAGAGTAGGGGGTTCTGCTCACTTCCTTCACCTCATTGGTGTAAGGATCATACTCGGTCTCCACAAAGGTGAAACCGTTGATTCTGGAAATGATCTTCGCCGCGTCTTTTCCGAGACCGTTCAGGATCACGCGAAGAGGTTTCTGACGAACCTTGTTTGCCTTCTCAGCGATACCGATTGCGCCCTCTGCCGCCGCGAAAGACTCGTGACCTGCCAGGAATGCGAAGCAGTCTGTCTCCTCCTCAAGGAGCATCTTGCCGAGATTACCATGACCCAGACCTACCTTACGGGTATCAGCCACGGAACCGGGAATACAGAATGCCTGCAGACCCTCACCGATTGCTGCCGCAGCGTCAGCCGCCTTCTTGCAGTCCTTCTTGATTGCGATAGCCGCGCCTACGGTATATGCCCAGCACGCGTTCTCAAAACAGATAGGCTGGATCTTCTTCACCTGCTCGTATACATCCAAGCCGGCGTCTTTTGTAATTTTCTCAGCTTCTTCGATAGAAGAAATGCCATAGCTGTTCAATACGGAATTGATTTTATCAATTCTTCTTTCATATGATTCAAATAAAGCCATCTTATTTTTGTCCTCCTATTATCTCTATGTTCCGAGCCTGCGAAGCAGCGCTCGCGAGGTTAATTCCGAAGGAATTTACCTCTGTTATTCGCATCTGGGATCAATGATCTTAACAGCGTCGTCCACACGGCCGTACTGACCGCAAGCCTTCTCATACGCTGTGTTCGGGTCATCGCCCTTCTTGATGAAGTCTGTCATCTTGCCAAGACTTACGAACTTATAGCCGATAATCTCATCATTGGCATCCAAAGCGATCCCTGTCACATAACCCTCAGCCATCTCGAGATAACGGGGGCCTTTCTTGAGCGTGCCGTACATCGTGCCTACCTGGCTTCTTAAGCCTTTGCCCAGATCCTCAAGACCTGCGCCTACCGGAAGGCCGTCCTCGGAGAATGCAGACTGTGTACGACCGTACACGATCTGTAAGAACAGCTCTCTCATAGCCGTATTGATAGCGTCACACACCAGATCCGTGTTGAGCGCTTCCATAACCGTAAGACCCGGCAAAATCTCGGAAGCCATAGCCGCAGAGTGCGTCATACCGGAACATCCGATGGTCTCCACGAGAGCCTCCTGAATGATGCCCTCCTTCACATTCAGGGTCAGCTTACAAGCGCCCTGCTGAGGAGCACACCAGCCTACGCCGTGTGTCAGACCGGAAATATCCTTCACTTCCTTCGCCTGCACCCACTTTGCTTCCTCGGGGATCGGAGCACAGCCATGATGAACGCCCTGTGCCACAGTACACATTTCTTCCACTTCTTTTGAATAGATCATGTGATAACTCCTTTCGATTATGTATTAATTATTTGATAACAGGCCGGATCGCCTGTCATAACCGCCAGTCCCATTGTCTCATATCGGAGGAAAAAAATCCAGATGTTTGTCAATATTTTCTTACATTTCACAGCTCAGCCCGCGCCCATTCGCAAAACCGCGCTTTCAGCGCTCTCCGCCACTCCGCGTCTATTTTTGCTCATAATCAGGCGCTCCCTCAGAACGAATCTGTCTGTCAAATTCATGCGAGCATGATTTGCCCGACAGATTCGTTCTGGCTGAGCTGTTAACCCATAAAATACTCCGATATATCAAAGCTGTTTATGAGAGCGAGTCCGTTCTCCTCCCTGCACTCCAGCCAGCTCGCGCTGCTTCTCGTCCAGCTTCTCAGGGAATAGTTAAACATTTCCTCCGTGCAGCGGCAGTGGGGATCGTTCTTATCCAGATTGCGCAGAATACAGTTCTCGCAGGGCGTATCTCTGTTTTGCAGCGCCTTGTAGCAGATATCGCCGATCTTTACATCCGGCGAATCCACCAGCACCTTTTTGTTGATAAAGCTGATCTCATGATTATCCGGATTCACCACATAGACGAAGCTGTCCAGATTGTCAAAGACAGCGACCTGCGCCACAAAATTCTGCAATCTGTCCATCAGACCGATCTGGAGAATGTGCGCCTCCATCAGACGGAACAGCGAGCGAACCTCTTCCATCTCGTTCTTTGACAGCTCCATCTGCACATCTTCGTGGTTCTCAAAAACGATAGCCCCCTGAAACTCTCCCTGCGAGGTCAGCGGATAGTAAAGCATACTCTTAATGCCCTCCGCCCGGAAGTACTCGCGCATCTCCTCCGCCGTCAGGTCATAATCGTGAATCATGGCCACTCCCGGGAAGAAGGAGTAAAGAATCTCGTTCACCATCCGTTTCAGCTCATAATGCTCCTCCGCCTCTTTTCCTGTCGCATACTTCTTCAAAGTAAACTGTATGGTACGGGAAATCGGCAGGGACTCGTTTCCGCAGATATAGCCTCTGTGGAACTGATACCTGGCCGTCATCAGCTCTAAGGAAGATCTCAAAGCCGATTCCAGCACCTTCTCCTCAAACAGGATCTGCATCACCTGGTCCTCGATATGCCTGTCATAATCTATCGTCTTCGTCATATCATAGCCGACTTTTCTATTGGCATGATACACCGTCGTACTCGCGGCATGATAGACGCGGTAACCGTCCTTGCCGTTAGCTTTCACCGTATACACCGCTCTGTCTGCTTTCTCAAAAAGCTCCTCATAACTTTTTCCGTGATAAGGGTATACGGCTACACCCACGCTGCAGGTCACACGAATCGGCTGACCCTCGAAATCGAGGTCATATCTTACCTGCTTTACAATATTTCCCGCCATCTCATCCGCATCAGAGATGGAAGTCAGATTTCTCATATAAACAAGAAATTCATCGCCACCGATACGGCCGATCACGTCGCCGCCCTTAAACATTTCCTTCAAAATTCCGGCAGTCTTTTCCAAAAGCTGGTCACCGTTCGCATGCCCCAGAAGATCGTTGGCCTCCTTAAAATTATCCAGATCAATAATCATCATCGCACTCAGCGAGTTCTCATTTCCGTCCTCAATGGCGTTATGAATCAGCTGCTCGGTTGCACCCTGATTGTAGATGCCCGTCAGCGCGTCCTTCTCCGCCCGCAGAAGAAGTTCCATTTCTTTCTTCTTCCTGTCATCAATGTTAATCATACGACCCACGATACGGGTCACATAGCCCTCCGCGCCCAGAAGGGAAGTCAGATTGGCCTGATACCATGTATAATCTTCATCAAACCGCTTAATCCGGAATTCGATGGTGTCATGCTTGGGTGATTTCAGCAGACTCTCCAGAACCGCCTTGTAATAGGCGACATCCTCCTTGTAGATCATGGTTGCATTAAATCTCTGCATATATCTGCTGTGGATCTCATCCTGCGCCATACCGTACTCGTCGTTCGTCCTGATGGTCATAACGTCCGTCTTGGCATTATAGTCAATAATCTTCTCACCCTCTGCCTGCGACAGAATGTGCAGACGCTCCGCCTGTCTTTGCAGCTCTTCCTCCACACTCTTTCTCTCGGTCACATCCTCAATCACAGATACAATCGTATACTTTCTTCCCTCTCTGGCGTAAAGGTTACCCCGGACATGCAGCCAGCGCAGATTACCGCTGCCCGTGACAGTACGAAACTCAGTGTCCACCACACCGTCGTCTTTCAGCACATCCCTGATTGCCTGCCTGTAAGTCGGGAGATCATCCGGAATAATGCTGAGTTCCACCTTCTCGAGGAATTTCATACCCTGTACTCTGGAATAACCAAGCATACGGAAAAATCCTTCGTTGACGAAAACCGGAGTCAATTCCCCGTCTTCATACTCGAAGAAACAGATTCCCGCTATGATATTGTCGATCATAGATCCAAAGTTTTCCATACTTAAATCAATCGCCATACACTCATCCCCAACACACACTTTCTCTTACTGTTCTGCCTCTTTTCCGCCTCCGCTCACTGCCGTTTCTCTGCAATCTCACCCTGTCGTTTGTAAATGCTGTTTGCAGGTATCATCCCTCTCACCATGGAAGTCGGATAAATATTGGTATTTTGACCGATCACCGTACCGGGATTTAAAACGGAATTGCACCCCACTTCCACCTGATCGCCAAGCATGGCGCCGAATTTTTTCAGTCCCGTCTCAAACGTTTCCTCTCCGGCCTTCACCGCCACCAGCGTCTTATCGCTCTTCACGTTTGAAGTGATGGAACCTGCCCCCATATGTGCCTTAAAGCCAAGAATACTGTCGCCCACATAATTGTAATGGGGCACCTGCACCTTATTAAAGAGGATCACGTTCTTAAGCTCGGTGGAATTTCCCACAACCGCGCCTTTTCCCACAATCGCGCTGCCTCTGATAAACGCACAGTGGCGGATCTCCGCTTCCTCATCTATAATGGCGGGGCCGCCGATATAAGCGCTTGGAAACACTTTCGCGTTTCTTGCTACCCATATATTACCCTCTCTTCTCTCGTACTTCTCCTTCGGAAGTGTCTCCCCAAGGGAAATGATAAAATCTTTAATCTTCGGAAGCGCCTCCCAGGGATAGGTAAGCCCTGTGAACACTTCCTTCGCGATTGTCTCCTCCAATGTGTAAAGAGCAGCAATCGTGGCATCCTGCAATCCGATCATTTTCTACCTCTTCTCCTTTTTTACACTTTTATAAAATTGGGACGCATATTGGAACCTGTGAAAAAGCGCGCCCTGATTCGTCATCTGCTTCACGATATTCGTCCTTCTTGTGACGAAATCGTCAAGTTTTCCCATGTACTCCTCCTCCGTAATCTCCCCGGACGCCACAAGCGTCAGCCCCTTCTCCCAGCTTGCCGTCAGTCTCGGATCTAAGAGCGGCTTCACCGCCCCCGCAACTACCTCGTATATCATCTCTCCCAGAAGCGTTGGGGTGATGATCTGCGTCTTTTTATTCAACTCCAGATATTTGATATGTACCAGCTTCTTTAATATTTCCGCTCTGGTGGCGGAAGTGCCGATCCCGCTCCCCTTGATCTGCGCCCGCAGCTCCTCGTCCTCGATAAACTGGCCGGCGTTTTCCATCGTCAGAATCATGGTTCCCGAATTATAGCGCTTGGGCGGGGAAGTCTCCCCCTCCTTCTTTTCCAGCGCCTTTTTGTCAAATGGCGCGCCTTTTTTTAACGCGCCAAGCGCCTCCATAAACGACACATCAAAGGAACTCTCCTGCTGCTCCTCATCAGCACTCTCTCTTTCAGTATACTCCTCTGCCTTCTTTCTTGCAAAAGAATTTTGCGAAACTTCGAGATATCCCTGCTCCGCCTGCACTTTAAAACCGGAAACAAAAGTCTCTCCCTTGCATTTTGCCGTCAGCGTGATCTTCTGATAGACCGCCGCCGGATAAAAAATACTCAAAAACCGTCTCACTATAATCTCATAGACCCTGGCCGAGGTGGGATGCAGACCGTTCAAAGCCGCTAACCCCTGCCCTGTCGGTATGATCGCGTAGTGATCCGTGATTTGTTTGTCATTGACATACCTGGTTTTTGCAATGCCCTTAAACCGCTCTTCCTTTAGGATCTTTTCCGCAAAGGCCGCTGTCGGCTGAAAACTTTGCAGCCCCCTTATGTTTTTTCCGATCTCCTTCGCCACCGCCGTTGATAAGACTCTTGCGTCCGTTCTTGGATAAGTGGTCAGTTTTTTCTCGTAAAGCTCCTGGGCGATCCTGAGCGTCTCATCCGGACTGATCTTAAAAAGTTTGGAGCAGTCGTTTTGCAGCTCCGCCAGATTATAGAGAAGCGGCGGATTCTTCGTCTCCTTCTTCCGCTCGATCTTTTCCACCAGCGGCGGCTCCTCCGGCTCCTCCTGCAGGAATGCAAGAAAATCATCCGCGTCTTTTTCCTCTAAAAAGCCGTTATCCTTATAGATCTTCGGAGACTGGTAAAACTTCGAGCCCTCCACGGCCTTCCACTCCAGAGAGCACTCATGTCCCGCAATATCCGCTTTCATCAGAATGCGGTAAAAGGGAATTTTTACAAACTCCCGGATTTCGCGTTCTCTGTTCACTACCATGCCGAGCACACAGGTCATCACCCGGCCGACCGAAACCACGGCCTTATCTGTATTTAAATAATTTTTAATAGAATAACTGTATTTCAGGGTGAGGGCACGGGAAAAATTGATCCCCATGAGATAATCCTCTTTCGCCCGCAGATATGCCGCGTGGGAAAGATTATCATAGGCCGAGAGGTCTTTGGCCTCTCTGATGCCCCGCAGAATCTCCTCCTCCGTCTGGGAATCGATCCACACCCGCTTCCTGTCTTTTCCGGAAACACCCGCCTGCTGTTCCACCAAGCGGTAAATATATTCGCCCTCCCGCCCGGAGTCTGTGCAGACGTAGATCGTTTCCACATCCTCCCTGTTCAAAAGCCCGCTCACTATGCCGAACTGCTTCTTCACACTGTCGATCACCTCATACTTAAATTCCGTCGGAATAAAGGGAATCGTCTCTAAAGACCACCTCTTATACTTCTCATCATAGACTTCCGGATAACTCATGGTTACGAGATGCCCCACACACCATGTCACAACCGCCTCCTCGGACTCCATATAGCCGTCGCGGTTTTTCATATTATATTTTAACGCCTTTGCAAATTCCCGCGCCACGCTGGGCTTCTCCGCAATAAACAAACTTTTTCCCATAAATCTCCTGCCGTCACTTTACGGTCTGGCTGAACGGTTATCACAGATCAGAAATCTGCACAAGCTTCAGGTTTGATTTAACCTTGGCTTCAAGATTCAGCTTCTCGTCAAACCGGAACGCCGTATACATATAGATATAATCTGCACTGATCTTCGCCTTCTTCGCGTAGAGCAGCAGATTCTCGTAATCCTCGTAAGTCATGGGCTTCTCCCAGTTACAAAGCCCGATCAGAGTGCGCCCTTCCTCATCCTGCGCAATGATATCAAGCGTCCCCACCTTGCCGATCCACTCGCCAATCGTACCGCAGTTGATCGGAAGCCTGTGCCGGTCGCCAAGCCTTGCCAGATGCTGTCTGCACACCTGCTTAAAATAACCGGACACATAACGCCTGAAATCACGCATAATATAATGGTTGTAAAATTCTCCCACCGAAAGCATCTGCAGATCGCTCAGATGGGGATACATATATGTATAATAAAAATCCACAAACGGATGACTGATCCGGTAAATTCCCTTCTGCACGTTCTCCTTGCCCGCCGTATCATAGGAAAACACCTTTTCCACCAGCTCCAGTTCAATCAGGTTTTTCAGGTACACGCTGATCTTCGCACGGGAAAACTCTGTGTGCTGGTGCAGATCGTTTAATTTATAATTTCCGGCCGCAATGGAAGCCATAATGGTATTGTAGACCCCGGGCTCTCTGAGCTGCTCCGTGAGAATGCGCTCCCCCTCCTCAAAGAGAAAACTGTTGCAGTCGAGAATGTTACGGCAGATGTTCTGCTGGATCGTAAGCCGGTCGTCGAACTGATTCCACAGACCGGGAATCCCTCCTAAGATGGCATAGGCCTCCACGCACTCTTCAATGCGGAAATTCGGAAACCGCTCCACCAGATCCGCAAAGGGCATCTCCTTAATTTTAAGAAGCCCCGAAAGCTCGTAAGCCGCCTCCCCGATTCTCGTAATCATACTGTTTTCAATCCATCCAATCGACGAACTCACCAGTATAACCATCACGTCGTCCCGATTCCACTGGCTATGTACGAAAGCCACCAGATCCTTCATAAAGGCGCCGCTGGCACGCACAATATTCTGAAATTCATCAATCACCAGCACCTTTTTCCCGGTGACACGACGGGCTATCTTTTCAAAAATCTCCTGAAAGGCCGGAAACTTTTCTACCACATAGCCGTCATGGGTAAGCTGTCTGCCCCACTGATAAGCCTGTTCCCGCTCCGAGCAGGCGCTGGCAAGATAATAGTAACCCGGCCGGTCTTTCATAAATTCCTTTACAAGCGCGGTCTTTCCGATATGCTTCTGCCCATAGACAATCAGAATCTGACTGCCGTCCCGGTCATAATAATTATTCAGATAACCAAGTTCTGTTGTTCTTCCCAGTAACATCGTTTTTTGCCTGCCTTATCCTACCTTCTCTGTCAATTTCTCGAGTATATCCTCTATACCCTGCGCCGGCATCGGTCTGCCCATATAATATCCCTGAATCATGTCACATTCCAGTTCTCTCAGATATTGAAACTGCTCTCTGGTCTCCACGCCTTCCGCAATCGTCTCATATCCCAGACGTTTCACCATGTAAATAATAGACTCCGTTATAATCTTTGTATTTTTATCCGTAAGAAGCGTATCCACAAAGGTCTTGTCAATTTTCAGCGTATCAATCGGCAGTCCCTTCAAATAGGCCAGAGAAGAAAATCCCGTGCCGAAATCGTCCAGTGAAATTCTGACCCCGGCATTTTTCAACTCACCCAGCCGCCCGCTTATATCATCAAAATCTTCTATCAAAATGGTTTCCGTCACTTCAAGTTCTATCTCACCCGGAGAAACATCGTACTTTTCCAGAATCTGAAGCAGACAGTCCGTAAAATCATTCTTCTTACACTGTACCGCCGAGACGTTTAAGGATAAAATCAGCGGATAATGATATTTATCGCGCCACTTCGCATAGGTCTGCACACTCTTTTCTATCACCCAGTTTCCGATTGGCACAATGGTTCCGTTCTTTTCCGCAATCGGAATAAACACAGCGGGACTTATCATATCCCCTTTCTTGTCTCTCCAGCGGATCAGCGCTTCCACGCCGCGCAGCTTCCTGTTTCCCGCATAATACTGGGGCTGGAAATACATGGTAAAGTTCTGCTCGAACACAACCTCTTTCAGCTTGTTCTGGATAGTCACCGTCCGTAAGAATTCCTCCAGAATCGCGCCCTCAAAATACTGGATTTTGTCTTTCCCACGGCTCTTCGCCTTAAACATAACGATCTCCGCGCAGTTGATCAGCTCTAACGTCCCCGACGCCGCCTCCGGATATTCGGACACGCCCACGCTCACCGTCATGGTGACCTCCTGTCCGTCCGTCATTTTAAACGGTTTTTTCAGCCGCTCCCTGATAACCCTGTAAATCGTGTCCACGCTTTTGGCGCCGCAGGGATCATAAATCGCGATACAGTAGATATCCGTACTGAAATGGGAAATCACCACATGGCTGCTCATCAGGCCGGTAAGATACTGACCAAAAAGCTGTACCAGCTCATCTCCCGCAATGATGCCCATGCCGTCATTGACTCTGCGGAAATCGTCGAAATCTATAAACATCACCGCCACACGTTTTGTTTCCTTTTCCGCACGGCGTAAAAACTCTCCCAAAAGCCTTACAAAATAGTTCCGGTTATAAAGTCCGGTCAGAATATCGTAATAGGCCATGTAAGTGAGTTCATCCTTCTGGGCCGCCAACTTGGTCACATCCTTAAACCGGATGATTTTATCCGTAGGGTTCCCATCGGAATCATAGACAACATTTACCTCCACCTCGATGCACAGGCGGCTTTCTTTCATCTTTATCTCAAAACTCTCTCTGTCCCCCTTACGGGACTCAATAAACAATCCTTCTCTGAGCGGAATATCATACTGTTCCTCCACCCGGTCATAAAGCTTCGACAAATCCGCCATATCGGAAAAGGAAAAATCAAAAAAATGATCCCAGCTTCCTAACGTCTCAACCCTGTCTTCCTGATAGTTATAATAAATAAATGCGCTGCTTGACGTCTCACACAACAGACGAAGCATTTTCTCGTCCTGACGGAGTTTTTCATTTTCCTGCAAAAGCTGTTCTTTCCCGTTGCCCCTCTCATTGATCTCTGTGCTTATCACTGTATACGCGCGCCATTCTCCCCTGACGGCGCCCTCCCCTCATTTCAATCATCTGTGTTTACGGTTCCCTTATAAAACGCCCCTATTTTTTCGTAATATATCCTTTCGCTTTCAATGTCTCCGCACAGAGTACGGCTCCCCCGGCCGCACCGCGCACGGTATTGTGGGAAAGACCTACAAATTTCCAGTCGTAAACGCTGTCCTCGCGGATACGTCCCACACTGATTCCCATACCGTTCTCATAATCCACATCCAGCTTCACCTGCGGACGGTTGTCTTCCTCCATCACCTGAATAAACTGTTTCGGCGCGCTGGGAAGCTCCAGTTCCTGCGGCAGCCCCTTAAACTGCACCAGTTTCTCCACAAGCTGTTCCCTGGTCGGTTTCTTTCTAAACTTCACAAACACGGCAGCCGTATGACCGTTTAACACAGGCACCCTGATGCACTGACAGGTAATCACCGGACTTGCAGCCGGAACGATCTCGCCGTTCTCGATCTTACCCCAGATCCGGAGCGGCTCTTTCTCGCTCTTCTCCTCCTCGCCACCGATATAGGGAATCACATTCTCCACCATCTCCGGCCAGTCTTTAAACGTCTTGCCCGCGCCGGAAATTGCCTGATAAGTAGTCGCCACCACCTCGTAAGGCTCAAACTCCTTCCACGCGGTGAGAACCGGCGCATAGCTCTGAATCGAGCAGTTCGGCTTTACGGCGATAAAACCGCGCTTCGTGCCAAGTCTCTTTTTCTGCGACTCGATCACATCGAAGTGCTCCGGATTGATCTCCGGCACCACCATGGGCACGTCCGGCGTCCAGCGATGCGCACTGTTATTGGAAACCACGGGCGTCTCGGTTTTTGCGTACTCTTCCTCGATCTTTTTGATCTCATCCTTGGTCATATCCACCGCAGAAAATACGAAGTCCACCTCCGCCGCCACTTCCGCTACCTCATTTACGTTTTTCACCACAATCTTCTTTACCGCCTCTGGCATGGGCGTATCCATTTTCCATCTCTCTCCCACTGCCTCCTCATAAGACTTGCCCGCAGACCTGGGACTCGCCGCAATCGTGGTCACCTCAAACCAGGGATGGTTCTCCAAAAGGGCAATGAAGCGCTGCCCTACCATACCCGTGCCGCCTAAAATTCCTACTTTCAGTTTTTCGCTCATAATAGTTACTCCTCCTTAACCCGTATGATTTTTCTATCTATCCTTATTCATTGTCCCGACAAACACATCGTCCTCGTCCTGCCAGTCCTTCGTCAGATACTCCCTGTGTACCCGTATGACCTCACGCATGGCCTCCGGCCCCGGCGCGCCGATGGTCAGCCGCTTTTCCACGCAGGTCTTCAGGCTGATCGCCTGATAGACATCCTCCTCAAATACCGGACTGATCTCCTTTAACTCTTCTATGGAAAGCTCGTCAATGCTGCACTGTTTCTCAATGCAGTAAAGCACCAGCCTGCCTATGACACTGTGGGCATCCCGGAAAGGAACGCCTTTTCCCACCAGATAGTCCGCCGCGTCCGTGGCATTGGTAAACCCCATGGCCGCGCTCTTTTCCATCACGTCCTCATTGAACTTCATGGTGCGGATCATGCCTTCAAATAACGCCAGACACCCCTTCACCGTGTCGATGGCATCGAAAGTCAGCTCCTTGTCTTCCTGCATATCCTTATTATAGGCAAGGGGAATGCCCTTCATGGTCGTCAGAATCGAAATCAGCGCCCCGTAGACCCGCCCTGTCTTACCCCGCACAAGCTCCGCAATATCCGGATTTTTCTTCTGGGGCATAATGCTGCTTCCCGTAGAGTAAGCGTCGTCAATCTCCACAAAGCGGTATTCATTGGAATTCCATATGATAATCTCCTCACAAAAACGACTCAGATGCATCATAATCGTGGAGAGCGCCGATAAAAATTCAATCACATAATCCCTGTCGGAAACCGAATCCATACTGTTTAACGTCGGCCCCTCGAAACCGAGCAGCGACGCTGTGTAAGCTCTGTCCAGCGGATATGTCGTCCCCGCCAGCGCCCCCGCTCCCAGCGGGCAGTAATTCATCCGGTAAAAAATATCCTTAAGTCTTGATCTGTCCCTTTTAAACATTTCAAAATATGCGCCGATATGGTGCGCAAGCGTCACCGGCTGCGCCTTTTGCAGATGGGTAAATCCCGGCATATAAGTCTGTGTGTGCTCTTCCATAATTGTCAGAAGCGTCTGCAAAAGTTCCTTCAATAAGGTATCTGTATTCAGCACTTCAAGCCTTGTATACAGCCTCATATCGAGCGCCACCTGATCGTTCCGGCTCCTGCCCGTGTGCAGCTTTTTCCCCACATCGCCGATTCTTCCGATCAGACTGGCCTCCACGAAGCTGTGAATATCCTCGTACTCCTCCGTGACCGCAAGCTTTCCGTCCTCCACGTCCTGTCTGATTCCGGTAAGCCCTTTTAAAATTTCGTCCTTCTCCTCTTTTGTCAGAATCCCCTGCTTGGCAAGCATGATCGTATGTACAATACTGCCCTCAATATCCTGCTTAAAGAACTTCTGGTCAAAGGAGATCGACGCGTTAAAGTTATATACAAGCTGGTCCGTCTCCTTCGTGAAACGTCCGCCCCACAATTGCGCCATGTCTAAAACCTCCATTATAATTAAATCTAAATTTGATGATACCATAAACTGGATTTGTTTTCAATCAAAACACATATTTTCTTACCTGTCATAAAATAATGTTATATTCGTAGTAAACGACCCATCCGCTTTCGGTTTGCAAAAAACAGGATGCCGTTAACTGCATAAGGAGGCATTTTCTATGCAGCCAATACTTTCTCTGCGGGATGTTTCCTACTCCTATCACAATCTAAAGGGAGAAACCCCCGCGCTTTCGCACATCAATCTGGAGATTTCCGAGGGAAGCTTCGTCGCTGTCGTAGGCCCGAGCGGCTGCGGCAAATCCACTCTTTTGTCCATCATTGCCAGACTGCTCGCCCCGGAGGAGGGCGAAGTGCTCTACAGAGGACTTTCCGCCAAAGACTACTGTGCGGACTCCGCCTTAAAAATAGGCTATATGCTGCAAAGGGATCATCTCTTTGAATGGCGCACGGTCTACCAGAATGTCATTCTGGGACTGGAACTCACCCACAATCTCACAAAAGAAAATACGGACTATATCCTGAAACTACTGGAAGATTACGGCCTTTACGGATTTAAGGATAAAAAACCATCCGAGCTTTCCGGCGGCATGCGCCAGCGGGCCGCCCTGATCCGCACCATGGCCGTCCATCCCGATCTCCTCCTTCTGGATGAGCCTTTCAGCGCTCTTGATTTCCAGACAAGACTTTCCGTCTCCGCCGACATTGCCAATATTATACGCAGCACCGGAAAGACAGCCCTGCTAATCACCCACGATCTCTCCGAAGCCATCACACTGGCCGACCGGGTGGTCGTTCTCTCCAGACGTCCCGCCGGAATAAAACGCGAAATGACAATCCGCTATGAAATCGGCCGGGAAGACCCTCTGGCTGTCCGCGGCACTGCCGCCTATCAGACATACTTTAATCAATTATGGGAGGTATTAACCGATGACAAAACAACCGCATAAGGCGCCGCCGCCCGTCTCCGCACAGCAGGAAAACTTCCTGCGTGCCCACCACAGACACCACCACCGTATCACGCTCGCAAGATTGTTTATTCTCCTTCTCTTTTTGGGATTGTGGGAGACAGCCGCCGCAAACGGCTGGATAGACAGTTTCTTTTTCAGCAGTCCCTCCGGCATTTTAAAATATCTCGGACAAATGATTGCGGATCATTCCTTCTTTTCCCATACCGGCGTCACCCTGTTTGAGACTATCGCAAGTTTCTTTCTGGTCACGGTCTTAAGTCTTCTGGCCGCCACCCTGCTCTGGTATCGGAACAGCCTCTCCGAAATTCTGGAACCATACCTCGTCGTTCTGAACGCCCTGCCAAAATCCGCCCTTGCCCCGCTTCTCATTGTCTGGCTGGGAACCGGTACCAATACGATCATCGTAGCGGGTCTGTCCGTAGCGGTCTTCGGCTCCATCATCAGCCTCTACACCGGTTTCTGTCAGGTCGACCCGGAAATGTGCAAGCTAATCTACACGTTGGGCGGCAGTCGGAGAGACGCCCTTGTCAAGGTAATTCTGCCAAGCTCCGTACCTCTGATCCTGAGCAGCATGAAAGTCAACATCGGCCTTTCCCTTGTGGGCGTTATCATCGGCGAATTTCTGGCCGCGAGACGGGGCCTCGGCTATCTGATCATCTACGGCTCGCAGGTATTCCAGCTCAATATGGTCATTACTTCCATTATCATTCTCTGTATCATTGCCATGGTGTTTTATAAACTGATTCAGAGCGCGGAACACTACTACAAGAAGAGATATTAGCTTATATGAGCCAAAAGAAGGGGCCGGCCATTACAGCCTGCCCCTGATCGTTTTCCACATGGTTTCCGTGACAGCCTCTCATAAATCCCAGAGACTCATCTGCCTGCCCGCTTTCCTTCATCCGACATTCTTTTCCGCAAATTCCCTGATTCTGATTACTCCGGCCGTCATAATTCCAAACACGCTGATTCCCAGCTCCCTCCATGTAAAGTAGGAATGGCAGCTGGAATGATCTTTGGTAAATAAATACCAGAAAAACGGATACAGAGACACAGCCAGTACCGTTTTGACAACCGGAAACAGTTTTCGATTGATCGCTATATGATTTACGATCCTGAATATGACAATACAAACCGCCGCACAGATCACTGCCGGCAGGATCACCTTCGTATTGCAAACATCGAGATTCAATTTTAACGTATCATAGTAGGTATGCTTTTCGGTAAAATATCCGCTGCGGCAGGCAATCGCGTCAAAGGCATCATATATGATATTTTCCCCGGTTAAAATCGAAGCAATCACCCACTTTGAAGACCACATTCCCACATACCCGGTTCCCCATGACAGCGTATGTAAGAAAAGATTTTTCCAGCCCCTCCTCTGATTTTCCGGCAGACGGCTCCCATCCAGAGCCAGACAGAAAATAAGCGGCACGCCCAAAGTGATAAGCGGATATGTGAGAAAATCAAAATAGGCAGTCCATACGCCCGTCAGAAGAAACAAATAATTTCTCCCCGTATCGGTAAGCTTTTCTCTCCCTTTCAATAAAGCATACAGCGCCAGTATCATTATGTAAAAACACGGAGAATACTGCAGGGAACTGCACAGACTGACAGGAGAAAGGAAAACATACATCCCAAAGAAGGGAACGATAAACACTTTCTCCCTCGTCCCCGCAAGGGCGGCCACAAAACCAAAGACAAGCGCGAGCTGCAAAATCATATTGATCTGCCGGATATCCGAATAGGTGAAAAAGCATAAAAGCGGCCGCATCAACACCTGATATCCGTGCCAGTATCTTCCGTAGTTCTTTACCGTACAATTGTCATTGGAAAGGGCAGCCACTTCGTAGAGGGATTCCATCGGATTTTTTCCGTCCACCTCCACATGCGTGCCAAGAAGAATGTCCCTGACACCATCTTTCGTCTCTGTGTAAGACACGTTGATGATCAGTCCGTCCGTATAGGTATCAAGCATTGTCTCTTCGATATCCTGCCATATATGGGAACCCAAACCCTCCTTATGCATCGCAATCGCTGACGCCCACACATTTTCCTTCATTCGATCTCTGGGAATGAAATAAGTGAGCGCAAGCGCTGCGACACCCAATATCGCACAGACGCAAACCAGACCCAATTCTTTTATCCATAAAATCAATGTTTCTTTCATAGCCCCTTATGGTCAAACATGCCCCTGTCTGCCCCTACTTCCTCATCCTGCTGTAATCGTCTTCCTATATTTCCCGTTCACATTATGCATAATCACATTCTACGATATTGTATATCCTATGTCAATATTTATAGGATTTTATATGCGCTATTTGGAGACACTTTGTACTATATAATTTTACAGATAAGGAGGGATGGTATGATGTTTGAGGAATTTTTTTTGAAAGACTGACTTCCTTAAGGAATCAGAAAAATGTATCTGCCAGAGAAATGAGTCTGGCTCTGGGACAGAATGAAAGTTATATTAACCGCATCGAAAACAGGCTTGCCTTTCCTTCCATGCAGGTTTTTTTCTATATCTGTGAATACTTTCAGATCACGCCTCAGGAATTTTTTGACGAAAAAAATCCGGCGCCGGGAAAGATCAGTCAGATTTCAGAGGAAATAAAACATTTAGACGAATTACAACTCGATACCGTGATGTCCGTGATCAAAGGACTACAACACAAACCAAAATAAACGACCAGGGTGCGCCCCTGCCGTTATATTACTACTCAAAAAAACACCCCGTCAGCAAAGAATTTACATATCCCAGAGACTCATCTGCCTGCCCGCTCCCTTCTCCTCAAAGGTCTGCAGATATCGGAATATTTCCTCATTATCGTGAACCATTCCACTCTCCGCACATTTCTGGTGAAACAGTTTCGTCAACCGGCCGCCGTCCGGGCTTTCGATCTCATACCGGTTCCCGTAAGTTCGTATATACTTTTCTTTTAATCCGGGAAACAGACGGTCAAGCTGCTTGTAAAAATATTCCCGGTTCCCCTCCCGCAGCGTCATTCCCGTGCCAAAGTGAATCACCCCGCAGACGCCCGCCTCCGCGCACATCTCCAGAATACCGGAAAGGTTCTCCTGCGTATCGTTGATAAAGGGCAGAATCGGCGTCAGCCACACGACGGTGGGAATGCCCGCGTTCCGAAACTTCTTAAGAGCCGCAAACCGTTCTCCCGTCGTACTTACATTTGGCTCAATTTTCCTGCACAGCGCCTCATCACAGGTCGTCAGAGTCATCTGCACCACACACTTCGTCTTTTCGTTTATCTTTTGAAGCAGATCCAGATCCCGCAAGATGCGGTCCGACTTTGTTATCACCGTAAATCCGAACCCATACGCATCAATCAATGTCAGTGCCCTTCTGACATAGCCAAGTTCCATTTCCAGCGGGATATAGGGATCCGTCATGGAGCCCGTGCCGATCATGCACTTATGCCGCTTATGTTTCAGGGCATATTCCAACAGTTCTATGGCATTCTCCTTGACCTCGATATCCTCAAAAGCGTGCTCCATATGGTAGCATCTGCTTCTGGAATCGCAGTAAATGCACCCGTGGGAGCAGCCCCGGTACAGGTTCATCCCGTTATGGGAGGATAAGATCCCCTTCGCCCTCACAAAGTGCATCCGTCCGCCCTCACTTTCCGGCACAGTTTTTCTTATGCGCCTTCAGTTTCTTCATGGCCCAGTCATAGTGGCTTGAGGTGTTGCTGACAAACCAGGATCCAAGCGTGCTTCCGCCCACCCACGGAAAAACGCCTTTAGAAAACAGTTCCTCGTTGGAAAAAGTCTCCACTAACGTCATCACTTCGACATGAGACTCCGCAAACATGCTCTTCGCCTCGTCGAGTGTCGTTTCCTGATGCTTTTTCCAGAGCACCACATTCATGTCACCGTATGTCTTCCAATTATAGGGTTTCGGAATAAACGGCCAGTTGTCGCCCCTCCGGTTGGCATTTACCCATGTCAGCAAAAGCTGATGCCACTCATAGAGATGCACCAGAACGTCCCGCAGATTTTTATCCCGTTTCCAGTGCGCCTCTTTCTTCGCGCTGCCCGAAAAATCAAAAGGCGTACCCAGCTCCTCTTCCGTCAGTCCCTCAATCATCTCATTCAGTTTCCTATAGTTTTCTGTTGCTGCAGTCAATAAATCTGCTTTTGTCGCCGGTCTTGCCATGTTATTTTCCTCCCTGTGTCCACTCTGCTGATCATCGTTTAAATTATATCATTCGCCAAATGCCCGTTTTTTCCGCTCCGCATATCGTCTGCAAAATTGAACGGCGGCCTTTATGTCTTTCATTATACCGACATAATATTGACATCTTATGTCAGGTTTTGTTTTTCTCGTAAATTTTTCTGGCTTGTTCCGCTATGCGTTCTCTCAGGTACGCAGGCGACAGAATCTCCACCTGCGTGCCAAACGACAAAAGAAACCCGGTCAGCCACGCGCTCTCCGGCATTCTGGCGCAGGCAATCAGATCCCCGTTCTCCTGCCTTTCGATCTGGTCCGTGTCAAATTCGTCGTAAACCCGGTATGCCATCTCTTTCGGAAAGCGCAGCATAATCATCGGATCATCCGTCTCTCCCACGTCCGGCGTTTCCGGGAAACTGCGGCGCAAAAAATGCTCTTCCAGAAGCGTCAGCTCCAAAATGCGGTTCAGCTTAAACGTACGCATATCCTGCTTTTTCGTGCAGAATGCTCTCAAATACCACGCCTTAGACCGGTAAATCAGTTTATACGGCTGCACGGTTCTTTCCCGCACAGTCCCGTCGGATCCGGCATAACAGATTCTGACATGTCTGCGGTGAATGACCGCCGTCTTTAACAGTCCGAACTTTTCCTTGTCGTACCCCTGATTGCCCCATCTGGAAAAATCCACCTCGAGCCAGTTCTCCGGGGGAAGCTGAAACATGGCGGAAAGTTTCTGCAAAGTCTGGCTTTCACTGATATTCCGGGTAATATTGACGCTCTGCAAGGCCGCGAGGATCTCCTGCTTTTCTCCCTCGGACAGCACGGCCTGATCCAGAACGAAATCTTCCAGCAGACGAATGCCCCCCTTTCGGCCTGCCTCCGCATAAACGGGAATACCCGCGCTGCTCAGGGCGTCAATATCCCTGTAGATCGTCCTGACCGACACCTCAAAACGCGCCGCCAGCTCCGGGGCGGTAGCCTGTCCTTTGTCCAGTAAATAATACACAATTTTAAACAATCTGCTCTCCTGCACCGCCGTACCCCTCCCATAATCCTGTTTATTTCACCAATCGCAAATCCGGCAAAAAGGGCAGAGGATCCCCTCTGCCGCCCTGTTTTCTATATTACTTTCTTATCTGCTTTCCCCGTCCTCCCACAACACGGTCTTCCCCTGCCGCAAAGACGCCTGTACATCAATAATCCGCTGGTTTTCGGATCCCCGGAAGCGCAGGCTGATGTTTTTCTGCGCCTGTATGAACTCCCCATCCACGATCACATTAAGGCAACTCAGAAACGCCTTCATATCCACCCATTTTTCGCAGAAATCATCCAAAATATCCCTGTCAAAGAGATACCCTGTATAGCACCATACATTCTTATGCGGAAAACGCGCTCTCATCTCCCGCAAAAAAGGAAGGAGCGCCGTCCAGTTTGCGTATTCAAGCGGTTCCCCGCCAAGCAGCGTAAGTCCCGCGATATAGTCCGGCGAAAGCGCCTCCATGATCTCCGCTTCCGTCTCCCCCGTAAATGGCTCTCCGTACTGAAAGTCCCATGTCTCCGGGTTAAAACAGCCCTCACAGTGGTGCGTACAGCCGCTCACAAAGAGCGTCACCCGCACCCCCGGCCCATCCGCAATGTCACATTTTTTTATCACAGAATAGTACATGTCACACCTCAAACATCCGAAACCGCAAAGCATTCACTGAATCGGGCGCACCGGCGCCCGGCTTGTTATAAGTGCAGCACCCTCTCCTTAATCTCCTGCGTGCGTCCCTGATTCCAGAACTGCGTCCCGATATAACCGCAGGTACGTCTCGCCACATTCATCTTATTCTGGTCGGTGTTGCCGCAGTTCGGACACTTCCAGACGAGTTTCCCGTCCGTATCTTCCACTATGTCGATCTCCCCGTGGTAGTCACATGCCTGACAATAATCGCTCTTGGTATTTAATTCAGCGTACATGATATTGTCATAAATATACTGCATCAGGGAAAGCACCGCGTCCAGATTATTCTCCATGTTCGGCACTTCCACATAGCTGATCGCGCCGCCCGGAGAAAGTTCCTGAAACCGGGCCTCAAACTTTAACTTATCAAAAGCGTTAATTTCCTCCGTCACATGCACATGATAGCTGTTTGTGATATAATTGCGGTCCGTCACACCCTCGATGATGCCGAAACGCTTTTGCAGACATTTCGCAAACTTATAAGTGGTAGACTCCAAAGGTGTGCCGTAAAGGCTGAAATCAATGTTCGTCTCCTCCCGCCACTCCTCGCAGGCATGATTCAGATACTGCATCACTTTCAGGGCAAAGGCTGTCGCCTCCGGATCGGTATGACTCTTCCCCGTCATATAGCGGGTACACTCACAAAGCCCCGCATACCCGAGCGATATCGTAGAATAGCCGCCGTAGAGAAGTCTGTCTATCTTCTCCCCCTTTTTCAGTCTGGCGAGCGCCCCGTTCTGCCACAGAATCGGCGCCACGTCGGAAAGGGTTCCCTTAAGCCTGTTGTGCCGCGCCATCAGCGCACGTCTGCACAGCTCCAGCCGCTCATCCATAATTTCCCAGAAACGCGCTGCACTTCGCCCGGAAGAACAGGCCACATCCACCAGATTTAAGGTGACCACACCCTGATTGAATCTGCCGTAAAATTTCGGCTGGTCATTCTCGTCGTGATACACGGTGAGAAAAGACCGGCAGCCCATACAGGTATAGCAGTTGCCGTCCTTTAACTGCTTCATTATCTTTTCCGAAATATAGTCCGGCACCATACGTTTGGCCGTGCATTTCGCCGCCAGTTTCGTCAGATACCAGTATTTGGTGCCCTCGCGGACATTATCCTCCTCCAGCACATAAATCAGCTTCGGGAAGGCCGGTGTGATGTAAACGCCCTTTTCATTCTTGACGCCCTGAATCCGCTGGTTTAGCATTTCTTCTATAATCAGCGCAAGATCGTCTCTGGTACGCCCCTCCGGCACTTCGCCGATATACATGAAAACCGTAATAAAAGGCGCCTGACCGTTAGTGGTCATCAGCGTGATCACCTGATACTGGATGATCTGTACGCCCTGTCTGATCTCATCCTTCACACGGCGCTCCGCGATGGCACTGATCTGCTCCTCCGTGGCGTTTATTCCCATCTCCTCCATTTCCGCCCGCACCTTTTTGCGGAATTTTTCCCGGCTCACATTCACAAAAGGAGCCAGATGGGACAGGGAAATGCTCTGCCCGCCGTACTGACAGCTTGCGATCTGCGCGATGCTCTGTGTCGCCACGTTGCAGGCTGTGGAAAAGCTCTTGGGCTTGTCTATCATCGTCTCACTGATCACCGTACCGTTCTGCAGCATATCCTCCAGATTGACCAGACAGCAGTTGTGCATATGCTGGGCGAAATAATCCGCGTCATGAAAATGTATCACGCCCTGCTCATGTGCCTCCACGATATCCGGTGAAAGCAAAAACCGCTTCGTGATATCTTTGCTCACTTCCCCCGCCATATAATCCCGCTGCACGCTGTTGACGGTGGGATTTTTATTGGAATTTTCCTGCTTGACCTCCTCGTTGTTGCACTCCAGAAGGCTTAAGATCTGCTCGTCCGTGGAATTGGATTTGCGCACAAGCGCTCTCTTATAACGGTATGTGATATAATTTCTGGAAATGGTGTAAGCGCGGTACTTCATAAGCTGGTTCTCCACCATATCCTGAATTTCCTCCACACTGGGAGCCCTTCTCATCTCCTCGCAATGGTCAGCCACCACGGAAGCAATCTCGTCGATCTCCTCCTCCGTCAGCCGGTCTTCCTCCTGCACACTGCTGTTTGCCTTTTTAATGGCCGCTATGATCTTCCTCAGATCAAAATTAACTTCCACGCCGCTTCTCTTAATAATCTTCATTCAATAAACTCCCCCATATTCTATCTGATACCCTGTATCATGTATGCTCTTTCTGTCATCCCCAAGTTGCATGCACTATATATTGTATCATGGCAAAATATTATGTCAAGTTCTTGTGGTGGTTATTTCGGTAAATCTAAAGAAACATTTTCGACCGACTCAGTCAGTTAACATCGCCGGTCACCCTCTGTTCCGCACTCTTCTCTAAAATATTTAAAATTTCATCTTTTGTGTATAAGACGGACGGTTCCACACATTTTTCCATGTCAATCCCACATAAATCAATGCATAATCGACATATTCCGATATCATGGGATGGAAATATCTTCTTTTTATATAGGCGGCATACGCCTCCTGCCAGGTCGCAAAACTTTCTAACTGTCTCTCCTTCCATTCCAGTTCGTTCCCGGAAAGCTTTTTAAACTGTTCGTCCCTGTAACGGACAAACTGCTCCATCTCAATCTCTCTCCAATCACTATATCCCCTGAAATAATCATTTTCATCCATGTTTCCGTTTCTATTTTCATCATACCAGTAAAATTCTCCATCCTTGTGTGTACTGCCGTCAGTGTCCACTGTCATAAATTCGACCATTTCACTTCCATATCCCTGATCATATTTCAATATCCCACACTGTCCGTCCAAAACAACAGGCTCATACCACCACCAGCCCTCAAAAATGATCTCAGGCAGGTCATCGCACGCATTCTCCGTTCCTCCGGTTCACCAAAAACAGGCACCAATCGTTTTTATACAAACATAAAACGACTGGTGCCTGTTCCTGACTCTGCTTATACGCGTAAGCTGGAAAAGGGACTCGAACCCTCGACCTACTGATTACGAATCAGTTGCGCTACCGACTGCGCTATTCCAGCATAACCTTGCAACAATGATTATTATATGATGGAATGCGTCATTTTGCAAGATATTTTTTTAGAAATATGTCAGCAAATTCTGTCAGCGTTCCAATTCACACCTGCGCCAGATTTCCGACAGCCGCATTTCTGTCAGTTTTCCCGCATATGCACATCTATCTGCGGGAACGGGATTCCGATTCCCGCCTCATCCAGCGCGTACTTTATCGTCTCCATAAGCCGCCATCTGGTCTCCCAGAAGTTTTCATTGGCGCTGTAGCAGCGCACACACAAAACTACGGCACTGTCCGCCAGTTCATCCACAAACACCCGCTTCTCTTCCTCCTGTAACACCCCGGAATCCTCGTCTAAAACCTTGAGAAGCACCTCCTTTGCCCTGCGGATATCCGACTCGTAGGAAATCCCCACCCTGATATTCATTCTGCGGTCGCCCAGCGTACTCATATTCAGAATATTGCCGTTTGCCAGATCTCCGTTCGGCACGACAACCATATGCCGGTCCGGCGTAATCATTCTGGTATAAAAGAGCTGTACCTCCTCCACCGTCCCCTCGTTGCCCGCGGCGTCCCTGATATAATCTCCCACCTTAAAGGGCTTTAAGAGCAGGATCAGCACACCGCCGGCAAAGTTTGAAAGGCTTCCCTGCACCGCCAGACCGATGGCCACGCCCGCGGAACCGACCAGGGCAACCACACTGGTTGCATCCAGCCCGAAGGAGGAGGCGAGCATAAACAGCAGTAACATGTAAAGCACGGTTTTGACAAGGGAATCCAGAAAACGGCTCACGCCCACATCCACATTCCTGCGCTCAAAAGATTTCCGAAGAATCCTGCGCACCAGTTTAATGAGCTGTACGCCGATAAAAAACACAACCAGCGCCAGAAGCACCCTGACTCCCAGACGGATCAGCTTATCCGGCAGCTCCTGCAAATAACGCTCGATCAGTCCCACGTTCAGCTCATCCGATGCGATATACTCTATCTCCTTAATCTGCTCCTGTACAACCTGATCTTCCATACTGCCTCCGTACCGCGCTGCTTATTCTCTGTATGAACCTTTGTCCGCTTACTGTCCGTCGGTCTCTCCCGCTTCGGTATTCCCGGCGGTTGATTTCTTCGTCGCCGCTCTCTTTGCAGCCGGTTTCACCGCCGTTTTTGCGTCGGCTGCCTTCTTTCTGCCTCTTTTAGCCACTGCCTTCCCGTCAGACGCAGCCTCTGCCGCCGCATCCACTATGGACCGCTTCGCCGCTGTTTTCGGCTTCTTCGTCAGTTCCTGCAGCTTCTGTGCCGCCACCTCTGCGGCCTTTTCCAGCATCTCGGCCGCCCTGGCGCTTTCTCTCGCTTCCGCGGCTGCCCGCTTCGCCAGTTCTTTCGCCTCTGCTGCCGCCCGTTTCGCCTGCTCTCTGGCCTCCGCAGCCGCCTGCGCCGTGCGCGCGGCCTCCTCTTCGGCCAGACGTCTCTCCTCCGCTTCCTTCGCAAGCCGCCTTTCCTCCGCCCGCCTGCGCTCGATTTTTTCTTTCTCCTCCTTCGTATAAGGCGTGTAAGAGAAAATACTGATGCTCAAAGGCGCGCTCACCATATCAATCGCGTAAGGCTTGCCGTCCCACTCCAGCTCCAGCGCATCGCAGACTGCCGTATTTACTATGCCGCTCCCGCCGTAAGCCGGATCGTCCGTATTAAAGATTTCCTGATACTTTCCTTCACAGGGCACGCCCACCCGGAATTCCTGTCTCGCGTCGGCGAAATTCGCCACCACCACCAGCATATCCTTAACGTTGTCCGTCTTTCTGATATAAGACAGCATACAGGCGTTTGGCGTGATGCAGTTGATCCACTCAAAGCCTTCCCATGAAGTATCCTTCTCATAGAGCGCAGGAGAAGAAACATAAAGCTTGTTTAAATCTGCCACAAGCCGGTTGAGCTTTTTGTGGTCCGCATTCTCCAAAAGCCCCCACTCCACGGCGCGTTTCTCGTTAAACTCCTTATATTCCCCGATATCCTGCCCCATAAACAAAAGCTTTTTGCCCGGATGGGTGATGTGATACGCATAGGTCAGCCGCAGATTGGCAAACTGTTTCTCCCGCTCTCCCGGCATTCTGCCAAGAAGCGTCCCCTTGCCGTGCACCACCTCATCGTGGGACAGCACCAGCATAAACTTCTCACTGTAAGCATAAATCATGCTGAAAGTCAGATCATTGTGCCTTCCCGAACGGAAGAAGGGATCCGTCGTGATATAGCCCAGATAGTCGTTCATAAAGCCCATATTCCATTTCAGGTCAAAGCCCAGCCCGTCCTCGTCAAGCGCACCCGTAATCTTCGGCCACGCCGTAGACTCCTCCGCAATCATCAGCACGCCGGGATTGCGTTTCTTCATAATAGAATTTAAGTGCTTTAACAGCTCCACCGCCTCCAGATTTTCATGGCCGCCGTAGATGTTCGCCACCCACTCCCCGTCGTTCTTTCCGTAATCCAGATAAAGCATGGAAGCCACCGCGTCTATGCGGATTCCGTCGGCGTGGTATTTTTCCACCCAGTACAGCGCATTGGCAATCAGATAATTGCTCACCTGCGGTCTGCCGTAATTATAAATCAGCGTGCCCCAGTGCGGATGGAAACCCTGTCTCGGATCCTGATGCTCATACAGACAGGTGCCGTCAAACCCCGACAATCCGTAAGTGTCCCTCGGGAAATGCGCGGGCACCCAGTCCAGAATGACGCCGATTCCCGCCCGGTGCATCTCATCCATAAAGTACATAAAGTCCTCCGGTGTACCGTAACGGGAGGTAGGCGCATAATAACCGATCACCTGATAGCCCCATGATTCGTCCAGCGGATGTTCCATCACCGGCATCAGCTCGATATGGGTATATCCCATCTTCTTCACATAGTCGATTATTTTCGGTGCAAGCTCCCTGTAAGTGAAAAACTCCCTGCCGTCAGAAGGTTTTTCAAAGGACCCCAGATACAGCTCATACACGCTCATAGGCCGGTCACCCGCCTGTAATGCAGCGCGCTCCTTCATCCACTTTCCGTCCTTCCACGAAAAGCCCTCAATATCCCGAACCACAGAAGCGCTGTCCGGCCGCATCTGCGCGCCGAAGCCGTATGGATCCGCCTTCATGAACACCAGACCGCTTTTCGTCTTAATCTCAAACTTATAGCAGTCTCCTTCTTTCACATCGGGAACAAATATCTCAAAAATACCGGAATCCCAAAGCCGCCGCATCTGGTGGACTCTGCCGTCCCAGCCGTTAAAATCGCCGACCACACTGACCCGCATGGCATTCGGCGCCCAGACTGCAAAGGCTGTACCCGCGATCCCGTCCACAACCTGCGGATGCGCTCCCAGCTTCTCATAGATACCGTAGTGAATGCCCGCATCAAATTTCTCCGTGTCCTGCCTGCTGATCTGCGGCGCGAAACGATAGGCGTCCCGTATCTTTTTCAGACTGCCGCTTGGCGCTTCCACCACATACTCATAAGCGGGAATCGTCTTTCCGGGCAAAAGCAGCGCAAAATACCCCTCCTCATCGGCCTCCTCCATCCGGTAGCTCTTATCCCCGTCCAGAAGCTGCAGGCGCACGCTCTTCGCACCCGGCTGAAAGGTCTGCACCAGCACGGAGCTTCCCGTCACATGAGCGCCTAAAATCTCATGCGGATTATCCGACTCCGAGTAGACAATCTCCTCTATTTTTGCCCAGTTCATCAATTTATATGTTTTCTTATTCATCTGCCGCCCTTCCGCCTTTCTGTGATTCCTATGCATTTACGTTCCGCTTTTCCTTATACTCCCGTACCGCTAAAACCTGTAACACTCTGTTTCTTTCCGCCGCTGTAGTCATCCGCCGCGCCCTTGCCCGGTTCTTCGATCCGGTGGATCAGAAGCCCGCTTCTGAGCTTTGGTTCAAACCATGTGGATTTCGGAGGCATCAGCTTTCCCGCATCCGACACGGCGAACAATTCGTGGATATCCGTGGGAAACATGGCAAAAGCCGCCATCGCGTCCGTATGTACCCGCCGCTCCAGCTCTGCAAGCCCCCTGATGCCGCCCACGAAGTCGATCCGCTCATCCACCTTCGGATCCGCAATGCCAAACACCGGCTCCAAAAGCTCTCTTTGCAAAACCGCCACATCCAGATCTTCCACCGGATCATTTGTATAACACCTGTCATTTATCAGCAGACGATACCATTCATCCCGGTAATACATGCCGATCTCGCCCTTTTTCTGCGGTCTGTACGGCTCTTTTCCCATTTTTTCCAGCGCAAACGCCTCTTCTGCCTTCTCCAGAAATGTACTCTCGTCAAAGTCTGCTCCCGGTTTCACCACCCTGTTATAGTCCATAATCATAAGCTGATCGTCCGGAAACAGAACGGAGAGAAAATAGTTAAATTCTTCTTTGCCCGTGTAATCAGGAAAGGCCGCTCTTCTTTTCTTGGAAACCCGCACCGCCGACGCACATCTGTGGTGGCCGTCCGCAATGTAAATGGACTCCACCTGCCGGAAGGCATCCCTGATCCGCTCCACGGCCTCCGCCCCGTCGATCACCCAGAGCCTGTGGGTGATGCCGTCCGCCGCCGTAAAGTCATACACCGGCTCCCTCTCCATAGCCCGCATGACCTCCCGCTCGATCTCCTCTCTTCTGCGGTAAGCCAGAAAAATGGGGCCTGTCTGGGCGCTGCACACGTCCACATGCCTGATGCGGTCAGCCTCCTTATCCGCTCTCGTATTCTCGTGTTTCTTTATCACCTGCGCATCGTAATCATCCACGGAGGCGCAGGCGCCGATTCCCACCTGGGAACGGCCGTCCATCACCAGCTCGTAGACATAATACGCTTCCTTCTCCTCCTGTATGAAATGCCCGTCCTTCATCATGTGATCGAGCATTTCCCGCGCCTTCTCATAAACCTCCGGCGCATACATGTCATATCCTTCCGGAAACTGTGTCTCCGGCCTGTCTATCCGCAGGAACGTATCATCGTCCCCCGCCACGGCCTCTCTGGCCTCTTTTCTATTGTAAACGTCATAGGGCAGCGCGGCTATTTTGTCTGCCAGACCGGCTCCTGGCCTGACTGCCCGAAACGGAATGATATCTGCCATAACTTTCTCCTTTTCCCTGTATTTTACAGGATGTATGTATTCATTCTAACAAATAATGTTTGTCACCACAAGGGAATAGTGGTAGAATTGTTCCAATGAGCGGCGAAGCGGCGCAGGGGCAGTTTTTGACATATGCACCGCAAAGTAAAATCTATAAAATAAGAAGCGGAAAGGAAGATGCATAATATGACCATCGAAGAACAGAAAATTCTGGACCGGATCAACGCCTACGCGGAAGAAGCGCTTGCGGACATTGATCCCCAGAAAACCAGAATTTCATTTCAATTAGAGGCGCTTAAACCCATTATGCAGGAAATTGCGGACGAGACCGGAAAATCCGTGGAAGATATTTTCATCCTCTACATGGATCTGGCCAGCGAATCCGCCGTGGAAGCCGACAAAAAGCTGCAGGCGACTCTGGAAGAAGGAGAGACAGCCGATTTTTCTTCTATCGCAAACCGCCTGAACTAGAAAGAGCGCGCACTGTCGCAATTTCCTGTGAAATAACAAGGGTCCGTCGAATTTAACCGGCAGACCCCTGTTTCATTTCTCTGTATGCTATTATCGCTCTGTATCTCTTCCATGCCGCTCGTATCCTGTCTGGCGGAAGCTGACTCACTTCACCACTCTCACACGGAACACGCCGTCGATGGACTGGAGTTTTTCAATGATCTCTTTGGAGGCGGGCGTCTCGATATCCAGCATCGTGTAAGCCACCTCTCCCCTCGACTTGTTCATCATGTCGGAGATATTGATGTTGTTGTCACCGAAGCAGGCGGTAAACTTGGTAATCATGTTGGCAATGTTCTTATGGAAAACCGCCACACGGCCTGCCTGCTCACAAATACCCATATCGCACTTCGGATAATTCACACTGTTGGCAATATTACCGTTCTCCAGATAGTCCTTCATCTGCTTGACAGCCATCACCGCACAGTTGTCCTCGGACTCCTCTGTGGACGCGCCAAGATGCGGGATCACGATACATCCTTCCTGTCCCGCCGTAGTCGGATTCGGGAAATCGGAAACATACTTTCTCACTTTCCCGGCCTGAATGCTCTGCAGAACTGCCTTTTCATCTACGAGAAGGTCTCTCGCGAAGTTTAAGAGGATCACGCCGTCCTTCATCTGTCCGAGCGCATCCTGATTAATTATCCCCTTCGTCGCATCCATCAGCGGCACATGAATCGTGATGATATCACACTCCGCATAAATCTCCTCCACATGCAGCACATGTTTAACGTCACGGCTTAAGTTCCACGCCGCATCTACGGACACATAAGGGTCGTAGCCGTAAACTTCCATGCCAAGGTGCTTCGCCACATTGGCCACCTTCACGCCAATCGCGCCAAGGCCGATGATACCCAGTTTCTTCCCCTGAATCTCCGTTCCCGCGAAATTCTTCTTCGCCTTCTCCGCATCCTTTGCGATATTCTCGTCGGCCACATTCGCCTTCACCCACTCGATACCGCCGGCCACGTCACGGGACGCCAAAAGCATACCCGCAATCACTAACTCCTTCACGCCGTTTGCGTTGGCTCCCGGCGTATTAAACACTACGATACCTTTCTCCGCGCATTTATCTAACGGAATGTTGTTGACGCCTGCACCTGCGCGGGCGATGGCCAGAAGGTTTTCCGGCAGCTCCATGTCGTGCATGGCCGCGCTTCTCACCAGAATACCGTCCGCCTCCTCTATCTTCTCTGTCTTTTCATACTGCTCACTGAATTTTTCCAGACCCACCTGCGCGATGGGATTTAAGCAATGATATTTAAACATCGGACTTATCCTTTCTGTCATTATTATTTTAAGCACTTCTGCTCAAATTCCCTCATAAAGGCAACCAGCTTCTCCACGCCCTCCACAGGCATCGCGTTGTAGATGCTGGCGCGCATACCGCCCACGGTTCTGTGTCCTTTCAGATTTACGAACCCGGCTGCTGTCGCCTCCTTGATAAATCGGGCGTCCGTCTCCTCATTTCCTGTCACAAAAGGCACGTTCATAAGAGATCTGTCCTCTTTTCTGACCGTCCCCTTAAAGAGTCTGCTCTCATCAAGGAAATCATAAAGGATTTTCGCCTTCTTCTCGTTTAACTCCTTCATCGCCTCAAGGCCGCCGTTTTTCAAAAGCCACTTAAACACCTTGCCGCAGATATAGATCCCGTAACTGGGAGGCGTGTTGTACAAAGACTCATTGTCCGCATGTACTTTAAACTTCATCATGGTGGGCGTACCGGGCAGCACCTCATCCGTCAGCAGATCCTCTCTGATGATAACGACCTGCGTGCCTGCGGGGCCTACATTCTTCTGTACACCGGCGTAAACAAGACCGTACTTCGTCACATCCATAGGCTCCGAGAGAAAGCAGGAAGACACGTCGGAAACCAGAATCTTTCCTTTGGTATCCGGCAGCGTATGATATTTGGTTCCATAGATCGTATTATTTTCGCATATATAAACATAATCCATATCATCCGTTATGGGAAGATCGGAACAGTCCGGAATATAGGAGAAAGTCTCATCCGCAGAGGACGCCAGCTCCACAGCTTCCCCGTAAATCTTCGCCTCCGCAAAAGCCTTCTTCGCCCACTGGCCGGTCAGAATATAACCTGCCTTGCGGTTCTTCATCAGATTCATCGGCACAGACGCAAACAGAAGGCTTGCGCCGCCCTGTAAAAACAACACCTTATAATTATCAGGAATATGTAAGAGGGTGCGCAGATCCGCCTCCGCCTCCTTGATGATCGTGTCGTAAACCTTCGACCGATGGCTCATCTCCATGACCGACATCCCTGACCCCTTGTAGTCAATCATCTCCTCCGCCGCCTCTTTTAACACCTCTTCCGGCAAAACTGCGGGTCCCGCTGAAAAATTATACACTCTGGACACTGTCTTCTCCTCCCGTCCTCATTCTCTCCGTTTACAAAAACTAAAATTCATTTTACGCCCTTCGGGCACTTTAGTCAATTACTTTGTTAAATAATGCCGGCGCGGACGCTCTGGCTGAACTGTTAATAGAACATGACTACAGGCGTCCCCACTTCCGCCATATCGAAAAGCTGTTCCATCGCCGCCCGGGGCGTATTGATGCACCCGTGGGAGCCGTTGGTCTGATAAATCGTACCGCCAAATGTACCGCGCCAGGAAGCATCGTGAATACCGATATTACCTTTTACCGGCATCCAGAAATCCACAGGGGAGGCATAGTCTCTTCCCCGTAAAACACGGTTTTTCTGCTTTGCGTACACGAAATTCACTCCGGAGGGCGTTCCCATCCTGCGGGACGTGTTTCCCGTCACAATCGGCGTATCTATCGTCAGGACACCGTCCACATAATAGTACATCTTCTGCTCAGTCATATCCACTTCTATGTAAGTAGAACCGATATCCTCGCTGCCTTTCTTCCACGCCTCCTGTGTATAGACAGGCTCGTGCACCTCTCTCTTTTTCGCATGAAAGGCTTCTGTCAGGTATGCTGTCTCTGCCTCCTGATCCAGTTTATTGCCATAAAGGCCGCCCTCCACCGTCACCACGTCTCCTCTGGTGGACATGAACTGTCTGCTCGCGCCCACGGTATCATACTCAGCTGCCAGTTTTTCCACGAACTCTTCTATGGCATGTTCCTTTAGCTGAAAATCACCTGAATCGTCAAATAAAAAACGGCCGTTATCATCCACCGCTATCCAGTTGCAGACAACGGAGGCATCCACGGGGATTTCCTCCTCCCCCATCCGGTAAACGACGCCGCAGTCCTGAAAACGTTCCAGTTTTTCCCATATATCCATTGTTTCGCGCATCTGCGCCGTCAGCTCCAGATCATGATAGCATCCCTCGTCAACCAGAGAGACCTCGCTCTTAGAAGCCTCGATTGCGGAAAGCACCGCTCCTCTGGCCTGCTCGATAGAGAGCACATCCGTCCGTTCATTCACCAGCCCGTAGCCCTGCGGCGTGCGGACAATCTTTACCAGGCGCTCCCGGTCCGTCCGGTCGTCCTGACTGATCGGAAGGGCGGCAAAACAGGATTCAAAAGCCTCCCTGCTGTAGGAAACCACAGGCGCAAGCTCCACCCTGCGTCCGCCCATCAGACTGTCAATCCACATCCACGGATTCTGCTGTTTCTGGTAAATCTCCAGCGCCTGCTTAAAATCAAACTGATATGAAATTTCCTCTGCGGATATCACATAAGTATTGCCGTCCTTATCCTTCACGGTGACGCCCTCATATGTAAAATCCCTCACCAGCTCGTCGTTTACCTCCTGAATGCTCCTGCCGGTACAGTAGATCCCGTTGATCCATGTGCCATAGGTAAACGCGTTGTGGTAGTACACGGCAAGCCCCAGATAGGTCGCCATCAGACTGACAGTGACGATACCCAGAATGACCGCCATATGCTTTAGTATTCTCTTCATAACTGACCTTCACATAAAAATTTACGCTTCTTTCGCGCTAAGATCTCCCGCGTCAAACGCCTCGCTGATGGGTGCACCCGCGGGTACCATCGGAAATACCTTGTCGTCCTCCGGTATGAGGCAGTTTAATAACACCGGTTTTTTTAGGGAAATGGCTTTCTCGACAGCGGGAGCCACCTCCTCCTTCTTCGTCACAAGGATCGCCTCGCAGCCAAGACCTTCTGCCACTTTGCAGAAGTCCACACCGTCATCCAGAATCGTCTGGGAATAGCGTTTCCCGTAAAACAGCGTCTGCCACTGCCTGACCATACCAAGCACATGGTTGTTGATCACCACCTGAATAATCGGTATATTGTAGCGGCTGGCCGTCGCCAGTTCGTTCATATTCATCCGGAAACATCCGTCGCCCGCAATATTGATGCAGATTTTATCCGGCTGCCCCATCTTGGCCCCGATACATGCGCCCAAGCCGTAACCCATGGTGCCAAGCCCGCCGGAGGTAAGCAGCGTGCGGGGGCTGGAATACTTGTAATACTGTGCCGCCCACATCTGATGCTGTCCCACATCCGTGGTGATGATGGCGCCGCCGCCTGTAATCCGGTCGATCTCCTCCATGATGTAAGGACAGGACAGCGCCTCCTCGTCATAATTCAGCGGATATTTCTCTTTCAGCTCCGCAATATGCGCCATCCATTCCTCATGTTTCTGCCCGGAAAGCCTTTCGTTTAACCGGGTGAGCACTTCCTTTAAATCTCCCACTAAGGAGACATCCGTCTTGATATTTTTATTGATCTCCGCCGCGTCCACGTCGATGTGCAGCACTTTGGCATGTTCCGCGAACTTCTTCGGATTTCCCACCACACGGTCGGAAAAACGCGCGCCCAGCGCAATCAGCAGATCGCACTCGCTGACGCCGAAATTAGAAGTCTTCGTGCCGTGCATACCAATCATGCCCGTGTATCTGTCGTCATGACCGTCTATCACGCCCTTGCCCATCAGCGTATCACAGACAGGCGCATCCGCAAGTCCGGCGAAAGCTCTCACTTCCTCATAAGCTCCTGAAATAACCGCACCGCCGCCCACATAGATAAAGGGCTTTTTCGCGTTCTCCAGAAGATGCACTGCCTCTGTCAGCTCATCCTCCGTGTAATGTCCCTGTTTTCTGATCTGCTCCGGCGTCTTCTTCTCATATTCGCAGGAATTTGCCGTCACGTCCTTCGTGATATCCACAAGAACCGGACCCGGTCTGCCGCTTCTTGCGATGGCAAACGCCTTTCTGAGCGTATCCGCCAGAATATTGACATCCTTTACTATATAATTATGCTTGGTGATAGGCATGGTGATTCCTGCGATGTCCACCTCCTGAAAAGAATCCTTTCCGAGAAGGGGAAGATTTACATTACAGGTAATCGCTACCACAGGTACCGAATCCATATAAGCCGTTGCGATTCCCGTCACCAGATTGGTTGCACCCGGACCGCTTGTCGCCAGACAGACTCCCACCTTGCCGGTGGCTCTGGCGTAGCCGTCCGCCGCATGGGCTGCCCCCTGCTCATGGGACGTCAAAATATGTTTGATTTCCCCGCTGTGCTGATACAACGCATCGTACACATTTAAAATCGTGCCGCCGGGATAACCGAACACGGTGTCCGTTCCCTGCTCTTTCAGACATTCCACTACAATCTGCGCACCTGTCAATACCATGTTTTCTCCTCCTGCCTGTTTTATAAAATCACATTTGCTATTTTTATTTTCTTTCGCGCTTAGTGTTTTCCTTCACACGTTTCCAGAATCGCGCCCCGATTGCCGCTTGT
This sequence comes from uncultured Lachnospiraceae bacterium, assembly GCA_949051815.1. Classification (GTDB taxonomy): domain Bacteria; phylum Bacillota; class Clostridia; order Lachnospirales; family Lachnospiraceae; genus UBA3282. Next base: position 105,016 of record CARQVR010000005.1, read on the forward strand.
CACCATCTCACGGTATCTGGACAGATATCCGCTTGTCACCTTCGGCTCTCTCGGCTGCCAGTTCTTTCGTCTCGCCGCCAGCTCCTCATCGGAAACTTTCACGTCAAGTTTCATGTTCGGGATATCGATGCTGATGATATCGCCCTCCTCCACCAGCGCGATGGGACCGCCCACCGCCGCCTCGGGCGATACATGGCCGATGGATGCGCCTCTGGATGCACCGGAAAAGCGGCCGTCCGTAATTAACGCCACGCTGGAACCGAGTCCCATCCCCGCGATGGCGGAGGTAGGATTTAACATTTCCCGCATACCAGGGCCGCCCTTTGGCCCCTCATAGCGGATCACAACCACGTCTCCTGCCACGATCTTACCGCTCTTGATGGCCGCAATCGCGTCCTCCTCGCACTCAAAGACACGGGCCGGGCCTTCGTGCACCATCATTTCCTCCACCACGGCGGAGCGCTTCACCACGCTGCCGTCGGGCGCCAGATTTCCCTTTAAGACAGCAAGTCCTCCTGTCTTACTGTAAGGATTTTCCACCGTTCTAATAACATCTGTATTTTTATTTACCGCATCCTTGATATTCTCCCCGATTGTCTCGCCTGTCACTGTCATGCAGTCCGTGTGGAGCAGACCGATATCCGCAAGCTCCTTCATCACCGCATAAACGCCGCCGGCCTCGTTCAGATCTTCCATATAAGTCGGACCCGCCGGAGCCAGATGGCACACATTGGGCGTCTTCTCGCTGATCTCATTGGCGAACGCAATGTCAAAGTCAAAGTCCACCTCATGGGCAATGGCCGGCAGATGCAGCATGGAGTTAGTGGAACAGCCAAGCGCCATATCCACCGTGAGGGCGTTCAGAATCGCATCCTTCGTCATGATATCTCTGGGTCTGATATTCTTTTCCAAAAGCTTCATTACCGCCATACCCGCATGTTTCGCCAGCTTGATGCGCTCGGAGTAAACCGCGGGGATCGTGCCGTTACCGCGAAGGCCCATACCGAGCGCCTCGGTAAGGCAGTTCATGGAATTGGCCGTGTACATACCCGAGCAGGAACCGCAGGTAGGACAGGTCTTCTCCTCAAACTCCAGAAGCTCCTCGTCCGTGATCGTCCCTGCCGCATGGGAGCCGACCGCCTCAAACATGGAGGAAAGGCTTCTCTTTTGTCCTTTCACATGTCCCGCCAGCATAGGACCGCCGGACACAAAGACCGTAGGCACATTGATGCGGGCCGCCGCCATCAAAAGCCCCGGCACATTCTTATCACAGTTGGGCACCATCACCAGCGCGTCAAACTGATGCGCCAGCGCCATACATTCCGTGGAATCCGCAATCAGGTCACGGGTCACCAGCGAATACTTCATACCGATATGCCCCATGGCTATACCGTCGCAGACCGCAATGGACGGGAATACGACCGGCACACCACCGGCTTCCGCCACGCCCAGTCTCACCGCATCTACTATTTTATCCAGATTCATATGCCCGGGCACGATCTCGTTGTAGGAGCTGACGATACCTACCATAGGTTTCTTCATCTCCTCCTGTGTAAACCCGAGTGCATTAAATAAACTTCTGTGGGGCGCCTGCTGGGTACCCGCTTTCACATTGTCGCTTCTCATCATTTTTCTCCTCTCTCACTCCGCTCGCGCCTGATTTCCTGCAAACCCTTAAGCTCAAAAAACCAGCCGCTTCGCGTCTGCCGCACTTCGTGCTCCCTTTTTTTTCGCTATCCTGTTTGGTGAAATCAAATGCTCACTCCGCTCGCGCTTGATTTCCTGCAAACAGGATAATTTGCCAGTTTTCGTATAGCTGTGTCATGTTTTCTTCTATATAAGCCCGCTTTGCTTCCACGTCTTCTCTGGTAAGATAGAATTTCCACTCTTCGGTGGAGCCCCTGTAACCGTAGGGCAGTCCCAGAAGGGCCTTATCCAGAAGGACGATATCCGCCTTCTCCAAATCTCTCGTAATCTGCTCTTCCCGGATGCCGTAGAGATACAAGAGCAGATACTCCTGATCGCAGTCCGTCACCGCCAGAATATCCGTATCTTCTATAACAATCTGTTCACAGGCATCCGCAATCAGCTCATCCCGGATGCTGTACGCTGCCATGTCAGCCAGAACAAAAGCCCAGCAAACGCCCGCTGCGGCATAGACAAGAATCTTACAGCCCTTTCTGATCCTGTCACCTGCTCCACTCCTGAAACGGTCCTCCGAAACTTTCCCTAAAACCACAATTATGTTCTCCGCCAGCCATCCAATCAGAAGCGCTGCCCACACGCCGAGAAAAGAAAACACTCTCTGGTAGGGGAGCTTACACTGTATCACAAGCGCCACGGCGAGTAAAACCGCTGTCAGAACGAAATACCATTCCCCAAAAGCAGCTTTCCTTTTTCTGACCAGACATACCGACGCTGCCAAAAGCCCGAGCAACAGCAGGGCGCACATCCCATTGCCCTTAAGTCCGACTCCGGGTGAAAGCTGTGAGCCGAACAGCGTTTGCAGCCAGTGTCCCGCCTGCCCCCAAAACTCCTGTCTGGTCATGCTCTGGATATAAGGCGTGGCCAGCATGTAGTCCATTCCTTCCCGCAGCGACATAAACGGCGCGTGAAGTATGATTTCAATATGCCCCGCCATATAGAAAGGCCCGTCCGGCGTCTTGGAGAGCAGGTTGGAACCGATGGCAAGCCACAGGATGCCGTAAAGTCCCGCCGTGCACACCGCGCTGACTAACGACACGGCAATCAGCCGCAGCAGGCGCCCGTATTCTCTGTCCAGAAGGAGGACAAAGCCGCCGATCAGACAGACCGGCATCACCACATACAGACTGCTCGGAATCGCCCACAGGGCAATCACAAGCGCTGTCCCAAACGCAATATAATTACGCTTGTTATCTTTCTTTTCCGCCACAATGGCGTAAAGTGACGTAAGCGCCGTCAGATAGCAGAACGTCACAAGCGCATAGCCCCTGCCCTGCACCGCAAGCTGGTTCACCATATACATACCCGCAAACAGAAACACAGGGACGAGTGCGATTCCCTCCTTAAGGTATTTCCCGGAAATACGGTACAGGAGAACCAGACTGCCAAGACTGCACAGATAGGATACACCACGCAGGGCCACCGGCGCACATCCAAATATCCCCAGACATGCCGACAACGTGGAATATCCCACGTGATTATTTGGGAGCGGCCAGTGAATCGCCGCATACACCGGCCCTCTGCTGATAAAATAATAATAAGTATACAGCTCGTCGTACCATGGGGTCAGGAGAAACATCCTTCTACCGTAATAAACCGCCATCATGAGAAAAAACAGACAGAAAACCATGTCTTCCCTGCTTATCTCACGCTTTTTACCGGCCACAAAATATGACTTTCCCTTCCCGCCGAAAACTTTCACAAAATAACTCATCCTATTATTTAATTCTCTCCACAATCAGGTCGCCCATTCTTTTACAGCCCACCTGCTCACAGCCCTCAGACATAATGTCTCCGGTGCGGTAGCCGTCCTTAAGTACCTGCTTTACGGCGTTGTCGATGGCATCCGCCTCCTTGTCCAGATCAAAGCTGTAGCGCAGCATCATGGACGCTGAGAGGATCGTCGCAATGGGATTGGCCAGATCTTTGCCCGCAATATCGGGCGCGGAACCGTGGCTCGGCTCGTACAGACCGAATTTCGTATCGTTTAAAGATGCCGATGCCAGCATACCAATCGACCCGGTTACCATACTGGCCTCATCAGATAAGATATCGCCAAACATATTCTCCGTCAGAATCACATCAAACTGTGCCGGGTCTTTTACAAGCTGCATCGCGCAGTTGTCCACCAGCATATGCTCCAGCGTCACGTCAGGATAGTCCCCGGCCACCTCTTCCACCACCGCTCTCCAGAGTCTGGAGGAATCAAGCACGTTGGCTTTGTCCACGCTGGTCACTTTCTTCCTGCGCTTTCTGGCGATGTCAAAGCCTTTTATGGCAATCCTGCGGATCTCATTCTCATCATATGTCAGTGTATCTACCGCTTTTCTTATGCCGTTCTCCTCCGTGGTCCGTCTCTCTCCGAAATAGAGACCGCCCGTCAGTTCGCGCATAATCAGCATATCAAAACCTTTTTCGGAAATTTCCGTTTTCAGGGGACACGCCCCGGCCAGCTCTTCATACAAAACCGCGGGACGGAGATTTGCAAAAAGATTTAACGCCTTGCGGATCGCCAAAAGCCCTGCCTCCGGCCGCAGATTCGGTGCAAGTTTATACCATGGGGAGGTGGTCGTGTCGCCGCCGATTGAACCCATCAGCACCGCGTCCGCGCTCCGGGCTGTCTCTACCGCCTCGTCCGTCAGCGGTACCCCGTGCACGTCGATGGATGCGCCGCCCATCAGAATATCCGTATATTGCATATCATGTCCGTATTTTACCGCAACTGCATTAAGAGCTTTCTTCGCCTCCGCCACGATTTCCGGTCCGATCCCGTCGCCGGGTATACAGGTTATCTTTAACTTCATAACTTCCTCCGTTCTGAGCCGTCTGACAGACCGCGCTCCCTTTCTCAACCCCAAATCCGTCTCTGCATAAAATAATACTTATATATTTTAGACTATTCCCGTATAAATTTCAACCGCAAAAAACCGGCCGCTTCCGCGCCCGGTTTCTTTCCATTACATCGTTACCATCTTATTCTGCTCTGAAACTTGCCTCTGCGAGAACATTACCGCTTGCATCACAATATCTGATACCGTAAGACACGGTTCCTTTCTCTGCGCCGATCATGCCGTCAAGCGTACCTGCAAGTCCGGAGAACGCGCTTCCCATCTGCTCCAGAGTGGAACTCAGCGTATCCGCCGTACCCTCCGGCAGCTCTATGTCCTCTTTAAAAGTAGCTACACACATCACATCGTTTCCCTTGATCTCAATGGACATATCCATCTGATCGTTCCCCTGCGCTGCCGCCTGCTCCTGAAGCTGCTTCTCAGCCGTCGGATCTTCCTTCAAAAAGTCTTCCAGTGTCTTCTGGCTGCTGCTTTCTTCCTCTGCAGGAGCTTCCTCCTCTGCAGGAGCCTCCTCTTCCGCAGGAGCTTCCTCCTCTGCAGGAGCTTCCTCTTCCGCAGCCGCTTCCTCTACAGCCGCATCCGTATTAGCCGCTTCCTTGGATGCGCCACAAGCGGTTGCAGACAGACTGATTGCCATAAGTGCTGCACAGACAAGTGCTTTTACTGTTCTTCTCTTCATAATAATCTCCTCCATCAATAAGAAATTTCTGTATCGTGCCATTGCACAAATCGAAAGTCTACAGCATTTATATGCCTTTGTCAACAAAAAAATGAAAAAAGAAATGTATTTTGTTTTTCTGAAACACACAAAAAGGGCCGTGACCTAAGCCACGCCCCTGCTCTGCCTGCTGTCCGTTCCTACTCTGTCTCCGCCTTCTCAATCTGCGCAATCGCCGACTTCTGCATGGGAATGCGACAGTTCTTGTTGCTGCCAAACTCTACGATCACCGTATCGTCGGTAATATCAATCACGATCCCGTAAAACCCGCTGTTAGTCAGCACGCAGTCGCCCACTGCCATGTCCGCCAGCATTGCCGCCATTCTTTTCTGTTCCTTCTTCTGCGGACGAATCATTACAAAATACATAAACGCCACAATAATGACGATATAAATGACCATGATCAGACCGCCGCCGGAAGCAGCCGCAGCTGCATCAGCCGATAATAATAATCTCATACCGTTTCCTCCGTTATTTCATTCACTAAAACACTAAAGCATATCATACACAACTTAGAGGGGAAAAACAAGCCCCTTCCTGAAAATTTCACAAACCCTTAATCATTCCCGTTGTCTGCGCCCGCCTTCTGCATCCCGGACAGCTTGTCTTTCTTATACTCCGCAAAACGGCCTGCGTCCAGCGCGTCCCGGATTTCCGTCATCATCGTATTATAAAAGTAAAGGTTATGCAGCACGCAAAGCCGCATTCCCAGCATTTCCTTTGCCTTTAGCAAATGCCGGATATATGCTCTGGAGTAACGTCTGCATGCCGGGCAGGGGCACCCCTCCTCAATGGGCCTGTTATCCAGCTCATACTTGGCGTTAAAGAGATTCATCTTTCCACGGTTCGTATACAGATGGCCATGCCGCCCGTTTCTTGTAGGGTACACGCAGTCAAAAAAATCCACCCCGCGCTCCACAGCCTCCAGAATATTCGCAGGCGTCCCGACGCCCATTAGATAGGTAGGTTTGTCTGCCGGCAGATAAGGAACCGTCTCCTCAATCACATGATACATCTGCTCATGGCTCTCTCCCACCGCAAGACCGCCAAGCGCATACCCGTCGCAGTCAAGGGCCGCGATCTGTTTCGCATGTTCGATACGGATATCGTCAAAAACCGCACCTTGATTAATGCCAAATAACATCTGTTCTTTATTGATAGTATCTTCCAGTCCATTCAGACGTTCCATTTCCCGCTTACAACGGACAAGCCATCTTGTCGTGCGCGCCACGGAATCCTCCACATATTTCCTCTCCGCCATGCTGGGAGGGCACTCGTCAAAAGCCATCGCTATGGTGGAGGCGAGATTGGACTGGATCTGCATACTCTCCTCCGGCCCCATGAAAATCTTACGGCCGTCTATATGGGAGTGAAAGTATACCCCCTCCTCTTTAATCCGCCTGAGCCCTGCCAGAGAAAACACCTGAAAACCGCCGGAGTCCGTAAGAATCGGCTTATTCCATGACATAAACTTATGCAGGCCGCCCAATTCTCTGATAATCCGGTCTCCCGGCCTCACATGCAGGTGATAGGTGTTGGACAGCTCAACCTGTGTGCCGATCTGCTCCAGATCCTCCGTAGACACCGCGCCTTTTATGGCCGCCGCCGTTCCTACATTCATAAAGACAGGGGTCTGAATCGTGCCGTGTACTGTCGTAAATTCGGCCCTCTTCGCCCTGCCTTCCCGCTTCAAAATCCGATACATCATACCTCATTTCCGGGTTTCTTAACCCCGCCTCCGTTTCTTCCTGATCCAATCCTGTCTATAACTACAGATATTTATCCCAGAATTCTTCCAGACACAGTTCCTCGGCCTTCATGATCGCGGCCGCCTCCCGGCCTACATATCGGAAATGCCACGGCTCATACTCGATTCCGGTGATATACTCCTTGCCGGATGGATAGCGCAGAATAAACCCGTATTCATAGCTGTGCTCCTCCAGCCACTGACCTTCCTCCGTGTCCGCAAACCCCTGTAACAGCGGTATAAAAGTATCGGAAGTAATATCAAGGGCCAGCCCCACCTCATGCTCGCTGCATCCGGGAACCGTAATGACTCTGGAAGTCGCCTTGTATGCCTCCATATAAGATAACCCCTGTCTCATATAGGATTTGATTCTGTCATTGAAATTATCTTCCTGATGATCGGATGTCCTGTACGGAGATCTGACCACCAGATTCAGGCCGTCCGTCTTAGCTGCCTGCATCATAAGCAACAAGTCTTCGATCACACGCTCGTCGCAGCGCATACCTGATGTAAACGTTCCCAGCTTGAAATCATAATCGTCCGGAATGGGATGCTGCTTATTAATAAGTACAAGACGCCAATCCGTGTTATCAAACGACAGTTCCTCACCAGTCCCCGATTCCTTCTCTGTATGCTCTCTGTTCACGTCCGTCTCAGGGTCGTGCTTATGGTGCTCCAACAGATCATCCAGCGTGTAAGTCTCTGCTTCCTCGTTATGCTCCGAAGGGATTACGTTCCCCTCCTCTTCCAGGATCTCCTCCACCACCGGGTTCACCGGCTCTACCACCGCCAGCGAAATATCCGAAGTCTCCACAATGGCGCTGTATGTCTCCTGCGCGCCGGTAAACCCGGTACGCTCCGCGAACACGGCAAAGGAAAAGCTGCAACTGCTCATAAAAAAGACCGCCACGAAAAACATGCTGGCATAGCGCTTTCCATTGGACGTAAAGTGCAACCCCAGATAATAGAAAGCAAGCGACACCATCATCCCTGCCAGACAGGGAAATTTTAACAGTTTATTTTTTTTGGCCGCACCGGTAAAATATGCTATTATTTTTTGTCGAAATGTTTTTTCCATTTCCGTCATCAGCCCTCAAATCTTCTATGCCTGCAATTCTGTCATATATCATAACACATAAAATTTATTTGTACACCCCTTTTTTATGTAAATCTGTCATATTTCTCCCTTTTTTTCTTTCTTTTCCCCTTTGATTTGATTTTTTGACTGCCTCTCCCGCGCAAAACATCCCTCAAACCACTTTTTTCCCTTCTCATTTCCGACAACCCGCTCTTGCTTTTTAAACAAAATATGATATGCTGAATACGGGCAAAAACGTGTTTTTACCCATACCAATTGTGTGTTATTCTTTTTTTCGCACATGTGGGAGACACAGCCGCGTCACAGGCTGTATTTAATTGTACATTTTATATTTCATGTGCAATTTAATAATGCAGGATATCCTGCATGGTATTTTCAGAAAACTTCATTCTATTCAGGAAAGGATCAGACAATGGCAGGTTCAACACTTGGAATTATCTATCGAATCACGACATGGGGCGAATCCCACGGCGCCGGACTCGGCGTCGTCGTGGACGGCTGCCCCGCCGGATTATCCCTATCTGTAAACGATATCCAGTCATATCTGGACAGACGAAAGCCCGGACAGAGCAAAATTACAACCCCTCGCAAGGAAGCGGATGCGGTGGAGATTCTCTCCGGTATTTTTGAGGGAAAAACCACGGGAACCCCTATTTCCCTGCTGGTCAGAAACACTTCGCAGCGCTCCGGAGACTATTCGGAAATCGCCGCGTGCTACCGTCCCGGACACGCCGACTATACCTTTGACCAGAAATACGGGTTCCGCGACTACCGGGGCGGCGGACGCTCCTCCGGACGGGAAACCATCGGCCGCGTGGCCGCCGGCGCAATCGCCGCAAAGGCGCTCTCCGAATTTGGCATCCGCCTTACGGCCTACACGAAATCCATCGGCCCTATAAGCATCGATCCCGCTTCCTTCGACGCGGACGCCATCCGCGAAACCCCCACAGCCATGCCGGACAGGGAAGCCTCTGCCCGCGCGGAAAAATACCTGCAGGACTGTATGTGTAACTACGATTCCGCAGGGGGTGTTATTGAATGCGTGATAGACGGCGTACCCGCCGGTCTTGGAGACCCCGTGTTTGAGAAACTGGACGCCAATCTGGCCAGGGCTGTCATGTCCGTTGGCGCGGTCAAAGCCGTGGAAATCGGCGACGGCACGCTGGTTTCCACCCACAACGGCTCCACCAATAACGACCCCTTCCGCATAAAGGACGGACAGGTCATAAAAGCTTCCAACCACGCCGGCGGCATACTGGGCGGCATCAGCGACGGCTCGCAGATCATACTGCGCGCCCATATAAAACCGACCCCCTCCATCTTCTCCCCGCAGGATACCGTAAACAGGGCCGGGGAGGAAGTAAATATTTCCATCAAAGGACGGCATGATCCCGTAATCGTTCCCCGCGCAGTCGTCGTAATAGAATCCATGGCAGCCGTTACTCTTTTAGATGCGCTTCTGGTAAATGCAAGTGCCAGAATGGATCATCTGAAATCTATTTATAAAAGTTAAATCAACAGGAAAAACGAGCCATTTATTAAAATAAAATTTAATATATGGCTCGTTTTTTGCTATTTTCTTATGTACTGTACAGAAACGCTCCAAGTTAAGTTAACCACTCCGCGTTCCACTTTTCAGCCGGAATACCACATGGTAACATTTGCTATTTTCGTGGTATTACCCGTTATTTTTCCGAATCACAACTTCACCCGAACATTCCATAACAGGAGTTTCCCTTATGATTTCCCCTACACTGTCCACCGTGATCGTCCCTGATTTCGGATTTTTAATGGAAATCACATGTCCTTTCACATCCGCCTCCACGTCCGAATACTCAAAGGACAGATCCGTATCCTCCATGGTACAGTTAACCAGTTTCAGATTTTTGCAGTAACACAAAGGCTGGGTTCCGATAATCTTACAGTCGATCAGCGTCAGACCGTCGGAAAACCATGCCAGATACTCCCCCTTCACCACGGAATTTCTAACCGTCACATTCTCGCTGTGCCAGAAAGCATCCTTGGTATCCAGAACAGAATCCGTAATCTCCAGATTTTTCATATACTGGAAGGAATACTTTCCCTTCATTTGCACCCGCTCCAGCTTTACGTCCCTGCTGTCAAAAAACAGATACTCCGACTCAATATCCGAATCCGTCAGCGTAATTCCTACCGACTTCCATCCAAACTCCTGCGACACGACATGGCAGTCCTCCAGCCGGATCCGTTCACACTCCCTGACCGCCTTGATTCCGCCCAGCGTGGAATTTCGTATTACGCCGTCCGTCGCATACCAGATCGCCGCCCTCGTCAGCTCATCCATAGTCGAATGCTCCATGGTAAACTGTTTTACATGCCAGAGCGGATATCGCAGAGAAAAGGTGCAGTCTGTCAAATTCACATCTCTGGATTCCTTTAGAACAGACTCCCCGTCCGCCGGACCGGCAAAAACACAATTCTTTACATCCGCTTCCCGCAGATTATATAACGCCCGTTCTTCATCGAACCGGCTGTCAGCCACTGTTTTCCTCATGTGGTTCCTCCTAATTATAATTATATATTCTTCATAGTACGCATTCAAAAAACCTGCGGTTTTTCTCATCGCGGACTTCGTCCTATGCATCCAGCCAAATAACCGCCCCGGTGCGCAAGCGCCCCGCTTCGCTTATTCGACCGGATGCGCACTACTCATTGTCTGCGCTAAGATAACTGCTGATCGCATAAACCGTCTGTCCGTTGTAGGAGAGCCTCGACCAGCCATATTCTTCATTCACGCCTGTTCTTGTGGCGTACTCTCCATTGTGCAGCACCGCGACTACCACGGCATCCGGATTGGTCACGCTGGGAAGCGCCCGCAGATTGACCTCAATCTTAGCCGTCACCTGCTCGTTTCTCTCCGCAAACTTTGTCTTTAGTCCGTCGCCGCTGTCAGCGCCCTCCTGTATCTCTGTCTTCGGCGCCTGATAGCCAAGGTCTGTGGTCAGATAACTGCTCACCGCATAGACCGTCTGATCATTGTAGATCAGTCTTGACCAGCCGCTGTCGCTTGTGCCCGTCCGCTTTACGGTCTCCCCGTTTTTCAGGGTGTACACCACCGTACTGTCCTCCCCCTGACTCGGTATATTGCGCAGGTTAGTGGAATCCTTGGCCGTCACTTCCTCGTCTGCTGCGGTAAACGACATTAAGGCTTCCACATCCGCCGTTGCCTCCTCCGGCGTCTCCCCGCTCTGCGCACTGGCCGCTCCCTCATAGCCGAAATAGGCGATGTTCACGTCCACGGGCTGACTGATACCGGCGACCGTTCCCCGGTTGGTATACTGCCACATGGCATGTGTGCCGCCGTAGGAAGACTTTTCCGTCTGGGGATAAGGTGCAGACGGATACTGGGATACCCAGATCCGATAGCTTTTCTCAATCCGGGAGGTCTCCCACTTGGCATCACCGGTCATCTCATTCATGGAAGAGTAAAACATGGGCGTATAGCCCCTCTCATAAATTCTATTCAGAAAAGCAATGGCTATGTCTGTCCTCTGCGCAGCGGAAAGTCCGTACTGCGCGCTGTCCGCACGGTCAAACCCTTCACAGTCGAAGGCGACGGGATACGTGATCTGATACTGTGATATGTAATCGGCCGTCCAGTCCGCCTCCGCTTTCGCTTCCTCCTCATTGACAGCGGTGGAGAAAAAATACGCCCCCAGCTTAATGCCGTTTTTCTGCGCTTCCTGCATATTATATCTGGCGTTGCTGTCAGCAATGATCTCCCTGCTTTTGTCCATGCGATATCCCACGCGCACCATGGCAAAATCTACACCGGATGCCGCCACCTGCGCCCAGTCAATCGTTCCCTGATATCTGGCCACATCGATTCCGAAGGTGATCTCGTCCGTCTCCGCCGCCGCTCCGGAGGAAAGCAGTTCACTCACATCCACCTCCGTGCCCTGTTCCGTGCTCATCGTCTCCGTCTCCGGATCCTGCTCTTCCTGCACGGGCTCTTCACGCTTCCCCTCCGGTGCATCCTCTCCCACCGGTGAATCCACCGGCTCTGTCTCCTGCGGGGCTTCTTCCTCTGCTCCCTGCAAAGCAGCATCCGATTCATCCTGCTCCGAATCTCCCTCCGTCATCCGCTCTTCGGAAAGCGTTTCCATCACAGGCTGCGCCTCACCCTTATCGCCCCTGTTCCCACGAAACAGAAAAAAGGCAGCACCCGCAACGAGCAAAGCCACAATCCCTATGACAGAGGGAAAAAGCACCCTGTGCACAAACCGGAGCGTCCTCTCATCAAGCTCCCCGTCAAACAGCTCTTCGTCATCTTCATCTTCTTCCGCCTCATTTGGCAGATCATATTCCTCATCATCCAGATCCACAAACTCCAGATCGTCCTCTCTATGCGATTTCACGGCTCATCTCTCCTGTATGCTCCTGTCTCTTTCCTCATGTTCCCGTACACCCCGTCTCATTCCCTTTTGTATTCCGTCACAGGCGGGCAAATAACACTTGGTATTTTATTAGAAACTTTCCAGCAGTTCCAGATAAAACTCGTAATAATCCTTTCTGTTTTCCTTCATAAACTGGATCGCCGACTTCGGATGCTGGTTTAAAAGTCCGGTCAGAAGGTAAGGCACATCATAGCCCCATATCACGCCGGATTCCCTGAGCGGATTAATCTCCCGCTCAATAAAGCGCAGAATCGGATTGACATTGTACTTCGGGTTCTTTAAGAATCCCAAAAGCAGCTCGCTCGGGCAGTTTCCACAGCCCCGTCCCATGCCGTTCACCGTAGCGTCCAGATAACTCACACCCATGATGACCACCTCTGTCGTGTTGGCAAAGGCAAGCTGCTGGTTGTTGTGCGCATGAATCCCGACCTTTTTCCCGTATTTCTCCGCTACTTCCAGATACTTATCCGCAAGCCGCCTTGCCTGTTCCGGGTACAGAGACCCGTAGCTGTCCACCAGATAAATCGTACCCACGCTGCTTGCGCCCAGCAGGTCGAGCGCCGCGTCCAGATCCGTCTCACTGGCCTTGGAAATGGCCATGATGTTGACCGTTGTCTCATAACCCTTCTTCGTACAATCCTCGATCAGTTCAATAGCGGCCGGTATGGTATTGATATAAGTCGCAACCCGTACCAGATCCACGGGACTGTCCTTCTTGTTCAGAATATCTTTTCTGAAATCACAGCGCCCCACATCCGCCATCACGGCGATCTTCATATCCGTTTTATTGTCGCCCACAACGGCGCGGATGTCCTTGTCGTCACAGAATTTCCACTTGCCGAACTTATTCACGTCGAACATCTCTTTGGAAGCCTTATAGCCAAATTCCATGTAGTCCACGCCCGCCTTGATATTCGCGCGGTACAGCCCTTTTACAAACTCATCCGTAAAATAAAAGTCATTTACCAGTCCGCCGTCCCGCAGCGTACAGTCCACCACCTTGATATCCGGCGCGTAGGACATGAGTGTTCTTCCCTTAGCTCTCTTTTCCATACTGACACCTCTCTTTCCATGATACAGCCTGTTCCATGTCTTCCAGGCAGCTCTTTCCTGTCTCCCGCACTTCACAGTGCTTCCCGGTCATTCACCTGTCTCCTTCCGGCAGTTAAGCGAGAATCTTTTTGAAGCTCTTCTTGCCCTTCTTCACGATAAATTCCTCAGCCGCAATATCCTCCTTCGTGTAGCAGGTCTTTAAATCCGTCACCTTCTCGCCCTTTACGGTCACGCCGCCCTGTTCCACGGCCCTGCGTGCCTCCGAGCGGGATGCCGCCATACCGGCTGCCACCAGAACGCCCTGAATATCTATCTTACCGTCCTTATAATCCGCCTCCGTCAAGGTCACTGTCGGCATATTTTCGGAGCTTCCGCCCCCTGCAAAGAGCGCTTTCGACGCCTCCTTTGCTTTCTCTGCTTCCTCCTCGCCGTGTACCAGACTGGTCAGTTCACAGGCCAGAATTTCCTTCGCCTCGTTCAACTGGCTGCCCTCCCAGCCGTCCATCTCATCAATTTTCTCTAAGGGCAGGAAGGTGAGCATCCGCAGACACTTGAGTACGTCCGCATCGTCCACGTTTCGCCAGTACTGGTAGAACTCAAAGGGAGTCGTCTTGTCGGGATCAAGCCACACCGCGCCTTTCTGGGTCTTTCCCATCTTTTTCCCCTCAGAGTTCATAAGAAGGGTGATGGTCATGGCGTAAGCGTCCTTGGAAAGCTTTCTGCGGATCAGGTCCGTGCCGCCGAGCATATTGCTCCACTGGTCGTCCCCGCCAAACTGCATGTTGCAGCCGTATCTCTTATAAAGCTCCAGAAAATCGTAGCTTTGCATAATCATATAGTTAAACTCAAGGAAGCTCAGTCCCTTTTCCATCCTCTGCTTGTAGCACTCCGCGCGGAGCATATTGTTTACGGAAAAACAGGCGCCCACATCCCTGATAAACTCCACGTAATTTAAGTCGAGAAGCCAGTCGGCATTGTTCACCATCAGCGCCTTGCCCTCGGAAAAGTCGATAAAACGGCTCATCTGCTTCTTAAAGCACTCGCAGTTGTGCTCGATAGTCTCCTTCGTCATCATGGAGCGCATGTCCGTCCGTCCGGAAGGATCCCCGATCATGGCCGTTCCGCCGCCGATCAGGGCGATGGGCTTATTGCCCGCCTCCTGTAATCTCTTCATCAGGCATAATGCCATGAAATGTCCTACATGCAGGCTGTCCGCCGTGGGATCGAAACCGATATAGAAGGTCGCCTTTCCGTTGTTGATCAGATCGCGAATCTCCTCCGCGTCCGTGAGCTGCGCGAGAAGTCCTCTCGCCTGTAATTCCTCGTAAATTCCCATTGTAATGATCTCCTTTCTTCTGTCTCTGCCGCTTTGCGATCTTGCTTTCATGCGAGCATGAAGCATGATGACGTCTGCTTCTGACTCTGCTTATTCGCGCACAACATGAAACCCCCGTCCCGCTATCAGGACGAGGGTTAATCTCGCGTTACCACCTAATTTCACAGACGGCTCACACCGGCTGCCTCACTGAGTACGATCGCAGATAACATATGCTATCTTTCTCTGACGATACTCTCCTGCTGTAACGTGCATTCCTCCGTCGCGGCCTACTAAGCTGTTCATTCGCCATTCTGCCGCAAAGCTCCGAGATGTATTCATGGAAAAGTTCCCGTGCGCCTCTCATCCGCCGGCTGCTTTCTGTCCGTTTCCTGATCCACTACTTGTTCTCTTCAACGCCTGTCATATTGTGTCATATGTTGTTTTACTGCCTTATAATGTAAACGAAAAAAACGGGTTTGTCAACTCTTTTTTTGAGACACTTTTTGCCAGACACTTTTTGGAAGTCTGCAATCCGTGCTTCCCGCCTCTCAGTGAAGACCCAGATCCTCCCCTGCCATCGTCACGATTCCGTTCTTGTCAAGAACCGCCGCCAGTCCGTCCGTATCCGCCACACGGAAGATCATGCACGCCTGCCCGTCCTTTTGCCCGAATACGGAATACATGTACTCCACGTCCATGCCGGCGTCGGAAATCACACCGAGCACCTTACTAAGCCCGCCGGGCGTATCGGGAACCGCCACGCCCACGACCGGCGTCATGGTCAGGATAAAGCCCTGCTCCAAAAGTATGGAGGAAGCCTTTGACGCGTCGTCAACGATCAGCCGCAAAACGCCGTAGTCCGCCGTCTCGGCAATGTTGAGCGCCCGCATATTCACCTGATTCTCCGAGAGAATCCTTGTGATATCCGCAAGCTGCCCCGCTTTATTCTCCAAAAATACAGAAATCTGAGGTATTGTCATATGAAATCTGCTCCTTTCTCGTTCTATCAGTATCAGAATCCGGCATTTACCGCCCTAAATCTTACGCTTATCGATCACGCGCACGGCCTTGCCCTCGCTTCTCGTGATGGACTTTGGCGCCACCAGACGCACCTTGGCGTAGATGCCAAGCATTGCCTTGAGAGCCGATACAAGCCCTTTCTCCATCTCCGTGATCTTACCGAGATTGTCGGAGAAGTTTTCGGGCGTCATCTCCACCATCACCTCAATCGTGTCGGAATTGTTGACACGGTCCACGATAATCTGATAGTTTGCCGGATAACCCTGCTCCAGAAGCACCGTCTCGATCTGGGACGGGAATACATTGACGCCCTTCACAATCAACATATCATCGCTTCTGCCCATGGGCTTGCTCATCTTCACATGGGTACGGCCGCAGGAACATTTCTCTCTGGTGAGCACGCAGATGTCTCTCGTACGGTAACGCAGAAGCGGAAATGCCTCCTTGGTAATCGCCGTAAACACCAGCTCGCCCTTGCTGCCCTCGGGAAGCACCTCCCCCGTATCCGGGTTGATGATCTCTGCGATAAAGTGATCCTCATTGATATGCATTCCGGTCTGCTCGCTGCATTCAAAAGCCACACCGGGGCCGCTGGTTTCCGTGAGGCCGTAGATGTCGTACGCCTTAATCCCCAGCTTATTCTGAATATCCTGACGCATCTCCTCGCTCCACGCCTCCGCGCCGAAGATACCCGCTTTCAGCTTAATCTGATCGCGCAGTCCCCGCTCGTGGATGCTCTCCGCCAGAAATGCGGCGTAAGAAGGCGTACAGCACAGAATCGTCGCCTCCAGATCCACCATAAACTGCAGCTGTCTGTCCGTATTGCCGGAGGACATGGGAAGGGTCAGACATCCCACCTTATGGCTGCCGCCGTTTAAGCCGGGGCCGCCTGTGAAAAGACCGTAACCGTAGCAGACATGACAGACATCCTCGTCCGTACCGCCTGCCGCCATAATGGCTCTCGCACAGCAGTCCTCCCATAAATCAACGTCATGCTGGGTATAAAACGCCACCACCCTGCGGCCAGTCGTGCCAGATGTGGACTGGATGCGCACACATTCCTTAAGGGGTTTCGCCATAAGGCCGTAAGGATAAGCCTCCCGCAGATCATCCTTCGTCAGAAAGGGCAGCTTATGTAAGTCTTCCGTGCTCTGAATGTCCTCCGGCGTAACACCCTTCTCCTCCATCTTTTTGCGGTAGTAAGGCACATTATCCCACACATGGCGCACCTGCTTCACAAGCCGTTCATTCTGCCACGCGAGAATCTGCTCCCTGTCCGCCGTTTCAATTTCTTTCTGGTAATACCGTTCCATACCTTCCTCCTCCATAACATGTCTTTATACCGGGAATGCCTGAAACACAGGCACACTCCCTTGAGCCTCCGTGCTTCTTAACCGGATGCCCACAGGCTTACGCCTTAGCTGCACATCTCACGCTGTCCAAGTGCAAATGCCTTCTTATTCATCTCCAGAAACTTAGACGGCACGCTGTTCTCGATCGCTTCCATCCACTCCTCCTGCGTAAAGTCAAAGTGTCTGGCAAGCCTTCCCATAAGCACCAGATTCACGGCCTTGCTGCTTCCCACCTCCTCCGCCAGAGAAAGCGCGTCAAAGGCATCCACCTTTGCATCCAAAGCCGACATCTTCTCCACCAGATTCTCCGGGTACACCGCCGCACCCGCAATCACCGGCATGGGATTAATCTGCTGGCTGTTCACAATGATTCTGCCGCCCGGCTTCAAAAAATCCGTATAGCGTGCCGCTTCCAGAAGCTCAAAAGAAAGAATGCAGTCCGCCTCTCCCTTGTCTATAATGGGTGAGCAGACCCGATCGCCCCAGCGCACATAAGTGACCACACTGCCGCCGCGCTGGCTCATGCCGTGCACTTCGCTGACCTTTACGTCAAACCCTTTTCCCAGAAGCAGTCGGCCCAAGAGCTTGCTTGCAAGCAGCGTGCCCTGTCCGCCCACTCCCACAATCATCATATTTTTTGTCTCCATATTTTCCTCCATATCTTTTCACCCCAGCGCCCCGAACTTACAGAGCTGTTCGCATACCCCACAGCCCACACAGAGCGTCTCATCAATGACCGCCTTGCCGTCCACCATACTGATCGCCGGACAACCGATTTGCATACATGCCTTACAGCCCTTGCATTTTTCCGGATCAGAGCAGATCGCTCCCGGATGTTTGACATATTTGAGCAATGCACAGGGACGGCGGGAAATGATCACCGACGGCTCCTTCGCCGCAAGCTCTTCTTTGATCACCTTCTGACAGGTTTCCATATCGTAGGGATCGACTACCTTCACCCGCCTGATGCCGACTGCATGGCAGAGACTTTCCAGATCAATCTTCGTACAGGGATCGCCCTTCAAATTGTAGCCGGTCGTCGGATTCTGCTGGTGCCCCGTCATACCCGTAATGGAATTATCCAGTATAATCACCGTGGAATCGGATTCATTGTACGCAATATTGATCAGTCCCGTAACGCCGGAGTGGATGAAGGTGGAATCACCGATCACCGCCACCGTTTTCCCCGCACACGCCTCATCTCCCGCTTTCACGAAACCGTGAAGCCCGGAGACGGACGCACCCATGCAGATCGTCGTGTCAATGGCGTTGAGAGGCGCCACCGCACCCAATGTATAACACCCGATATCTCCAAGTACGGTCAGGTTTAATTTTTTCAGCACATAGAAGAGGCTTCTGTGCGGACAGCCTGCACACATCACGGGCGGTCTTGCAGGAATCTCCTCCGAAAGGGTTTCTCCCGCCTGCACTGCCTGTCCAAGCTTCTCCTTCACCGCATTCTGGCTCAGTTCCCCAATCTCCGTAAACAAGTCTTTGCCTGCCACAGAAAGCCCCAGATTTCTGCAATGGTTCTCTATAAAGCCGTCCAGCTCCTCCACCACTACCAGCTTTTCCACCGTGGCCGCAAAATCCCTGATCTTCTGTTCCGGCATAGGCCAGATCATCCCCAGCTTTAAAACAGGATAGGTATCGCCGTAAGCCTCTTTCACATACTGATAACAGGTGGAAGAGGTGATAATGCCCACGGAAGTGTCCTGTCCCGGCTCGATCCGGTTGATTTCAGCCGTCTCCGCCCATGCGGTCAGCGCCTTCGTGCGCGCCTCCACCATGGGATGCTTTTTCTTGGCATAAGCCGGCATCATAATATATTTCGCGGGGTTCTTCTCATACTTTTTCTGCTCCGGCACGACCCGCTCCTCTGTCTCGACAACGCTCTGGGAATGGCTGACGCGGGTACACATTTTCATCAAAACCGCCGTGTCAAACTGCTCGGACAGCTCGTAGGCAAGCTTCGCAAAAGCGAGCGCCTCCGCAGAATCGGAAGGCTCCAGCATGGGAATCTTCGCCGCCCGCGCATAATGTCTCGAATCCTGTTCATTCTGGGAACTGTGCATACCGGCGTCGTCCGCCACGCCGATAATCAATCCTGCGTTCACGCCTGTGTAAGAAATCGTAAACAGCGGGTCCGCCGCCACGTTTAAGCCCACATGCTTCATGGCACAAAAACTCCGCACACCGCGCAGGCAGGCGCCAAACGCCGCCTCCAGCGCCACTTTCTCATTGGGCGCCCACTCCGCGTAAACCTCATCATATTTCGCCACACACTCTGTAATTTCCGTGCTGGGCGTTCCCGGATAGCTGGACACAAAGCTGCAGCCCGCCTCATAAAGTCCTCTGGCAACCGCCTCGTTGCCAAGCATTAATGTTTTCATAGATATATTCATTCCTTTCTCTTGCGTGAAATTCTTTTCACACTAAGTCACAGCTTTGCTGTGACTCAAATCACTTTCACGCTAATCTCCGATTGAATCTTTCACAGAAACCGTTACCTTCTGGTCGTAGCAGGAGAAAATCTCCGCAAGCTTTTTCTCTCCGGGCGCCTTCGTCACCACGCTCACCACAGGCACAATCACCAGTCCGGCCAGCATACAGAAGGCGCCTGCATTGATCGGTGACTGTAAGTAAGCCGGGAACGACGGGCGAAAGAAAATATTCGCAAGCATCACGATTGTGGAGAATAAAAAGCTCACCCAGCACGCCGCCTTGGTCGTCCGTTTCCAATACAGCCCGTAGAGGAACGGCGCAAGGAAAGCGCCGGCTAACGCGCCCCAGCTCACACCCATAAGCTGCGCAATAAAGGTAACGTTGGAGCGGTACTGAATCAGTGCCAGTATCACGGAAATCACAATAAACACTACCAGAAGTCCCCGCATCCATCTGACCTGTTTTTTCTCATCCATCTCCTTCATTATATTACCTTTAATGAAGTCCAGCGTCAAGGTAGAGCTTGATGCCAGAACAAGGGAAGACAGGGTGGACATGGAAGCGGAAAGCACCAGAATTACCACCACCGCAATCAGAATTGTGGGCAGACCGGAAAGCATGGTGGGCACCACAGAATCATAACCGTTTGCCGCAATGTCAATCTTATCACTAAACAGACGGCCAAATCCGCCGAGAAAATAGCAGCCGCCGGAAACAATCGTCGCAAAGACCGTGGAAATCACCATACCCTTGTTGATCGCACTCTCGCTCTTGATGGCATAAAACTTCTGCACCATCTGCGGCAGTCCCCATGTTCCCAGACTGGTAAGAATCACCACGCCCAAAAGTCCCGCGGGGTCCGGACCGAAGAACGAGTTAAACGCACCGGGCGCGGCGGAGACCGTCTCGTCGCTTACCGCAGACAGCTTGTCAAGCGCTGCAAGAAAACCGCCCTGACTGTGAAGCACCGCAATAATAACGGCTGCTATTCCAAAAATCATGATGATACCCTGAATAAAATCATTGATGGCAGTCGCCATATAGCCGCCCGCAATGACATAAATACCCGTAAGCACCGCCATAACGATCACGCACACACTGTAGTCAATATCAAACGC
>CARQVR010000006.1 GCA_949051815.1 uncultured Lachnospiraceae bacterium
CAACAAAATCTTCATATGCGCTCAGCTCCTTTCTTCAAAGTAGTATCTATTTGCTTAACAGGCTGTAAACCTTTCCTGCAATTGCCGTAATCGGCGCCTGCTGCTGCACAGCACCTATATCAAAAGCTACCTTCGGCATACCGTAGACGACGCAGGTCGCCTCGTCCTGTCCGACCGTCAGCGCACCGGCGTTTCGCATCTCTAAAAGACCCTTTGCGCCGTCGGCTCCCATTCCAGTCAGAATCACGCCTACCGCCTTGTTTCCTGCCGCTTTCGCCACAGAGCTGAACAGAACGTCCACGGAGGGACAATGTCCGCTCACTTTCTCCGTGCCCCGGCACTCCACCTGATAGCCGTCGCCCACCTTGACTAACCGCATCTGCCTGTCGCCCGGTGCAATCAGCACCTGTCCCTGCATCACGCGGTCTCCCGTCTGGGCCTCCTTAACCGCCACCTCGCACTGGTTGTTCAGGCGGTCCGAATACATCTGTGTAAACCCGGGCGGCATATGCTGTACAATGACAACGCCCGGAATATCCCTCTTAAATCTCTTCACCACCTCAAAGATGGCCTCTGTACCTCCTGTGGAGGCACCGATCGCGACAATGCGGTCCCTGCCGCCCGCAACCGTAATATGACTTGCAATCGCTGTATTGTCTACCCGCTTCAACTTGCCGACTTTTGCGGTGGAGGCAATCTTCACCTTAGCCGCCAGTTCCTGCGTCAGGAAATTATTTAACTGCTCTCTTGTCAGATTCGCCGGTTTATTGACAAAATCCACGGCGCCTGCCTCGAGCGCATCAAACACTTTATTGTTAAGCGCACTGATCATAACCACCGGAAGCGGATACTGGGGCATCAGCCTCCTTAAAAAGTCTATGCCGTTCATCCGCGGCAGTTCCACATCCAGAGTCATGACATCCGGTTTAAATTTGAGGATCGCATCCCTTGCGGCATATGCGTCCTCCACATCCGCCACCACCTCAATGTTAGGATCAGAATTCAACCCCTGCACAAGCAGCTTGCGGAACATCAGTGAATCGTCCACAACCAAAACCCTAATCGGTCTCATACCCTGCTCTCCTATTTTCTGTAAATTGATGGTTGCACATAGTCAAATTTTACCATTTGCCGATCCAGTCTCTCCGTCAATCCGATAAAGAGATAGCCGCCGGGCTCCATGTGATCATATATTCTCTGGATCAGATCATACTTCGTATCATCCTGAAAATAGATCATCACATTGCGCAAAAATACAATATGGAATCTCTTCTTAAACTGAATGGGATCCATCAGATTAAACTGCTTAAAAATCACCTCTTTCTTAAGCTCATCCTTAACCTTAAATTCGTCCTGACTGGTCTGCTTAAAGTAATGCCGTTTCCAGTTCACCGGCAGCGGCTCTATATCTTCTTTCAGATATACGCCCTTAGAGGCATGCTGCAAGACCCTCATGGAGATATCCGTCGCCAGAAGTCTGGTATCCCAGCCGGAATGATTAACGCCGAAATAATCGTTGATAATCATGGCCAGCGTATACGGTTCTTCCCCTGTGGAGGATGCACCGCACCAGACCCGCAGATCCTTTGTTCCCATCGTCTTGCTTTTCGCCCACGGGAGCGCCACATTTTTCATAAACTCAAAGTGCTCGCTCTCGCGCATAAAATATGTATGGTTCGTGGTGAGAATATTGACCAGATCGGTAGCTTCGCTGCCCTTTGGATTCTTCTCCACCTTCGCCATATACTCGTTATAATTCGCGTAGCCGTTACGGACAAGATAATTTTCCAGCCTTCCGCCCACCAGCACTCTTTTCTGACTCAGGTCAATGCCGTAGTGCTTCTTCACATAACTAACGATCCGTTGGAACTCGCTGTCGGTTATCATTTCTTGTGCCTCCCCAAAGTACCATCTTTAATTAAAGCATACTATTTCGTAAAAGTCAATTTGTTCTCATCCGGCTCCAGAGCTTATTGAAAACCTGTACCACATCGGGATCATAATACGTGCCGCTTCTCTCGATGATCCTGCTGTGTCCCTCTTCCAAAGAGCAGGCCGCCTCCCCGTGCACCGGCGCCGTCATCTCGTCAAAGTCGTTGGCTACTGCCGCAATCCGCGCCTCTAACGGAATTTCACTGCCGGACAGCGCCGGATACCCGGAACCGTCCCAACGGGCATGATGGAATCTGGCAATCTGCCTTGTCATTTTCATCGCGCCGTCATGATCCTGATCCACGCCAAACTCTCCGATCACTTCACCGCCGCACTCCGCACACCTTTCGATATACGCCGGATTCTGCCTGTCCGGTCCGCCGTTTGCCGCGATCTCCTCCCCCGACATCAGGAATCTTCCCACGTCGTGGAGTCTGGCCGCAATCCCGATATTTTCCACAAACTCATCAGTCACCTCGTCCTCATAGGCCGGGGAAAACTGCATCCCCTGCGCGAGGATCTTACAATTATAACCCACATGGCTCCGATGCGTCCCGCTATCGTCGTCCATTTTCTTCATAATCCTTGAGAGTGCCCGCAGCACATTTGTGTGCTCCCTCTCCATCTGGTTCTTCTGGTCCTCCACAAGGCGGTGCATCATACGGTTATAGTCCGCCATCTCCTGCCGCAGACGGTAACTGCTCAGATGGTTGTTCACCCGCATGATAACCTCGATATTGTCAAAGGGCTTCGGTATAAAGTCCACGGCCCCCGCCAGAAAAGCTTCCTCCTTCTCCTTACTCGTATTTAATACCGTAATAAAGATAAAAGGAATATCCCGGGTGGCCTGATCGCTCTTTAGCATTCTGCAAAACTCCAGCCCGTTTATCTCGGGCATGGACAAGTCCGAAAGAATGAGATCCGGTCTGGTCTGCTTCATCAGTTCCAGCGCTTCCTGCACGCTTAAAGCCGTCAATGCCTCATACCCCTCATGTGTGAGAATGTTTTCCAGAATCGTCACATTCACACTGATATCATCCACAATCAGAATGGCAGGCGCGTTATTCTTAACATGTTCTGTCTCCATCGCTTTCCTCCTTTATTCTGAATTCCACAGATCTCCGATCCGCTCTGTGATCGCGTCCTTCAATCTGCCGTACATATCCATGCTCTTGTCGTAGTTTGATTTTCTGATCGCCATTTCCATTCGCAGCTCCTGTCGTTTCAGATCCTCGTCGCCGGACGATTCAATCAGCGCCTTAAGCGTAGACGCCAGAAGCTCCGCCTTATCCCACGCTCCCATCTCAATCGAGAGTACCAGCTTATCCATGCGCTTCTTTAATTCATCCCGGTTTTCCGCCTCACCAAACTGCATGAGACGGTCCGCACCCTGATCCGACTCTTCCTTCATATACTCGGACCAGTTTACATAGACCTGACTCTGCTTGTCGTCGAGAACCTGCTCGCTCTTTAGCTTCACAGAGAAGGAAAATGTGCTTCCCTTCCCCTTTTCACTCTCCACATGAATATCGCCGTGCATCAGCTCCACAAGCTGCTTCGTGATCGCAAGTCCGAGCCCCGTCCCGCCGAAACGTCTGGTAATCGAAGCGTCCACCTGACTGAAACTCTGGAACAGGCGGTCCTGCTCCTTCTGGGAAATGCCGATCCCGCTGTCCCTCACCATAAAGAACAGCTCCACCTCATCATAAACCCGTCTGGTCATTCCGACTACCACATTGACATAGCCCACCATCGTAAACTTGATGGCATTGGAAAGCAGATTGTTCAGTATCTGGGTGAGTCTCAGCTCATCGCCGATCAGCCTCTGCGGGATTTTTTCGTCAATATCCACGCTCATGTGCAGCTCTTTTTTGTTAATAGCGGCGCTGTGTGTGGCAATCACCTTATCCATCATTTCCTGGAAGTCAAAGGGCTTTTCGTCTATTACGAACTTACCCGATTCCAGCTTCGCAAAGTCGAGAATATCGTTGATGATCGTCAGCATGTTATCGCAGCAGCTCAGGACAATATCAAGTGTCTTTTTCTGTCCCGGATCCGTCACCTCCTCCACAAGCTCCATCACATGCCCCTTGATTCCGTTCACAGGGGTGCGAAGCTCATGGGTAACGTTCGCCGTAAATTCATTCCGCGCCCGGTAATTCTCACTCTCCTTTTCCTTTAGCTCACGGATGCGCATATTCATATTTTTCTGCGCGGAAATATCTTCCGCAAGAAGCAGATAGGCGTCCATCCCATCCTGCGGAAAAATACGGACGTTAACAGAGAAACAGGAGTTGTTGCTCCTGTACATCGTCATCTCATTAACGCCCTTCATGCACTTTTTTACAAAACTGATAAACCCGTCAGGCGAATTTGGGAAATCCTGCCGGAAAATCTGGGACATGCTGCACCTTGTCAGTTTCTCCCTGTCGTATTCCAGTCTGACCGCCGCCGTCTGGTTGCCGTAAAGGATACTCCCCTCCTCATTGAAGAGCAGAACAAGCTCCATCGTTTCATCCGCAATCCGGGAATTTAACCATTCAAATTCCATGTCAGCCTCCTACGGAGTCGGAATATTCTCATTGATAATGCCGATAAACTTCTCGTATATCTTTTTGATCTCCTGCCACAGCTCGTTCGCGCGCGCTGCGTCCACCTCCCCGGCGGATTTGTTTCTAAGCTCTTCCACCAGCTTGGAAACATTGTCGAAAATAGGCGTAAGGCCGAGATTTCCCACCACGCCCTTCAAAGCGTGCGCGCACTTGTATGCCTCCTCGAAAGCGCCTGCCTCCAGATTCGTTCCCAGATTCGCGTAATTCGGATCATTCGGGAATTTTCCTAAAAATTTCTGATAAATTGCATCGTTCCCCATAAACCGTTTCAGGGTAGTCTCCACGTCCGCCCCGCATTCCTCCAACTGTTGTCTGAATTTGTCGTCCATAGCCATCTTTCCTTTCTGTTATGATGTTGCGATTAAGACAATGACAAAGAGACTGCAAAACATTCCACCTTTGTTTTACAGTCTCCGCCGCCTGATCTATCTTACGTAAAATTAAACATGTTGATCACTTCAACAAGGTTGAAGAAATCTTCCTTAGCAAGCTTAAAGCACTCTATCACATCTTCCGAAAACTGTCCGCATTCCCCATTTAAGATCATCTGATATGCCTCGTCATTGCTGTATGCACTTTTATATACCCTCTCACTCACCAGCGCCTCATAAACGTCGGCAATGGACACAATCTGCGCGCTGATCGGGATTTCGTCTCCCGCCAGATGATCCGGATATCCTCTGCCGTCCGCCCTCTCATGATGATGGCGGCAGATCTCATAGCAGTACTGGTAAAACTCATCCGGATACTGCGGTTTAAAGGAATCCAGAATCTCACAGCCGATGGTGGTGTGGGTTTTCATCACCTCAAACTCCTCAGTCGTCAGTTTGCCCGGTTTTAACAAAATGGCGTCCGGTATACCGATCTTACCTACGTCATGGAGCGCGGAAGCTCTCGCGATCTGATCAATCTGCACCGGTGTAAGCCCGTATTTAGGGAAATATTTCGCAAGATATTTCAAAAGGATTCTCGTCAGGTACTTAATCCGCTTGACGTGGTCCCCCGTCTCAATGCTTCTGAACTCAACCACGGAACCGAGCGCGTCGATCATGAACTCGTTGTTTTCACGGATCGCCTTCTCCTGCTCGCGGATCGTCTCCTCCCGCTCTTTCAGTTTGATCTCCAGATTCTTCTTGCTCTGGTAAAGTTCAATGATGTTATTCGCACGTCTCTTGATGATCGCCGACTCAAAGGGCTTGTGCATCACATCCGCGATGCCGTACTCGTATGCCTTCTCCTCGCTCTCCTGAGGCGTCATGCTGGTAATCAGGATAACCGGAATTTTCTCCAGAAGATCTTGCTCTTTCATGTAGTCGAGCACACCGAAGCCGTCCATAACCGGCATAATAACGTCGAGCAGTATCAATGCGATATCATTGTTTTTCCCAATCGCTTCGATCGCTTCCATTCCGTTAGCCGCCTCCACAATGTCGTATTCAGCGTCGAACATCAGACTGAGTATCGTTCTGTTTACTTCCTCGTCGTCCACGATCAGTATTTGCTCCCTGGTTGCGTTTTCGCTCATATTCTCCGATCAACCCGCCTGCTGACGGCGGATCTTCTCCCTCCTTTTTCCTGATTTTCTATGTAATATATGACATCAACGTAACAATACACAAATTATACATATTTTTGCGGGGAATGTCAACGGGAGTTTCGCCGCTGAAGCGAAACTCCCGCTATAAAAAATATGGAAAACTTTCAGGGGCATATTCACCCCTTGATGCCCGTAGATGCGATTCCTTCCACATAATATTTTTGCAGGAACACAAACATGAGAAGCATCGGTATGGCCGAAATGGTGAGGGATGCCATAATCGGTCCGTAATTGATCGGTTTGGAACCGAAAAAGGTCTGAATCGCGAGCTGTATCGTTCTTTTCTCCTCGCCCGTAACGACGAGCAGCGGCCACATAAAGTCATTCCAGTGGGCTACGAAATCCAGAATCAGTATAGTCGCATACACGGTTCCGGAAATCGGCACGACTACCCTGAAAAAGGTTTTGACCGGTCCGCACCCGTCGATCTTCGCCGCCTCCAGTAGATCGTTTGGAATGTCAAGGAAAAACTGTCTGAACATGTAAATGCTGAAACACTTTGCAACGAAGGGGACGATCAGCGACGCCCATGTATTGATCCACCCAAGATCCGCCATCTCCCGGTACATGGGCAGCATAATCGCCTCGGCCGGAAATACCATCAGACTGATCACCAGCGTTAACAGTGCATTTTTCCCTTTAAACTCAAATTTCGCCAGCGCGTATCCGCACAGGGAATTGACAAACAGATCCAGCGCGATAATGACCATCACATAAAACAGACTGTTGAAGATAAATTTCCACATATTGATCCGGCTGAACACTTCCTGATAATTCGCCAGGGAAGCGGCTTTCGGAATAAACGTCGAAATCGAATTGAGACCCTTGAAAATTTCCGCCTCCGGCTTCAGGGAAGCCGAAATCATCCATATTAAAGGCGATACAAATATCAGCCCGATAATGGTGTTTCCGATATAAAAGGCAAGACTGCCCATCTGCTTTCTTTGTTTCTGTGTCATAATGACGCTCCTTTCCTTTCTCATCTCAGTAGGTAATTGCGAAACTCATCAAATCGTGGCTTTTTTGTGCAAATAGCATAATTATAAGCAGACCCTTGTAGCTTGTTTAAATCCTTCGGATTAAAACGGTCAGCGCTTAACGAGGTTTTCCACGAGTTTAGCGTCTGCTACGCTCGGAGTGGAGCGAAAGCGCGTCTGCGTTGATTATGCTATTTGTGCAAATTCAACAACCTTAAAAGAGTTTCGCAATTACCTACTCTCTCAGGGCTGCACACTAAGAAGTTCTTCTCACACTACGCCTTTATTATCTTTTTCATTCCCACTGACAGGGAAATCACTATGACGAAGAACACCGCCGCCACCGCACAGGCATAACCGAAGTTGCGCTTCTGGAAGCCCTGTTCATACACATAGTACACAAGGGTTCTGGTCGCGTTCTGCGGCCCGCCCTTGGTCATGACATAGGGCTGGGTAAAAAGTTTCATCGCCTGAATGACCGTTATCATAATAACATAAGAGATCACGTTCTTAAGACCGGGCAGCGTCACATAGAGGAAGCTCTTGATCTTTCCTGCGCCGTCGATGGAAGCCGCCTCATACTGATCCTTCGGGATGCCCTGCAGTCCCGCGAGAAATATCATCATCTGATAACCTGCGCCCTGCCACGCCGACATGAATATAATGGAATTCATCGCCGTCTTTGGATCGCTCAGGAAGCCGCTCGGCTCCATTCCCAGTTTCACCAGAAGGGCATTCAGAAGGCCGCTGTTCGGATTGGAATTATACAGAACCGTCCAGAGGATCGCCACCACAACCATGGAAGTAACCTGCGGACTGAAATAAGCGGCCCGGAAGATGGAGACGCCTTTCCTCCTCGATGAGATCAGAAGAGCCAGTGCCAGCGCCAGCACCGTCTGGAAGGGTACGACCAACACCGTAAAATGAAAGGTGTTTTTAACTGCTATCCAGAAGTCCTTATCCTGAAACAGTTCTATGAAATTATTGAATCCGCAGAATCTGATCCTGTCGGGACGCATAATGTTATAATCCGTAAAAGCATACCTGACAGTCTGCAGCGCCGGATAGATCAGGAATGCCGCCAGCAGAACAACTGCGGGAATGATAAAGAGATATGCCGCTTTTCTCTCGCTTTTTTTATTAACTGATACCTGCATGATACTCCCTCCTTGTTTTCCTTGCGCGCCATTATTCCTGCGCATAATATTTGTTGTAGTCCTTATCCGTGGCTGCTGCCGCCGCATCCAGCGCTTCCTTCGCATCCACACCCGTAAAGATATTTAACATCGCCTCCGAAAATTCTGCCGACAGCACGCTGTAGGAGGGCGTTCTCGGTCTCGGATGGCCGGTCTCCATAAGCTGTTCCTTAATGAGGGAGCGTGGATACTCGTTGTACTCCGTCAGCACATCATAGCTTGAGATGCGCGTGGGCGGTTTTGAGATTGCCTTCGCATATGTGGTCACATTCTCACCGGAAAACAGAAACCGCATCACTTCCCGGGCTGCCTCCATATCCTGCGTGTTTTTTGTCACAGAGGCCACCCAGTCTCCGGTGGGGGAGGAGAGAATCCCGTTTTCAGCCACCGGAAAATAAGTGATGCCCCAGTTTAAATCAGGATAATCGTTCTCGAGCGTCGCCACCTCCCATGAACCGCCGAGCATCGTCGCCGCTCTGCCATTGTGAAACTCCTTCTGAATCGGATCGATATTGGCATATCCGCCCTGAATCAGGCTGTTCAGAAATTCAGCCGCCTCTATCCCCTCAGGGCTGTTGATATAACCGTCGGCCTGACTGCCGTCCGCGCTCACCAGATCCGTGCCGTTTGATATCCAGAACTGTTCCAGAACATACGGAAGTCCCTCCCCCTTGTCCATAATAATGTTCGTGCCGACCACGCCGTCTTTTGTCAGCTTTTTCGCCGCGTCATAAAACTCTGTCCACGTCCATGCCTCCTCCTTAGACTCCGGTATGCGTATACCGGCTTCCGCCAGCATATCCGCATTATAGAACAGAGCTACCGAGCTTTCCGTTGCTCCCACCGCGTAGATCTTACCGTCATATGTATTCTGCTGTTTGGAGGAATCCAGAAAATCACCCCACTCCTCTTCCGAAAAAAGATCATCCAGCGGAAGGATAATCTCATTCGCCGCATAGACGGACACCGTGGGACCGTCCACAAAGAGAATGTCCGGCAGATCATTTGACGTGATCGCCGCATTGATCTTATCCTCGTAAGCGTAGGAATCTGCGCGCACAATGGCTTCCCTGCGCAAATGGATCCTGCCCTTATGCGCCTGATTGAATGTTTCTGTTTTTTCCACCCACCACTCTTCTATGGCAGGCTCATCCGTCGGGCTCCACACTGTAATAACCGACTCTCCGGCCTCATTGACCCGCTCCTTCGTCTGTCCGCATCCCGTACACAGACAGCCAGCCAGCATGACTGTAAATACTGCCGCAATCCCTTTTCTTTTCATTTTGACCGCTCTCCTTTCTTTTTCCACACGCAGGTAATTGCGAAACTCATCAAATCCTGGCTTTTTTTGCAAATTCAACAACCTTAAAAGAGTTTCACAATTGCCTGTTGCCCACACGCAGACGCACAGGTTTCCTTATACCGCTTTTTCACGCCATACAGATTTCATACGGGCCACCTCCGAGTGTCCGACGCACTCCGGGGTATCCGTCGACAGCTCGAAGCACCCGTCCTCAGATCCTGTGTAAAACACTTTCGTACCCACCGCTTCTCCATCGTTGACGTAGACCTCCACGACACGTCTGTCCACATAGATTTCCAGCGTCCTGACTTCCTCCACGTCTGCCCGGAAACAGATCCCCTCGCTTTTGACCCCTTTGGTCACTATTCGCAGTCCGTCTTCATCGTTTACGAGAGAAAGAGACTTTTCTCCGTCCCCTCCAAGCCGGATGGTAAAATAAGCGTTCCCGGAAACATTCAGATGCGCCCTGTATGCGCCGCCCTCTATCTTCGGGAGCCGTATCTTCTCCCCCTCTCCCTGATAGAGCAGCTCTCCCTTCAGCTCCAGAATCTCACGCACCGGCGTCATATACAGCTTTCCGTTCCGGATGCAGAGCTCTCTCGGTATCGTCATGCTTCCGTATGCGCCATTCTCATGCGCCACATGCTCCTCATAAAAATCGGAAATCCAACCGATGCTGATCCGTCTTCCCTGATGACAAAAGCTCTGCATCGCGTAACAGTTGCTTCCGAAATCAAACCAGCCGTCGCTTTCTATCTCAAATTTCCTCTCCCGCATGTTCCCTGTGTAATATCTGCTCATCTGGTATCTTCCGCATTCGTCGCGGTGTTCCATCCACGCGCCTATCGCCATGTATTTGCCGTCCAGCTCCATAAAATCAGGACATTCAAAACAGCGGATTTTTTCTCTTGTCTCCACAAGCAGCGGATGCGCATACTCCCAATGTTCTCCATCCGCGGACTCATACAAAAGGATCGCTCCCTGTCCGTCTATGGCGCTTCCCAGCACCATGTACCAGCGGTCCTTCATCCGCAGCACTTTCGGATCCCTGAAATCAAAGGACGCCCCTTCCGGCCGCTGCCCGATCACACACGTTTCCTCCGAAAAATGTATCATGTCCCGGCTGCGCATCATCCACTGCTGTTCCACCGTGTCTTCACCGTCCTGCACCGGTCCCTTGTGTCTGGTCAGATAAAAAATCACCTCTTCCCCGGAAGCGACTGCACAGCCGGAAAATGCGCCGCCCTTCACTTCCTCCTGATTTTCCAGAATCTCCTCCTGCGGAGCCAGCACAACGGGGAGATGAACCCAGTGCGTCAGATCCCTGCTGGCAGCGTGACCCCAGTACATGTTCGACCATCGCTGTCCGTGCGGATTGAACTGGTAGAACATATGGTAATATCCCTGAAAATGGCAGAGACCGTTGGGATCGTTGAGCCAGTTCTTCCACGGCGAAAAATGATAGGTCTCCCGATCCGGCCGGTCATACCAGACCGCCTCATCCACCTCACAAAAACTGCCGTCCGCCTCATCCTTCTCCAGATAGCGCACTCCCGTCTCCAGCATATTCCCGCCGCTCAGGTAGCACAGCGTGACCTCACAGTCCTTGCAGCGGATCTCGTAATCCGTATCAGGCTGCAGCGGCATTTTCAGCCATGCAAAGTGATTCCTGCCTGCCGGCTTCTCCGCCGTCGTCAGAGAACCGTCAGCATTTCCAGTCAGGACGCAGATTCTGCCCCCTTCGGCTGTCTGTCTTGCAAAAACCTCCAGACATGTGTATTGTTGTGTGTTTATCTTTTTCATCCCGGCCTCCTTGGATATCGCAAATCTCTGTTTTCCATCGTTTCCTGTATCCCTCTCTCTTGTAGAACCGTTTCCACTCAAAATATGATGCATATATAAGTGTTTTTGCTATTATATTTCTATTTCGGTCCCGATATTTGATGGAACCCGTTCCACATATTTCATTATATTTTCCTTTCCCACGTTTGTCAATCTCTGCATTGTATCTTTTACCCTATACACAAAAAAGCAGGGGTCGTTTTTGTACACATTGCACAACCCTGCCTTTTTCCACCTCCGGTATCTGACCCCTGATCGCCTCCGTCTTACCGTCAGACGGTACTTTCAGCCCGCATTTTTCGTTGTTCCCCCATAAGAGATCTCCACATTCAAAATCTGTCTGTGAAGAATGTCTCTTCGCTGCTCAATCTGATCAAGCAGTGTGCTCACAGACACCTCCGCCAGCAGCGGCGTATTCTGACGAATAGAAGTGATCTGCGGATATGCCATCTGCGTCACGCTCGTTGCGTCAAATCCGACCAGACTGATATCCTCCGGTATCCGCATCCCTCTTCTTCTGGCTATGTTCATACAGGCCACTACGCCTAAATCCCCTGAAAATATCCCATCCGCATCCAGATATTCGTCCATCAGCCTGTCCGCCGCTTCGCAGAAAGCCTCCCAGCCGAAAACATTCCAGTCCATAGACACCGTTTCCACCTTCACGCCGTGTTCCTCGAGCGTCCTCTGAAATGCCGTATGTCTCTCGTTTGCCAGAATATGCGGCGACACACCGGCTACCTGTATCACATTCCTTCGCCCGTCACGGATCATCAGCTCCGCCGCCAGTTTTCCCCCCGCGGCATGATCGCTTCCCACAATCGGTATTTTCGGGCCAAAATCGCGGTCGATGGAAACAATCGGCTTCTCATGCCGCAGATATTCCTCGCCGTCAAGACAGTGTGATCCCGTAATAATCCCGTCCACAATATTCCGCTCCAGCATGTCCAGATATTCCCGCTCCCTGTCGCTGACGCCTACCGCGTTACAGACCATTGTCTTATAGCCCTGCCGGTATAACTGCATCTCTATGTTTTTGACCAGACAGGAAAAAAACGGATGATCCAGATCAGGCACAATCACACCCACAATCCCGCTTCTGTTGCGGAAAAGATTCCGTGCCAGCTCATTCGGTGTATAATTCAGTCTTCGTATGGCCTTGTCTATTTTCTTTTTTGTCTCCGGCGATACATAACCGGTATTGTTGATCGCACGGGACACGGTCCCGACACCGACCCCTGCTTCCTTCGCCACATCCTTGATACTTGCCATGCCTCTTGCTCCTGTTATGATTTACAAAACCTTACTTATCAGTCTATCACCGACCCTCTCCGAATGACAAGCCCCCCTTACCTTTTCTTCGCAAAACATACCCTTTTTTCTGCAATCCGTTCTTTCTCCTTGACACTTCCTCACTAAATATAATATGTTAATGTAAGATTTCAACAAAAATTTTATGTAATAATGTTATTTTCTTATCAATCAAGCGTACCGGAGGAGATGTCTATGCAGACACTTAGAAATATCATCAGCCGCTATATGCGGTCCGTCACCTTTTTTCTGGTCATCGCCCTATTAGCGATGATCCTGTACCTCCAGATTACCCACGAGAAAAGGCAGGCCTTCGAGACCGCCACGGAAACGTTCCGCCAGATCGAACAGGTTCTGGAAAAAAATCAGACGGAGCTTTCCGAAACCAGAGCAGCCTACCGTCAGACGTGCCTGCACAACGCAGAGGCTATCGCTTATATCATCGAAAATAACCCTTCCGTCTTAAACAGTGTGGCGGATTTAAAGGAGATCGCCGCGCTCCTTGAGGTGGATGAAATCCACATATTTGACACCACCGGCCGCATTTATGCCGGAACCCACCCGCAATATTACGACTTTACCTTTGATTCGGGCGAGCAGATGCGGTTTTTTAAGCCCATGCTCACGGACAAATCCCTGCGTCTCGTTCAGGATATCACACCCAACACGGCGGAGGCGAAGCTGATGCAGTACTCCGCGCTCTGGAGCAAAAACAAAGCGTTTATCGTTCAGATCGGCATGGAGCCGGTCAATGTGCTGAAAGCGACGGAGAAAAACGAACTCTCCTATATATTTCCCCTGTTCCGTGTCAATCCGGACGCCAACTATTACGCCATTCAAAAGTACAGCGGAACCATTGTCGGCTCCACCGATTTATCCTGCGTCGGACTGGATCTTTCGGAAATCGGGCTGAGCCTGATCGACATCGCCGCGCAGGAAAAGGGCTTTCATGCGGACGTAAACGGCGAAATGTCCTACTGTGTGTTTATGGAGATCGGTGAAAATTATATCGGCCGCATCCTCTCCTGCCGGGATCTGTACCGCCGGATTCCGTCCACCGCAGCCGCGCTTGCCGCCTGCCTGATTACCATTGCGCTGATCCTGTCCTATGTAGCCACCCGCTACATGAACCGCTATGTGGTCGAGGGCATAGACAGCATAAATGAAAAGCTGCACAGCATCGCGCTTGGCAATCTGGATGAGATCGTCGACATCAAAAGCAGCGTTGAATTCGCAGATCTGAGCGATTACATCAACAGAATGAAACAGAGCATTCTGGATAACAACCGCAAGATGTCCTACGTCCTTGACAAAACCAATATGCTTATCGGCGTGTACGAATACAATCCGCACATGAAACGGGTGCGCATCACCGGGCATGTTCCTAAAATCCTCGCCCTGGAAGTTTCGGAGGCCGGACGGCTCTCTGACGATTACAAGGCTTTCCGTGAATTTATTGCCGGACTGCGAAAGCACCCCGTCGCCGGTGAAACCTGCATATTTTCCTGCAGGGACCGCTATGTCAAACTGGAGGAAGTCAGAGAGAACGACGAGATTTTCGGTGTCATTATCGACGTGACGGATGAAATTGAGAAGCGGAAGAAAATAGAAGCCGAGCGTGACTACGACGCGCTGACCGGCCTGTACAACCGCCGCGGTCTGGAAAACCGGCTGTCCGCCCTGTCTGCGCATGAACCGCCCGGCTGCGGCGCACTCATCATGATCGACGCGGATAATCTGAAAGTGATCAACGACACCTACGGCCACGACGCCGGAGACATCTATCTTCGGGAAATCGCCGGATTGTTCCGGGATTTCGGTCCGAAGAGCTGTGTGTCCGCAAGACTTGGCGGCGACGAGTTTGTCCTGTTCTTATACGGTTATGACAGTGAACAGGAAGTGACCGACGCCGTATCGCTTCTTGCAGAGCTGGAAAGTTGCAGCTATGCGGATTTAAACGGTCAGGTGCGGGTTCCCATTCGCTTTTCCTTCGGTTTCAGCCTGACAGGGCAGTCCGCAGACTACGAAAAGCTGATGAAGGAAGCGGATGAAAAGATGTATGAAAACAAAAGGAAGCGGAAGGAGTCAGGCGTATAAGTACGTCTCACTCCACCCGCTTCGCCATAAAGCAAAACCTGCGCCCACCGCATGACAGGCGCAGGTTTCTTTATTTTACGGATTCTCCAGCTGTGCCGCCACGTCAGCCTCACAGCTTCTCATAGCCTGAATGGTCTTGTCAAACAGGTCGTCCAGCTCCCAGCCGAGCATCTCCGCTCCCTGTGCAATGACTTCTCTGGAACAGCCCGCCGCAAACTTCTTGTCCTTAAACTTCTTTTTCAGACTCTTGACTTCCATATCCATCGTACTCTTCGAGGGACGCATCAACGCGCAGGACCAGATCAGCCCCGTCAGCTCGTCAGACGCAAAGAGAACCTTCTCCATCTCAAGCTTCGGCTCCTCCTCGCTGCAAAGCCCAAAGCCGTGGGAGCAGACCGCATAAATCATGTCCTCGCCCACGCCGCCTTCACGCAGAAGCTCCGGCGCCTTCTTGCAGTGCTCGTCCGGATAAAGCTCGAAATCTATATCGTGCAAAAGTCCGGTAATCCCCCAGAACTCTTCTTCCGCCCCGTAGCCCAGCTCCTTCGCATACCAGCGCATCACGCCTTCCACGGTCAGGGCGTGCTGGATATGAAACGGCTCTTTGTTGTATTTCTTTAAGAGCGCCAGCGCCTGTTCGCGGGTCACGCTGCTCTTCTTCGCCTCTCCGGCCGCCTGCTTCTTCACGGATTTCGCCGTATCGGAAGGCTTCTTGTCCAGACTTTTCATGGTCGGGAAGAGCAAAACGTCGCGGATCGCCGGGGAGTTGGTAAGCAGCATCACCAGCCGGTCAATGCCGTATCCGATACCTCCTGTCGGGGGCATACCGATCTCCAGCGCGTTCATGAAATCCTCGTCCGTCGTGTTGGCTTCCTCGTCACCCGCCGCAAGGGCTGCCTCCTGCGCCCTGAAACGCTCACGCTGGTCAATCGGATCGTTTAACTCGGAATAGGCGTTGCACATTTCCCGCGCCGTGATAAACAGCTCAAACCGCTCCACATAGTCCGGCTTCTCCGGCTTTCTCTTGGTGAGCGGGGAAATCTCCACAGGATGATCCATGACGAAGGTGGGCTGTATCAGATGCTCTTCCACAAACTCCTCGAAGAAGAGGTTGATGATATCCCCTTTTGTATGGCGCTCCTCGTAATGTACGTTTTTCTCGTCAGCAAGCTTTTTAGCCGCCGCGGTGTCCGGCACTTCGTCGAAATCGACGCCCGCATATTTTTTCACGGCCTCCACCATGGTGATCCGCTCAAAAGGCTTGCCCAGATCGATCTCCACATCCCCGTAGGGCACGGTCGTGGCGCCGCAGACTTCTTTCGCCACATGGCGGAACATGTTCTCGGTCAGATCCATCATCCCGTTGTAATCGGTGTAAGCCTGATACAGTTCCATCAATGTAAACTCGGGATTGTGTCTGGCGTCAAGTCCCTCGTTGCGGAATACCCGCCCGATCTCATAGACTCTCTCCATGCCGCCCACGATCAGCCGCTTCAAATATAATTCCAGAGAAATGCGAAGCTTTACATCCTCGTCAAGGGCATTGTAATGGGTCTCGAAAGGTCTTGCCGCCGCGCCGCCCGCATTGGACACGAGCATGGGCGTCTCCACCTCCAGAAATCCCTGCCCGTCCAGATAACGTCTGATCGCACTGATGATCTTAGATCGCATCACGAAGGTCTTCTTCACGTCCGCGTTCATAATCAGATCCGTATATCTCTGCCGGTAGCGGATATCCGTATTAACCAGTCCGTGATACTTTTCGGGAAGGATCTGCAAACTTTTTGACAGCAGTGTCACTTTTGACGCATGAACGGATATCTCGCCGGTTTTCGTCCGAAAGACCTCGCCGTCGACACCCACAATGTCACCCACGTCATATTTCTTGAAATCGGCATAAGGCTCCTCGCCTATGCTGTCTCTCGCCACATAGACCTGAATATCCCCCTGCAGATCCTGTACGTTGCAGAAGGACGCCTTACCCATAACGCGTTTGCTCATAACACGGCCCGCAACGGAAACGGCGCTGCCTTCGAGCGTGTCAAAATGATCCGTGATTTCCTGACTGTGATGGGTTACATCGTATTTTGTGATCTGAAAAGGATCTTTGCCGGCCTCCTGCAAGGCTGCAAGCTTCTCTCTGCGCACCTTCAAAAGCTGGTTAATATCCTGTTCCTGCTGCTTATTCTGTGTATCCGCCATAATGCTGTCCTTTCTCCGAAACCCGCCCCGATACTCCGGGCGTTAGTTAGACCTCTGTATCTCCAATACCTTATACTGGATGACGCCCGCCTGTGTCTCCACCTCTACCGTATCGCCGACCTTGCTCCCGATCAGCGCCCTGCCCACGGGGGACTCGTTGGAAATCTTTCCCTTTAAGCTGTTCGCCTCGGTAGAACCTACAATCTTATACTCTAACTCCTCATTCAATTCCACATCCAGTATCTTCACCTGACAGCCGATGTTGATCTTGTCGAGATCCACCTCGTCCTCCACTACAACCTCGGCATTTTTCAGGATTTTCTCCAGCTCCTCAATTCTTGCCTCTATGTCGCGCTGCTCGTCCTTGGCCGCGTCGTACTCAGCGTTCTCGGAGAGATCGCCCTGCTCTCTGGCTTCCTTGATTTTCTGGGCCACTTCCTTACGCTTTACCACCTTAAGTTCATGTAACTCGTCCTCGTATTTGCGCAAGCCTTCATACGTTAAAATATTCTTTTTCTCCTGCATGGTAAAAACTCTTCCTTTCCTACAATATATTACTATCACAGTGCAGCTCGATTCCGCTTCGCTTCATCTCGCTCGCGGGCTTCGCCCTATGCATCCGCAATCCGGAAAAATTGTCAGTAAACTGCCATTTTTCCATCTTACGTCTGCGTACTGCTCATTGCTGTCGCGTATATTTTTCTATAATACCCACTTTTCACTACAGTGTCAAGATATTTGATGGGCGATATATAGACAACCCGCCCGTTTTTTCTGGCGCAGTTTCGCTCCTTTTCCGGGTGGGAAGCCAGATCCGCATAGACCGTCTGTTCTTCCCGCTCCACTCTCGGTACTCTGGGCGTATCCGCGAAGTCCAGAATCACCCCGCTGCACCGTTCCCTGCCGCAGCGAAGCCCTTCCTCCGTGACCAGATAGGGACTCATGTCCGGCACCAGCCCGTATTCGTAACCGTAAGCGTCAAGCGCTTCCGCCTCCTCCTCCCAGATATCCGCCCCCTCCATCTCCTCATAGTGAAAGCGCAGGCTGTTAATTCTCGGCAGATACGGCGCAAGCAGCCGTCCGGTCGTCTCCATCTGCCAGGCCGTATCTTCCGGCCTGCCCAGCAGTACATTCACCCTGCCCCTTTGAAACAGGCAGTCGGCGGCGCAGACCGCAAGCATAGCGACAGCCAGTCTCTCCATCGTCTCCGGACGCGGCTCCCAGCGCGCTCTCCCCTCTTCTGACAGTAGTGTCATTATTTGCGGGTGGAGAAACGCGTCCGCCATTCCCGGCGCGCCGTGTAAGGCAGTCTCCATCGCCTCCGTCAGCGCCTCCTGCGGCCACGGTTTCTTTTTATAGTAGAAACACGGTACCGGACAGTCCACGGGCACGAACAGCCCGCCCGTCTCCGCCGCCTCCAGCGCCTTTCCCGGCAGGGATGCGCCCTCCCACCAGTGTCTCTTGGCGGCGGTCATTTTATGCATATCCTGTATGGGATGAAAATAGACAATGCTCTCCGTTTCCATCGTGTTTTCTCCTGTGCCGGTATTTGTTCTGACACAGTATATGTCTCCGGTCCTGCAGACATGCAGACAGATTTTCGCTACTTAGCCGGTACGCCCGTTCACATGGATTCCACCAGCCGCCTGATCTCCTCAAAGGTTTCCGCCTGATTCACGATCCCTCTGAGTCTGGCGGATCCGGGCAGTCCCGCCGTATACCATGACAGGTGTTTCCTCATTTCCCGGACGCCGGTATATTCTCCCTTTGTTTCCATCTGCAGCGCAGCGTGACGCAGAATCATTTCCTTTTTCTCTTCCACGGACGGCGCAGCCGGTACCCGTGCCCCCTCCAGATATGCCGCGATCTGCCCGAACAGCCACGGATTTCCTCTGGCGGCCCGGCCGATCATCACGCCGTCGCATCCTGTCTGCCTGATCAGTCTTTCCGCACTCTCCCCGTCGGTTACGTCCCCGTTTCCGATTACGGGTATGGAGACCGCCTCCTTCACTCTGGCTATGATCTCCCAGTCCGCCTCCCCGCTGTAAAACTGTTCTCTCGTTCTGCCGTGTACGGCCACCGCCGCAGCCCCCGCGTCCTCCGCGATCTTCGCTATCTCCACCGCGTTGACGTGATCCGCGTCAAATCCTTTGCGGATTTTCACCGTGACGGGCTTCCCAATGGCCTTCACCGTGGCGGCAATGATTTTCCCTGAAAGCGCCGGTTCCCGCATCAGCGCAGACCCTTCCCCGTTGTTCACGATCTTCGGCACCGGACAGCCCATGTTGATATCCAGCACGGCAAAGGGCCGCTCCTCGATCCGCTTCGCCATTTCACTGACGATCTTCGGATCCGAACCGAACAACTGCAGGGAAACCGGCCCCTCCTGCGGATGAATCGCAAGCAGCCCCTCCGTATTTTTATTGCCGTACATAATGGCTTTGGCGCTCACCATCTCCATCCCGCAAAGTCCCGCCCCCTGTTCGCTGCACAGCAAACGAAAAGGCAGGTCCGTCACGCCTGCCATGGGAGCCAGTATCAGATTGTTTTTCAGAGTAACGCCGCCGATCACGAGCGGCCTCAGTAAATGCCCCATACCTTTCACACCAATCCTTCATGTCAGAGCAGTTTACTGCGATGACACGCGATGAGAAATTCGCGCAGGCGATTTCTCATCTGCGATCAAGGCAATTTTGAGGCTCTGACTCAAATTTCCGATTGAAAAATCAGTGCATCAGCATGATTTTTCAATCTAATCTTTCCATGTCTGATTCATAAACCGTAATCCAGCCAGCCGGCTCTTTCGCGGTCAGTCCGATTCCTGTATCGGCTCGTGGAGGATAAACACACGGTAGTACAGTTGCAGGGACTCTAACATTTCCTGCCGGTTCCTGCGGATCTCTCCCACCAGGAGGCCGCTGCTGATCTCGTCATAGAGCAGATCGTCCTCCTCCGCGTCCGTCTCCAGGGAAATGCTGCCGTCCGCCTCGAAGACAATGGTAAAAATACCGCCCACCTCCTCCGTGAAAAGCACGCAGATGACATGCAGCTCATCCTTGATTGACTGCGGAATCTTATCAAACTTTTCATTAAAATAATATTTCTGCTCGTAAGCGTTCGCGCCGCAGAGCACGATTCTTTTATCCTCTTTTACCATCCGTCCGCTCCCACTGCCGCTGCCCTACTGCCTTCAGGAAACCACATGCATGTCATATTATTAAACGTAACCGTAAAGTCCCCTGACGGACACTTCCCCCGCGTAGACAAGAACGGTTTCCCCCGTCTCCTTCTCCACGATCAGTTCCCCCGTGCCGGTAATGCCCCGCGAAATGCCGGTGTACTCCCCCGCGGGATCCAATACGCGGACGGCTGCGCCTTTGCCGATCAGCCGCGCCTCATAACGTTCCTTTAAGGCGTTCAGCGTGAGCGTCTCCTCAAAAGTCTCGTAATTGTTCTCAAACCGCGAAAGAATCTGCGCCAGCAGCTCCGCCCGGTCAAACCGCTGTCCGGACTCTATTTTCAGGGAAGTGGCGGTCTTGCGGATCTCCTCCGGAAACGCCTCCGCGCTCTCCTGATTCACGTTGACGCCAACGCCCGCCACCAGAAACTGTATTTCGTTCATTTCCGGCGTCATGCTCATCTCGGTCAGAATGCCGACTACCTTTTTTCCGTTCACCACAATATCGTTGGGCCACTTGATGCCCGCGTCAAGACCGGTCATCCCATGGATGGCCTCCGCCACGGAAAGGGCCATCACGAGCGTAATCATGGACGCCTTGTCCGGCGCAAACGACGGGCGCACGACAATCGTAAAGTAAACAGAGCTGCCCGCAGGCGATTCCCACGATCTGCCTCTGCGGCCTCTGCCTGCAGTCTGCCTGTCCGCCGCCACCGTGGTGCCGTGGGGCGCGCCCTCCTCCGCCAGACGCTTGGCGTCCGGATTCGTGGAACCGGTGGACTCGTAAAACACAAGCCGCTGTCCCGCCCATTTCGTGTGAAGCCTGCTGGCAATCTCACTCTCCGAGTATACGTCCGCCGGACTCTCCACCAGACGATAGCCGCGGCTTGGCACCGATTCAATCCGGTACCCCTCCTCCTTTAGCTGGTTTATTACCTTCCAGACTGCCGTGCGGGAAACGCCGAGACGGTCGCAGAGCTGCTGCCCGGACACATAATCTGCACTGTTTCGCAGACATGCTAAAATATCGGATCTGTCTGTCTTCATGGATCTATCTCCATTCCATAACATATGTTATTAGGTATTTGCGAAACTCTCTTAAGGTTGTTGAATTTGCACAAATAGTATAATCAACGCAGACTCGCTTTCGCTCCATTCCAAACGCAACGGCGCTAGGCTCGAAAAAACCTCGCCAAGTGCCGGCGTTTTACAAGGGTCTGCTTATAATTATACTATTTGCACAAAAAGCCACGATTTGATGAGTTTCGCAATTACCTGACGTATATCATTTATCGTCACATCCGTCTGTTCTTTTTACGCTCCGCCAAGTGTCACAGCCATAACCGCCTTGATCGTGTGCATCCGGTTTTCCGCCTCATCAAACACGATGGACTGCGGCGACTCAAATACCTCGTCCGTCACTTCCAGCTCCGCCATGCCGTACTTTTCACCGATCTCCCTGCCGATTCCGGTCTGATGGTCGTGGAAAGCAGGCAGACAGTGCATGAACACCGCGTCTTTTCCTGCCAGATCCATGACCTTCGCATTGACCTGATAAGGCGAAAGATCATGCAGACGCTCCTCCCAGATCTGCTCCGGCTCGCCCATGGACACCCACACGTCCGTGTATACCACGTCGGCTCCCGTCACGCCCTCCGCCACATCTTCCGTCAGACGGATGGAACCGCCGTTTTCTTCCGCGATCTCCCGACAGGTTTTCACAAGCGTCTCCTCCGGGAAATATTTTTTGTTCGTGCAGGCCGTAAAATGCATTCCCATCTTGGCGCAGACCACCATCAGAGAGTTGCCCATATTGTAGCGGGCGTCCCCCATGTAAGTCAGCTTAATGTCCTTCACGCGGCCGAAATGCTCCCGTATGGTCAAAAGATCCGCCAGCATCTGGGTCGGGTGAAACTCGTTGGTCAGGCCGTTCCATACCGGCACGCCCGCGTACTTCGCCAGCTCTTCCACAATCTCCTGCCCGTATCCGCGGTACTCGATTCCCTCGTACATGCGCCCCAGAACCCGCGCCGTGTCCGCGATGCTCTCCTTCTTGCCGATCTGGGAACCCGACGGATCCAGATAAGTCGTTCCAAGACCGAGGTCATGAGCCGCCACCTCGAAGGAGCACCTCGTCCTGGTACTGGTCTTCTCAAAGATCAGCGCCACGTTTTTTCCCCTCAGACTGTCCACCGGGATTCCCTTCTTTTTCTTATCCTTCAAATCCGCCGCCACGTCCAGCATGTATGATATTTCCTCCGGAGTAAAATCCAGAAGTTTTAAAAAACTGCGCCCTTTCAAGTCCATGATACCATATCCTCCTTATGTAGTGCCTGTGTCTGACAAAATCTTAACAGGACGGTTCCGCAGAGCCGCCCTGTCGTTTTCCTTTATAGAAAATTGCAACGATTCTTATTTTAAAATTTCTCTCGCCGAAGCCGCCAGTCCCGCCAGCCCCTGAATCTCCGAGGGAATGATAATCTTCGTCGCCTGACCGTCCGCCGCCTTCTCGAAGGCTTCCAGACTCTTAATCTTTAAGACTGCCTCGTCCGCACCGGCTTCACGGATCATACGGATACCGTCGGCTGTCGCCTTCTGGA
This sequence comes from uncultured Lachnospiraceae bacterium, assembly GCA_949051815.1. Lineage (GTDB taxonomy): Bacteria > Bacillota > Clostridia > Lachnospirales > Lachnospiraceae > UBA3282. The sequence goes on from CARQVR010000006.1 coordinate 22,848, forward strand.
CTTTCAGGATCGCCTCCGCTTCACCTTCCGCCTCACGGATCATCTTCTCCTTCTGGGCCTCCGCGCGCAGGATCGCGGACTGCTTCTCCGCCTCCGCCTCCAGAATCGCCGATTCCTTCTGACCTTCCGCTACCAGAATGGTGGATTTCTTCTCACCCTCCGCACGCAGAATCGCTTCACGGCGCTCACGCTCCGCCTTCATCTGTTTCTCCATGGCATCCTGAATCGCCGCCGGCGGAATGATATTCTTAAGCTCCACACGGTTCACCTTGATGCCCCAAGGGTCTGTCGCAATATCAAGGGAAGCGCGCATCTTTGTGTTAATCACCTCTCTTGAAGTCAGCGTCTGGTCAAGCTCCATCTCACCGATAATGTTTCTAAGGGTCGTCGCCGTCAGATTCTCAATCGCCATAATCGGATTTTCCACACCGTAAGCAAACAGCTTCGGGTCCGTGATCTGGAAAAAGACCACCGTGTCGATCCGCATGGTAACGTTATCCTTCGTAATCACAGGCTGGGGTGCGAAGTCCACCACCTGCTCCTTCAAAATCACTCTTTTCGCCACCTTGTCGATAAAGGGAACCTTAATATGAAGTCCCACCGACCATGTCTGCTGGTATGCGCCCAGCCGCTCCACCACGAACGCCTGCGCCTGCGGCACAATCTTGATACAAGATGCCAGAATCAGCACAATCAGTACCAATACAACAAGTAACGCTACAAGTCCACCCATTTTTTCCTCCGTTTCCGAAAGGACACAAAGCCCGCAGCCGCTCCGTACGCCACGGCTACAGCAGTTCTTTCTTCTCCTCTACAATAAGTTTCACGCCGTTTATGGCAAGCACGATCACCACGGCTCCCACCGGCAGCTTCTCCTCGTCCGTCTTCGTCCGCGCGGACCACTCCATACCGCCCACATTCACCTGTCCGATACCCTGTAAATTATCAATCTCGCTGATGACTATGGCCTGCCGCCCCACAAGACTCTCCGCGTTCGTGCGCACCCGGTCTTTGTTAAAATATTTTACCGCAACAGGTCTTGTAAAATACAAGAGCAGCGCCGAAACCACGAGAAAGAGTATGATCTGTAATATAACCGGCAGATGCAGCAAGGAAGCCAGCGTAGCCACAAGCGCGCCGCCCGCGAACCAGACGGTGGTGAGTCCCATCGTCAAAAGTTCTATCACAACCAGCGCCACAAGGATGACCAGCCAGACCACCGTCATGTTTAACGCCTGTATCTCCATCTTCTTCCCTCCCTGACGTTATTATCGCATATTATCCCCAAAGTGGCAAGAACTAACCTGCGGGCGTTCAACAGCCACACGTTCAGTTCCGCACAACGCCTGCACGGAGAATGCTGCTTTTTAGCATTCTCCCATGTGAGACTTAGTACTTCTTAACGAAGCAGCCTTTGCTGCTGCGTTTTTAGAAGTACTTCTCCCATTGTTACCAGAACACCTGTCTGTCAATGAGCAGTCCTTCGTGGTTTCCGGCACGCCGGAAATGGGTCGCGTCGCCCACGTTTGTCTCGCCGTTAATCGCGGCTCTTGCCGCCTCCCAGCAGCTTTCCGGAATATCGCCGCCGTACACTCTGGCCACCTTGCCGTTGAGCGCAGGCGTAAACTGTCCCGACGCGAAAATAACGCCCGATATTGTATTCGGATATGCCGCGCTTCTGACACGGTTCATCACCACCGCGCCCACCGCCAGCTTTCCGTTGTAAGTCTCGATGCCTGCCTCGCAGTAAATCAGCGCCGCCAGCAGTCTCGTATCGTCGCCGCCCACTACCACGGCTCCTCTGTTGGCCGTAAGCTTCGCCTTCCGCTCTTCCTCTTCTCTCTTCTGAATCGCGATCAGCGTTTCACCCTCGTCAATATGGAAGTCAATGTCCACATACTCCGCCGAAACATAACCCGTCTCGCCCTCGTAATCCACACTGATCCAGTCCTCATCGAGCACCTCGACGATTTCCAGCTCCTCGTCACGGGGAATAAATCCCACCGCCTCCGCTTCCGGCTCCGGATCTTTCCTTACACAGAGCGTATCCGTCTCAATCTGTACAATGAGGTTGCCCACATCGTTCGCCAAAAGCTCGGCGTCCTCCCCGAAGAGCAGATATTCGTCGCTCGCCCAGCCCACAAGATCTCCGCTCCGCAGTCTTGTCCAGCCGTCTTTTCTCTCCAATATTCTGCCGCCGCAATCCTTGTAGAGCAGGCCGACCTTATCCGACTCCTCGTCTGCTTCCGCCCGCACATTCATAGCGATCTGTACGTTAGCCATGACCAGATCCGTTTCACGCTCCGAGCCGTTCGCCTCTGACACTTCCGCCAGTTCCTTCACTGCCTCCGCGTTCGCCGCTCTTCCCGTAGGATCTACGATCTGTGCCACACCTGCATTCATCGACTCCAGATACTCGCTCCTGCTGGTAGCCTGTACTTCCAGAGTCAGACCGCATAAACATATCCAAAGAATGAAACCGGCTTGCAGAAGTCTATACCATTTCCGCATAAACATCCCTCCATCTTCATCCATACAGGAAATTTATGATTTCCCAATAAATCAAAAAGATAAAGATTGTTACAAAATTGTTACATTTTGATTAAGTATGGATTATTTTAGCAAAACGCCTATTCTTTGTCAAGTTTATACAATTTGTCCCCGTTTTATCTCTATATTTTGTTACTAATTTTTTACAAAACACAAGATGTTCCGACACTGTTTCCGGATAGGGCTCTCTGCGGCAGTTAAGCCCCGCCCGTTTTCCAAACCGCTCCTACAGTTTTTTGGACTTCTCCACCGTCGCCAAAAGCGCATCCATCACTGTCCCCCGGAAACCGGCCTCCTCCAGCACGCGCACACCCTCTATCGTCGTGCCTCCCGGAGAACATACCATATCCTTTAGTTCTCCCGGATGTCTCCCTGTCTCTAACGCCAGTCTGGCGCTGCCGTAAACCGCCTGCGCCGCAAACTCATACGCCTGCGCCCGTGGCATCCCCGCCGCCACCGCCGCATCCGCCATGGCCTCGATAAACATAAACACATACGCCGGAGAAGATCCGCTCACGGCCCCCACGGCGTCCATCAGCCGCTCCTCCACCAGACTGGCCTTCCCGAAGCTCTCCATCAGCCGCAGACTGTATTTTATCTCCTCCTCCGATACCGCTTCGTTTGTGCACACGCCCGTGCAGCCCGCCCCCACAAGCGCGGGGGTGTTCGGCATACAGCGCACCAGCTTCACCTGCCTGCCGAAAGCCTGCTCCAGCCAGACAAGCGTCTTACCCGCTGCAATGCTGATAATCAGTGTGTCGGGCTGCAGGGCGTCCCTGATCTCGCCGATCACGCCTTCCAGAAACTGCGGCTTCACCGCCAGCAGCAGGACCTCCGCCTCCTGCGCCACCGCTGCATTGGAGTCCTTCACGTCGATGCCGAATGTTTCCCGCACCGCATCCCTGGTTTTCTGTGTTTTCGCGCTGCCGCAGATCTGTGCCGCCGGTACGATCCCCTGCTCCAGCATACCGCCGATTATGGCCTGCGCCATATTGCCAAGTCCTATAAATCCTATTTTCATTCTTTCCTCCGTTCCGAAGTCCTTCACATTGAATAACAGTCGCTATTTTCCTGTGTTTTCGATTGTTTTCGCCTTTTCTTATCTTTCCGCCCCAAAATATAAAAACAGTCGTTATAAATATATTAAATCCAGATTTAACCCATTCTTCTCTGCCGGTAAGCCTCGTAGAGCAAAATGGAGGAGGCCACAGCCGCATTTAAGGACTCCACGCTTCCCTCCATGGGAATCCCGATCAGCGCATTCGCACAGCCTGCCGTCTCGTCCCGCAGACCATTCGCCTCGTTTCCGATCAGAAAAGCCGTACTCTGCCGGTAATCGTATGCGTCATAGAAGCGCTCCGCTCCCAAATGCGCCGCGTAAACCGCTGTCCCCCGCTCCCGCATCCGTTTAATCACGGAGGTAATATCTTCCGTATAGATAAAGGGCACCCGGAAGACCGCTCCCATCGTGGAGCGGATGGTCTTGGGATTATAGAGATCCGCCGTCCGGCTGCTCATAATCACGCCGTCCGCGCCTGCCGCCTCCGCCGTGCGGAAGATCGTACCCAGATTTCCCGGATCCTGTATATCCTCCAGCATTATAAATAGCAGTTGTTTTTCTTCTCTTTCCCGCAGGATTTCTTCTATATTATAGTGCTGCTGCCGCACGAGACAGAGAATCCCCTGCGGCGTTACCGTATCCGACATGCGGGCAAACACCTCATCCGTCACGATCTCACAGGAAAGTCCGGACAGCTTCTCTCCATACTGCGCGTACATATCTTTTTCGGCGCTCTGCGCAATATAAACCCGGCTGATCAGCTCCGCCGGCGCCTCTCCAAACATTTTCCCGCCTTCCACCACAAAAAGACCGCGCCGGTCACGCTCTTTTTTTTTCGCGAGAAGGGCTGCGGTCTCTTTGATGCATTTGTTGTGTACACTGGTTATCATAGTATTTTCGACATCTCATAGGGGTATTCGGGAATCCCCTTCTCCATACTGAGCGCCTCTTCAATGTCAAAATCCAAAAATTCGCCGTGCTGGTAGCCTACCACCCGGTTCGTCTTCCCCTCACAGAGAATATCCGCCGCATAACAGCCCATAATCGACGCGTAGTAGCGGTCTTTACAGGTAGGCGAACCGCCGCGCTGCATGTAGCCGAGAATCGTAGCTCTCGTCTCAATGCCCGTCGCCGCCTCGATCCGGCGTGCCATGGAAGTGGAATGCCCGATGCCCTCCGCGTTGATAATCAGATGGTGGGTTTTTCCCTTCTTCCTGTTTGCAATGATATTGTTGATGATCTGCTGTTCGTTATAGTCGTACTTTTCCGGGAGCAGAATGTCCTCCGCACCGTTGGAAATACCGCACCACAGCGCAATATATCCGGCATTCCTTCCCATAACCTCTATGATACTGCACCGCTCATGGGAGGAGGAGGTATCTCTCACCTTGTCGATAGCCTGCATAGCCGTATTGATCGCCGTGTCAAACCCGATGGTATACTCCGTACACGCAATATCCAGATCAATGGTTCCCGGCAGTCCGATGGTATTGATGCCGTGTCTCGAAAGAGCCTGTGCGCCGCGGTAGGAACCGTCTCCGCCGATTACCACAAGGCCGTCGATTCCGTGCTTATGGCAGATGTCCGCCCCCTTCTGCTGACCCTCTTCCGTCCGGAACTCATGGCAGCGCGCTGTGCCAAGAATGGTACCGCCACGCTGGATCGTATCAGAAACCGACCACTTCTCCATGTCTATGATCTCTTCATTCAAAAGACCCTGATACCCTTTTTTAATCCCCTTAACCTTCACACCGTTAGCGATTCCCTTTCTGACCACCGCGCGGATCGCCGCATTCATACCCGGCGCGTCCCCACCGCTGGTCAGCACGCCGATCGTCTTAATCTGTTTCGCCATACCGATTTCCATACCTTTCCGTCATGAGTTATGCCTTCTGAATCCTATTTGTATTTTACATGATAAAGAAAGGTTTTTCAACGGTTTTTATCAGGTTTGCCTGTCGTCCGTTCTGCTATTTTCCCGGCTGCTATACCACCTTTACATTCTCTTTGCCATACATTTTCTCCAATCTGCCCACCAGAAGCGCTCCCGCCTCCACGTTCCAGTTCGGCGGCAGCGGATTCATGGCTTTCGGGGTTTCCACGTAGATGACCACGCTGTCCTGCCCCTCCGAATCTTTCAGCACATCGAAAAGACCTTCCTTGTGGCTCTCATACGCTTCCTTTGTCGGAAATTTGATCCAGAGCTTCTTCGGCATCCGCTCGAAGGTCGTGATCTGTTCGCACACCAGCTTCGCGTCCTTATCCTCCTCCACGGACACCCTGCCCCGGATAAAGACCTTGCTGTCCTCCATCACCGCATTGCCGTACCGCTCGTAATCCCTCGGAAAGACGATCACCTCCACGGAGCCAACCAGATCTTCCACCTGCAGGAAGGCCATCACCTTTTCATTCTTGGTGTACTTGATCTTTTTCTCCGTAATCATGCCGCCGATGGTGGCCTTCGCGCCGTCCGAAACCCTCGTCGCCCCGGTTTCCTCATCCAGAACAAAATCCGCCGTGGTGTTCGTGATATTCTTTTTCCAGGTCTCCCGGTACTCCTCCAGGGGATGGCCGCTGATATAGATGCCAAGCACTTCCTTCTCAAAAGCAAGTTTCATCTCCTTGGAATACTCGCCCACATCGGGAAGGCTTACCCTGTAATCCACCTTCTCTTCCTCGGCCGCCAGATCAAACAGGGTGATCTGCCCCGCCAGATTGTTCTTGCGGTCCTGCTGGATGCCGTCGATCACCTGCATGTACACGCTGAGAAGCTGCTTGCGCGTGCCTCCGAGGCTGTCCATGGCGCCCGCCTTGATAAAGTGCTCCACCACGCGCTTGTTCATATCCCGATCTGTCACGCGTGTCACAAAATCTCCCAGATTCTGGTAAGGACCTCTTGCCTCGCGCTCTGCGACCACCGCGTCGATCACGGGGCGCCCCACGCTCTTGATGGCGGAAAGGGCGTAGCGGATCTGTCCGTCCGCCACCGAAAAGCCGTTTTCACCCACGTTGATATCCGGCGGCAGAATCTGTATGCCCATGCCTCTGCTCGTCATAATGTACTCCGCCACCTTGCCCGGATTGTCGATGACAGAGGTCATCAGCGCGGCCATAAACTCCACGGGATAATAATATTTCATATAGGCTGTCTGGTACGCCACCACCGCATAGCAGGCCGCGTGGGACTTATTGAACGCGTACTTGGCGAAATCCATCATGGTATCGTAGATGTGGTCCGCCACCTTCTCGTCGATGCCGTTCGCCACACAGCCGGGCACGCCCTCCTCCGGATTTCCGTAAGTGAAATTTTTCCGCTCCTGCTCCATCACATACTGCTTTTTCTTGCTCATGGCGCGGCGCACCAGATCGCTCCGGCCCATGGTATAGCCGCCAAGCTCCCGCACAATCTGCATCACCTGCTCCTGATACACGATACAGCCGTAAGTGGGCGCCAGAATCGGCTCAAGCTGCGGGCAGTCGTAGGTCACCGTCTCCGGATGGTTCTTTCCCTTGATATATTTCGGAATAAAGTCCATCGGTCCCGGACGGTACAGCGAAATACCCGCAATCACATCCTCAAGGCTCTGGGGCTTCAATTCCTTCATAAAGCTCTTCATCCCGCCGCTCTCCAACTGGAACACGCCGTCCGTGCGCCCCGTTCCGAGGGAGGCAAGCACCGCCTTGTCGTCGTAGTCGATCCGGTCAATGTCTATCGAAATTCCCCTGCTCTGTTCCACCAGCCGCACCGCGCTCTGGATCACCGTCAGCGTCCTGAGTCCCAGAAAATCCATCTTGAGAAGGCCCAGCTCCTCAATGGTAGTCATGGGAAACTGGGTGGTGATGGAACCGTCGGCTCCTCTGGATAGGGGCACGAACTCGTCCGCCGCCTCCGGGCAGATCACCACCCCCGCCGCGTGCATGGACGTGTGCCTCGGCAGGCCCTCTAAGCGTCTGCACATGTCGATCAGATTGTGTACCTGCTCGTCCTCCTGATACAGATTTTTAAATTCCGGGTTCATGTCAAGCGCCCGGTCTATGGAAACGCCCTGATTCTGCTCGTTTGGAATCATCTTCGCAATACGGTCCACATAGGCGTAAGGCAGATCCATCACCCTGCCCACATCCCGGATCACACCCTTGGCCGCCATCGTACCGAAGGTGACAATCTGCACCACCCTGTCGGCGCCGTATTTTTGACCTACATAGTCAATCACTTCCTGCCGTCTCTCGAAGCAGAAATCCACGTCGATATCCGGCATGGAAACGCGCTCCGGATTCAGAAACCGCTCGAAAAGGAGACTGTATTTGATCGGGTCGATGTTTGTTATTTTCAGGCAGTAGGAGACAATGCTTCCCGCCGCCGAGCCTCTGCCCGGCCCTACCGCAATCCCGTTCTCCCGACAATAATTGATATAGTCCCACACGATCAGAAAATAGTCCACGAATCCCATGTTTTTGATCGTGTCAAGTTCATAATGCAGACGCTCCTGCAAGGAACCGTCATCTTCCGGATAGCGCTCCTTCATACCGTCCTGACACAGCTTGTTCAGGTAGCTCCAGGAGTCATACCCTTCGGGTGCATCATAATGGGGCACCTTATAATTGCCGAACTCGATCTCCACATGGCAGCGGTCGGCGATCCGCTGGGTGTTCTCCACCGCCTCCCATGCGTAGGGGAAAAGCCCCTTCATTTCCTCCTCGCTCTTCACATAATACTGTCCGCCCTCGTAGCGCATCCGGTCCTCGTCGGCCAGCTTTTTCCCCGTTTGCAGACAGAGAAGAATGTCGTGGGGCTGGGCGTCCTGTGCGTAAGTGTAGTGCACGTCGTTGGTTGCCACCAGCGGAATGTCCAGCTCTTTACTTATGCGAAGAAGCACGGAATTGACCGACTGCTGCGCCAAAATCCCGTGATCCTGCAATTCCAGAAAATAGTTATCCTTCCCGAAAATACCCTGATATTTTAAGGCCGCCTTCTTCGCCTCGTCAACAAGTCCCTTCTGGATATAGCGGGGCACCTCCCCCGCAAGACAGGCCGAGAGCGCGATCAGCCCCTCGTGGTACTGCTCCAGCACCTCCAGATCTACACGGGGCCTGTAATAGTACCCCTCTGTAAATCCCCTGCTGACGATCTTCACCAGATTCGCATAGCCCGTATTGTTCTCCGCCAGAAGCACCAGATGATAATAGCGGTCCTCTCCGCCCGTCAGCTCCCTGTCGAAGCGGGAATGGGGCGCCACGTAGACCTCGCAGCCGATGACCGGGTTAATCCCCGCCTCCTTCGCCGCCTTATAGAAATCAACGACGCCGTACATGACGCCGTGGTCTGTGATGGCCGCGCTGTCCATCCCCAGCTCCTTCACATACCTCACATACTCCTTTATTTTGTTGGAACCGTCCAAAAGACTAAACTCCGTGTGGACATGTAAGTGCGCAAACGCCATGGTGGTATCCTTCCCGGAAATCCTGTGTAAATGCCGTAAAGCCGTGTTTTTGCCGTCCCATTTATTATAGACGCCCAGAAGAAATCAGTCAAACACATCCTGCCCGCCGGTATGCTTTATAAAAAGGCCGGACACACCTTTCCTACATTACGTCCCTGGTCTCCACCCGCCACACCGACAGATACACGGACACCGCAGCGACCACACACAAAATGGCATAAAACGGCATATGATTCACAAGCGTCGCCGAACCAATCTGCCCCTGCGTAAAGCAGACGATGATAACCGACGCCACAATCGCCGCCTTGGACGACTTCATTTTCAGACCGACCGGAAGGGCGATAAAGCTGATGCTCACCATAGCCGCCGAGGAGAGCACGGCTTCCAGCCAGAACACCGGATCCCCCACAGGAATCCCCTCAGCCGAAATGCCCGTAAAGGGCCTTGTCAGTACCAGGACCAGATAAATCACCGCCTTGCTGACCACCATCGCCGCAAAGTTAAAAAGCCACACCGCGCATACCTTTGAAAGAATAATCCGGCTTCGCCTGACCGGATAGGTAAACAGCAGGTTCATCGTCCGTTTTTCGTAAGCTCCCACGATATACGCCGCGATCATCACACCTGTAAAAACAATGTACGCCATATGGACAAACAACCCCACGGATGCGTCCAGCATACTTTTCCCGTAAGTCTGTACCGTCTCCTTCGTCTCCAGCTCCCCCGCTGCCATAAGCAGGAATATAAGAAGAACTGCCGTCGTAACCACCGCGTTGCGGATATATTTAAAAATATTATTTTTCTTCCACTCTAATCTGATCAGTTTAAACATCTTTTCCTCCATGCTTCCGTTTCGCCTCGTCCGAAACACCTGTTGCCGCGCTTTCGAAGCGCTTCTCACTCTGCCGTCAGTTTCAGGAAATAATCCTCAAGCGTCTCCGCCTTTCTCCCGATGGACGTCACCGCCACCTCGTTTAAAGCCAGCGTCTTCGTCATTTCCTCCGTTGTGACACAATCGTCATAAATACGGATCTCTTTTCCGTCAATCACTCTGAAATTCGTCAGTCCCAGCTTATCGGCAAGCACATAGGCCGCCCTCTCCGGATTCTGCACCGACAATTCGATACAGGCCAGACTCATCTCCCCGATTTCCTTCAAGCCGATTTCTTTTTTCATCCTGCCCTGATGAATAATACCAATCGTGTCCGCAATGCTCTCGATCTCCGACAGAATGTGGGAGGACACCACCACCGTTGTACCCTGCTCCGCGCACAGTGTCCGCAGCAGTTCGCGAATCTGCTTCATGCCCGCCGGATCAAGGCCGTTGGTCGGCTCGTCGAGAATCAGCAGCTCCGGCTTGCACAAAACCGCCCTCGCAATCCCCAGACGCTCCTTCATACCCAGAGAATAGTTCCTGACGGGCGTTTTCGCCGCCGCCGTCAGATCGAGCATTTCCAACGCCTTTTCCACGCTTCCATGCTGATAATACCCCATATACTCACAGTGCATCCGCAGATTTTCCAGGCCTGTCATATGCTCGTAGAACACAGGGAATTCAATGATGCTCCCGATCCGTCTCATCACCTCATAAGACTGCGGCGTGAGCGGCTTTCCAAACAGCTCAACAGTTCCCATGTCAGGCTTCCAGAGGTTCAGAATCATCTTCATAACGGTCGTCTTGCCCGCGCCGTTCGGCCCCAGAAACCCGTAAATTTCACCCTTTTTCACATGGATATCCACATCTCTTACCAGTTCTTTACCGCCAATAGATTTGGTAAGGCGGCTGGTTTGTAAAATATAAGACATTTTCGCTGCCTCCTTTCTGGTCCATCGAATATTCTTTATTCGCTGTACTGTTATCTATTGTAACGGCATCGTTTTTCAAAACTCTTGCTTAATTCTTACAAATTTCTTTCAAAACCTGTTTTATTTATGTCAGTGCTGGCCGGTACGACCGGGCACGGTCATTGCAAAACCCGCTTCAACCTGACCGTAAATGTCGTCCTCTCACCGGGGATGCTCTCCAGCGTCAGCGCGCCGCCCATCTGCTCCGCCAGCCTTTTGGCAATGGTAAGCCCCAGGCCGTTTCCCTGCACGCTCCGGCTGCGGGAGTCCTCCATGGTAAAAAGCCGCTCAAAAACGCTGTCCGCAAAGGCGCTGTCAATTCCCTTTCCCTTGTCGGTCACGTCAATATATACCCACCGCTCATCCGATCTGAAAAAAACGCCCAGATACTTTCCCTCTGAGCCGTAGCGGAGCACATTGGAGATGAGGTTCGTCAGAATGCGCTGCAAAGCCTCCCTGTTTCCGTGCACAAGGACAGGCTCCTCCGGCAGCCCGATATCCACCTGAAAATCCGCTCCCGTGAGCATTTCATAAAAATCAAGCGCGCTCTCCCGGCACACCTCACAGACATCCAGTCTGGTGAGATCCACGTCCGCGTCGCCCGCCTCAATCTTCGCCAACGAAAAAAAGCTGTCAATCAGCTCCATCATCGCCTGCGCCTTCTGTTCCGCCTTCACCATCATTTGCAATTCCGCGCGCGCTTCTGCTTCTGCCCGTGCCTCTGATTCTGCCCGCGCCTCCAGAGCCGCCTCTTTCTGCGTTCGCATAATTTCCAGATACCCCCGGATCACGGTCAGAGGCGTCTTTAAATCATGGGAAATATTGGACAGCATTTTTCGGGAAGTCGTCTCCAAACGGCGAAAGTCCGCCGCTGCCTTCGCATTCTTTTCCAAAAGACGGTTGATCTGCGCCGAAAGCTCCATCAGTTCTCTGTTATCCGTAAAGACCATGAGCCTTGCACCGCCGTCCTCATCCAGTATTTCCTTTAGCTTTTCATGGATTTCCCGAAGTTTTCTCTGCGTGCCTGCGCGGAACGCAAACTGCTGGTACAAGACGACCGCCGTAAGAACTGCCACCGCCAGACCCAGCGCCAATACCATCATACCGATCCCCCCAGCTTATACCCGATTCCCCACACGGTCAGCACATACGCGGGATTTCTCGGGTCTTCCTCAATCTTATTGCGCAATCTGCTGATGTGCACATTGACGGCGTTTTCGTCCCCGCAGTACGCGTCGTTCCACACAAGGGAATAGAGCTGCTCTTTGGTGTAAACCTTCTTCGGGTTCTGCATAAAGAGTTTCAGTATTTCAAACTCCTTCGCCGTCAGGTCGATGGATTTCTCTCCCTTTTTCACCGTGTAATCAGACAGATTCATGGTCAGCTCCCCGGCCGTCAGAACAGAAAGCGCCTCTTTATCTGCACAGGCGGCCGCACTGTCATACTGCATCGTTCTGCGCAGCGCCGCCTTGATCCGCGCAAGCACCTCCACCACGGAGAAGGGCTTGGTGATATAATCGTCCGCCCCAAGACCCAGTCCCAGCGTCTTATCGCTCTCCGAATCCTTTGCGGAGATAATAATGATCGGCACATAACTGCTCTGCCGTATGTGCTGCATCACGCCCATCCCGCTTATCTTCGGTATCATCAGATCCAAAAGGACAAGATCGCAGGACATATCGTCAAACACAGAGCAGGCCTGCTGTCCGTCAAGGGCGCAGGCCACCTCATAATTTTCTGTCTCCAGATAAGTTTTTAACATTTCGCTGATTTCAGCGTCGTCCTCCACAAGAAGGATTTTGTATGGATGCATCCCTTTACCTCTGTCACTGCGCTTTCTGCGCTTCCTTCTCCAGCGCCTCATCCAGCCATTCCACAAGCTGCAAGTCCACTTTTCCCCTCTGCGCCATATCCTTTAGAATCTGAATCGCCTTAGGCTTCGAAATCGGCTGCTTGTAGGGCCTGTCCGTGGCCACCAGCGCGTCATAGATATCAACCACCGTCAAAAGCCTTGTCTCCAGATCAAGCGCATCGCCTTTCAGTCCTTTCGGATACCCGCTGCCGTCCAGATACTCATGATGGGCGCCCACCCACCCGGGCACCATGGAGAACCCTTTATAAAACTGCACCTTCTCCAAAATCCTGGATGTCATGACCACATGGTTTTCCATCTCTTTGCGCTCTTTCACCGTCAGCGTGCCGCTTCGGATGCTCAGACATTCCGCCTCCTTCTCCGTCAGATACGGGAGTGTCGAACCGTCCTCACCGACATGCCGTTTCGCAGCAAGCTCTCTGATCTGTTCGCAGCACTCGTCGCTCACGCGGTCGGCCACATCCATCTCGTGGATAAAGGCGAGGGCCGACTCCAGCTCCTTTGCCGCCGCCTCGTATTCTTCTCCGGTGATCCGCCCCCGCAGCATATCAATCTCGTAGCGCGCCTTAAGCAGCGCAAACCGGTCGTCTATCCTCTCAATCGCCGTATCCAGTCTGGTCGCCTTATTCATAATGCTGAGGGGCACCACCATCTTACCGATATCGTGAATGAGCGCCGCCAGCATAAGCTGCTCTTTCCTTTCCGGGTCAAATCCTTTTTCGCATTTTCCCTCTCTATGTAATCCGGTGATATAATCCGCCAGAAGGCTCGCGTATTTTTCTACGTTCCGCGTGTGCAGGGCGTTGTAAGGCGTCCGCTTCTCCAATGCCGTCGTGAGCGCCTCCACAAAGGAATAGATCTGCGCTTTTAACGCTTCCACATAGGACAGGTTCGTCAGCTCGATTGCCGCCATGGCTCCCAGCGCGCGAATGATGATCTCATACTCCTCGTTGAAGGCGTACACCTTCCCCGTCTCATCCATGGCGTTGATCAGCTGCAGCACGCCGATCAGTTCGTTTTCATTATTCACAAGGGGCACGACAAGCTGTGACTGCGTGCGGTATCCTGTCAGGCTGTCATACTGTCTGGGACCGGAAAAATCAAACCGGCTGCTGGCATACACATCCGGTATATTGACCACCTCCCGGTGAATCGCCGCGTAGGAGCACACATTTTCCTCTTTCATCGGCACGGGCGGCAGATCAATGGGTTTCCCGTCCAATCCCCGGTTGATTTCCTTGGAAAGGGTCCGCATAAACTTAAAACGCAGTTCATCGTTCTCATACAGATAGAGCGTGCTTGCATCACAGTTTGTAATCTCCATACCCTTATCCAGAATTGTCATGAGCAGCCGGTTTCTGTCTCTTTCCGTGGAAAGGCTTATGCCGATATCCATTATTTTTTCAAAGTCTTCGTATTGCAGATGCATCACTGTTCCCTCTCTCTTTCCATCGGATAGATTCCGTGGCGCTTCATATACCGAAGCGACTCCCTCTGTGCCTCATAACCGTTTACTTCCACCAGCACCGGCGCTTCCACCCGATGCTGTCTAAGCAGCCCGTCAAATTCCTGCCAGTCCAGTTTTCCGGCTCCCACCGCCAGATGCAGATCGTTTTGCAGATCGTTGTCATTGATGTGTATATGGCGGATATAGGGCGCCAGCGTCTCAATCCACTCCCGCCCGGAACACCTGGAAAGCATAGCGTGGGCATAGTCCAGACAAACGCCGAAATTTTTCACGTCCCGCATGTTCTCCGCCAGTCCCGCCAGAATATCCGGCGCTTCGTCAAACATGTTCTCCATATAAATCTGCTGTGCCGGATACTGGCGCGCAATCTCCGTAAAAAATGCCTCGTTTCTGTCCTGCCAGTTTTTCAGATACCCGGCCGCCCGAAATCCGCCCAGCCGTCCCGTATGGAAGACGACGCCCTTTAAGCCCATATTTTGGGCAATCTCCATGGACTGACGCACCCGCAGCATGGAAGCGTCCCGGATCAAAGGATCGTCGCTGTGAATCGTCACATCTAAAAATGCGCCGTGCATGGTATCGCCGGAAAAGAACTCCGGGGCGCATTCCTCCCCCGAAAAGTTATTTCCCGCACAACCGTTTCCGGCAGGATTTTTCTCATAGTTCTTCTTATAATTCTTCTCATAATACAGGCTCATGCACTCTCTGTAGTCCGCGATGATCCGCTCCTGCTGCTCCGGATCATCCAAAGACTTCACGGCATAAAAATCATTGTATTCAAACGCGCACCCGTATTCCGCCGCCAGACCGCACATCCGTTTCATGTCCTTCCTGTCAGGAACCAAATACAGTTCACTCATTCTCTAAACCGACCCCCTCTGCCTTACATAGCAAGTCCGGAGCTTCTGTGCAAAACATTCCTGCCGCTAAGTGACAGAAGCTCTCTCCAATCCATCCACCTGATATACAAATACGCCCTTGCTCTTTCCCTTAAGGGATATCTCTCCAAGCGGCGTCGCAGCGACTCTGTCCTTCACCGCCTCATAAACTTCCCGGCTGATCAGAATCTGCCCCGGCTGCGCATTGCTCTCCAGCCTCGCCGCCGTATTGACAGTATCTCCGATGGCCGTGTAATCCATCCGGAAATCACAGCCGATATTTCCCACAACGGCATTGCCACAGTTGACGCCGATTCCAAAGGATACGCTCTTGCCGTATCTTTCGCGGAATTTTCCGGCAATCCGATCCGCTCCCGCCTGCATATCCCAAGCGGTGGCCACCGCCCGGAAAATATAGTCCTCCAAGTCAAAAGGCGCGTTGAAGACCGCCATGGTCGCGTCCCCCACAAACTTGTCGAGCGTTCCCCCGTTATCAAAAATGGCCTGCGTGGTGAGTCCCAGATATTCATTCAGAATCTCCACCACTTCCTCCGGCTTTAAACTCTCCGACATCGTGGTAAAGCCTCTGATATCCACAAACAGCACCGCTATATGCCGGTTTTCGCCGCCGATCACCAGCTCAAAATCTTTGTCCTTGCTGATCTTATCCACCACCTGGGGCGCCACATACTGTTTAAACACGTCAACTACGCGCCGCCTTCTCAAAATTTCCGCTATATATCCCCGCACCATCTGCACCAGATAAATGACTAACAGACAGACCGGCAAAAGAATGACGGGCACAATCCGTCCTTTCCCATACATGACCCTGACAAAGACCACATCGAAAACGGTCAGCGCCGCCAAAAGAATCGTGGAATACAGCATCCGCGCCTTTTCACTGAACAGATAGAACAGGCCGCACAAAAGAGCCGCCGCCAGCGCATAGCCAAAGGGCTGCACCGGAAGCTGCGTCTTTCCTTCCAGCAGGGCCTCTATGATGTTGGCATGTATTTCCACCCCGTACATCTGGCTGTTGTGCGCGATCGCCGGCATGTAAGCGTCCTGCATACCAACGGCGTAGGCGCCCACTAACACCACCGCGTCCTGAAAGACCGCCGGATTCACCGTGCCGTCCAGCACATCCGCCATGGAGATCACGCTGTAACCGCGCGGCTTACCGGAATAAGTGAAATAATACCGGTTGTTTCTCCCGTATACGGCAGGAAACGCCGCCTCTTCTCCCCGGCTTTCCTGATAGATTCTGTAGACCTGCGACGAGAGACTGTACGCCCGTTCTCCCTCATAGTCCAGATAAGCCATGGCCTGCCGCACATAGCCGTCCGTGTCCACAAAGGTGTTTGCAAACCCGCACATAACCGCATTCTTTAAGCTGTCATAAGGCTCGATCACATAATCCACATGATAGGGATTATAGACCGTCTTTCCGTCCGCCCCCTGCTCCGGCTGTTCTTTAAAAGAAAAGCTCATGGCCGCGACGACGTTGTCCGCTTCCCCGCAGACACGGGCAAAGATATCGTCCGCTTCCTTGTCCGCCTCCTCGCTGTAGATCACATCGAATCCGATCACCGCCGGACGCGCGCTGTCCGCGCCGTTTAGCAGGGAAACCAGCTTCGCCGGAATCTCTCTGCTCCAGGTGTTGACGGGACCATACTGCTCCAGCGTCTTATCGTCGATTCCTATGATATAAATTTTTTTGTTGGTGACGCTCTCCCGCTGGTTCAGCCTGTCGGATATTCCTATATCCCAAAGACCCGCCGTGCCAACATATAAAAATACGAGAGAGATCAGAATAACGGCGGCAGTAACCGCCGCCGTTTTCATTTTATTCACATATTTCATCATTTTCCGCCTGCTGTCCCTCCGGCCTCCGCTGGTCTTACGGAAATTTACTCCGTCTTCCACGTCACTGTCGTATTCGCGTTTATTTTGGTTCCGAAATCAAAATCCCAACTGCCGCTCTGCTCCGGAGCCAGCACAGGCGCAGAGGCCGTCTCTCCCCGTTTTACGGTCTGTGTTGCAAACACTTCGCCCTGATACTTGAAGGTCACCTTGTAAGTCTTCGGCTTCGCCGGTTTATCGTCGTCCTTCTTATCATCATCGGATTTCTCATCTTCCGGATTATTTCCGGTGTTTTCGTTCTGAGAACCGTCTCCGCCTGTATTGCCGTTATCCATGCTGCCGCCGTTTACGGGCTTCGCCGGTTTGGCAGGTTTTATGTCAGGCGCCTGCGGTCCGGTAGAAGGCTGTTCCGTCTTCGGCTCCATCCCGGGAGCCTTCGCCTTTCCTCCGTTTCCTTTTGCCGGTGTATTCTTATCCGTGTCTGCCTTCGTATGTACCTGCGCATCCGCCTCTTCGTCCGCGCTGCTCTGCGCTTCTGCTTCCACGATCTGCTCTGTCACGCTCTGCGCCGCCTGCTCTGTCTCATTCTCTGCGGCATCGCTGGCTGTGGCCGTCTCCGAAGCAAGCTTCGACAGCTCCTCCACAGAGATACCTGTCAGATCCTGACCGTTCTCCATCATACCGAGGAGATTTTCGACTGCCTGCGAAGGAAGCGCGTCATACGCAATATCCGTGACGTCTCCTGCCGTTCCGTCCGCATACAGGATTAGCCCGCTGCCCGCCGGAACGAGTATTTCTTCCCCGAATCCGCCGTCCGGAAGGATGGACTTCGCCCCGACTTTTCCCTGAAAACAGGATAATTTTGTATTCTGACTGCCCGCTTCATCCACATACAGTTCCACGCGGTAGATCGTCCCGCGGACTGCCATCACGGAGTTTGGTGTGGAAGTCTCAAAACGGGAACCTTCACTCAGCGGATTCTGGATCTCATTGGTAATGGCGCCCTGTTCCAGCGATATCTTTGTCCGGGAATCCGCGTCCGTCCCTTCCGCCTCCACGGAAAAGACCGTATCCGCCTCCGCCATCACATATTTATCATCATCCAGCTTCATGCGCATACTGGAATCTGACGCTACGCTCACCCGGTCACCGGATTCCAGATACAGGTTCTCCGCCGCGTTCATGGATCCCACATTCTCCCGCTCGATCACGGCATTTCCTTCCACATCATAGACCAGTATGGAGCGGAATGTCTCTTCTTTTCCGGATAATAGCGCAATTACCGCCACAGCGGTCACAGCCACCGCAGCGCAGGCACAAATTATGAGCTTCTTATTTGATATCAGTTTCTGCATCATCTGTCACGCCCCTCTTTTCACACACTGCTTTTACCTGTAAACTATTTCGTAAATTCATAACTGCCGTCGGTCATGACATAGAAATCTCTGCCGCCCGGATAAACCGACTTGTCGCCCTTTACTTTCCATTTGCCCTCGGCCAGATGATATTTCTCTCCCGCTTTCAGATCGTAAACCCCGCTCTTTGAAATCACGTGATCCGTTACCGGCGGTTCCCCGTCTTCGCCCGGCGCGCCGCTTCCTGAGAGCGTGATCGCACACGTCTCTTCATTGCCCGCCTCGTCTATTGCCTTGATCTCGCAGGCTGTACTGTTCTCCTTCGCAGCCACCTTATAACTGCCGTCTTCCGGATTTACCTCCTGCCCGTTCACCAGAACGCGTTTTAAGTTGGCTTCCTCCACCATAAATCTGGTATCTTCCGGATAGGTCTGTCCAGACACCAGTGCCTGTCCCGTCGCCGCATCCTTTATGACAGGTTTCTTCGTATCTACTACGACTCCTTCGGAGCGGGCGTAATAGGTCTCTCCCCCCGTCTCCACTTTCACATATACGACATAACAGCCGTCGCTTAAAGGCTCAAGACTGATCGGCGGAGACTGTTTCTCACCCCAATACAAGGAATCCATCACATCTTCCGTCTTCGCCCCGGCCTTCATGTCCGCCACTTTATCCCTGTAACAGTAAACAGAGGCATCAGCGTCGATCTGACTGACAGATATCTCAAACATGGGCGCCCAGTTATTGACATACTTGAAGGTAATCTCTCCGCCCAGCGGACAGGTTATGTCTGCACCGCCGCTTGTAATGGTAATCTCAGGCGCATCCGCATCCTGTGAAGGCTCTGCCTCCATCACCTCCGCATCCGCCGCCGATAAAACACCGGCTTCCTGTATCTGATCCGCATTTACGTCTTCCTGACAGTCGCCGTCCGGCACATCCGTCTCTGCGTCATCCGGCGCGGCTTCATCATCCGGCACGTTTTCCTCATCCGACACGTTCCCGTCGCCGTCCGGCACATTTTCCCCATCCGACGCGTTCCCGTCGCCGTCCGGCACATTTTCCCCATCCGGCACGTTCCCGTCGTCCGGTACGTTTTCCTCATCCGGCACGTTCCCGTCGCCGTCCGGCACGTTTTCCCCATCCGGCACGTTCCCGTCGCCGTCCGGTACGTTTTCCTCGTCCGGCGCGCTCCCGTCGTCCGGCACCTTTTCCTCATCCGACACGCTCCCGCCATCCGGCACGTTTTCTTTTTCCGGAGCGGTTTCCTCTTCATACAACGCGTCGTTGTCCGTAACAGTCGCTGCCCCGTTCTGCGCATCATCCGCCGCTGCCAGCATCGTACCTGCGGGCATCATGCAGCCAAGCAGTACCGTCAGCCCAAGCGCCGCCATTCTTTTCCAATTCTTGTGCATAATCACCGCCTCCACCCCTCACACATGAAATCTGATCTGTTGTCACGATACATACACATACTTCAATATATATATCGCCCTTTTTACTATAATATTTTACATGGAATCCATAATTTGGTCAATTATTTAATAGGGCAGGCCCGCATCCTGCCTCTGCCGCTTTCTGACTCTATTCATAAGCAGACTCGAAATGCTACGCATTTCTCGTTCGCGTTGCTCGTCATAAATCGTCACAGTCAGTCTTGCGGGCAAGCCCGCATCCTGACTCTGCCGCTTTCTGACTCTATTCATAAGCAGACTCGAAATGCTACGCATTTCTCGTTCGCGTTGCTCGTCATAAATCGTCACAGTCAGTCTTGCGGGCAAGCCCGCATCCTGACTCTGCCGCTTTCTGACTCTGCTTATGCGCGCAAGAAAACGCCCCGGAAGATTTCTCTTCCGGGACGCGGATTCTTTTTACAGATATTTTTTCAGGGCATCCACCTTGTCAAGCTTCTCCCAGGGCAGATCCAGATCGTTACGGCCAAAATGTCCGTAAGCGGCAGTCTGCTTGTAGATCGGACGGCGCAGGTCAAGCATCCTGATGATACCTGCGGGTCTCAAATCAAAGTTCTCGCGCACGATCTCCACCAGCTTGTCGTCAGCGATCTTACCTGTGCCGAAGGTGTCCACCATAATGGAAGTAGGCTGTGCCACGCCAATCGCGTAGGAGAGCTGGATCTCACACTTGTCAGCGATGCCTGCCGCCACAATGTTTTTCGCCACATAGCGCGCCGCGTAAGCCGCGGAACGGTCTACCTTCGTGCAGTCCTTGCCGGAGAATGCGCCGCCGCCGTGACGCGCATATCCGCCGTATGTGTCAACGATGATCTTACGTCCTGTCAGTCCCGCGTCGCCGTGGGGGCCGCCGATCACGAAACGTCCCGTAGGATTGATAAAGAATTTGGTCTGGTCATCCACCAGCTCTTTGGGGAGAACCGGATCAAACACATATTTTTTGATATCTTCGTGAATCTGCTCCTGTGTCACATCCTCGTCGTGCTGGGTAGACAACACAACAGCCTCCAGACGAACCGGCTTGCCCGCCTCGTCGTACTCCACGGAAACCTGACTCTTGCCGTCGGGCCGCAGATACTTAAGGGTGCCGTCCTTGCGAACCTTAGTGAGCTGCAATGCCAGCTTGTGCGCCAGATCAATCGGATAAGGCATGTATTCTTCCGTCTCGTTGGTCGCATAGCCGAACATCATACCCTGATCGCCCGCGCCTGTGTCCAGATCGTCCGTCTGCTCGCCCTTTTTCGCCTCAAGCGCCTTGTCCACGCCCATAGCGATATCCGCCGACTGCTCGTCAATCGCCACGAACACCGCGCATGTATTCGCGTCAAAACCGTACTCGGACTTGGTATAGCCGATCTCTTTCACGGTATCGCGCACAATTTTCTGCATATCTACATATGCGTTTGTCGTGATCTCACCGGTCACCAGCACGAATCCGGTACAAACCGCCGTCTCACAGGCCACGCGGCTCATGGGATCTTTTTCCATGCATGCGTCCAGAATCGCGTCGGAAATCGCGTCGCAGACTTTGTCGGGATGTCCCTCTGTTACAGATTCAGATGTAAATAATCGTTTCTCCATTTTTTCCTCCATTCCGAAGCGTTTTACTTCTCCTTTTGTGTTGTATCATTTTTTACTCCATTTGTGCGCATCTTTTTGCTCCGAGGGCGCGGATCTGCCCATAAAAGAAGTCCCCTGATTTCTCTGGAAATAAGGGGACCCGACATACAAGCATCAAATCCTCTTATTGTTCGATCACGCTGCCGTAACAGCTTCGCTCAGGTTGGCACCTTCCTTGTAAGGGGTTGCCGTGGCTTCACCGATCCTATGTATCTCCACCACTCTGAATAAGAGAAAGATATCACAATATAAAGTTTTATCTGTAAATAAACATACACCTGCCGGCAGTCTGTGTCAATACCTATTTTGCACGGGCACAGTTTTTGCCGGACACAAATAAGCGCTGTGCCTGACTTCGCCGCCGTCCGCCGGTCAACCGACCTTTAGCCTGAATTTCTGCATCTCCCTGTCCGTGGTTACCAGATCAATCTGCGCGCCGAGATGCTGCAGTTTCAGATGAAAGTCCTCATAGCCGCGCTGAATATACTTGATATCATCCACCGTGCTGATCCCGTCCGCCGCCAGCGCCGCAATGACAAGGGCCGCGCCCGCCCGCAGATCCGGCGCGGTAATATGCGCACCGGTGTATTTGGACACACCGTCGATAATCGCGGTGTTGCTCTCCACCTTGATATTCGCGCCCATACAGGTTAACTCGTCCACATATTTAAAACGATTCTCGAAAATACTCTCCGTCACAATGCTGGTGCCTGCCGAAAGCCCGAGCGCCACCGTAATCTGCGGCTGCATGTCCGTGGGAAAGCCGGGATAAGGCAGCGTCTTTACATGGGTATGTCCAAGCGGCTTCGCCGCCACCACACGCACCGCGTCGTCAGACTCCTCGATCTCACAGCCGATCTCCAAAAGCTTCGCGCTGATGGACTCTAAGTGCTTCGGGATCACATTCTTCACCGTCACATCGCCCTTCGTCACCGCCGCCGCAAACATAAAGGTGCCCGCCTCGATCTGGTCCGGAATAATGCCATACTCCGTCCCGTGCAGTCTGGACACGCCCTTAATGCGGATCACATCCGTACCCGCGCCTTTTATGTTCGCGCCCATACTGTTTAAAAAGTTCGCCAGATCAACGACATGAGGCTCCTTCGCCGCGTTCTCAATCACGGTGGTACCCTCCGCCATCACTGCCGCCATCATCACATTCATGGTCGCGCCCACAGTCACCACATCCATGTAGATATGGTTTCCCTTCAATTTAACCGCTTCCGCGCTGATGCGCCCATATCCGATTCCGACATCGGCTCCCAGTGCACGAAACCCCTTGATATGCTGGTCAATGGGGCGCAGTCCGATATTACAGCCGCCAGGAAGAACCACCTCCGCCTTGCTGTATTTGCCAAGCAGGGACCCCAGAAGATAGTAGGAAGCCCTGATTTTTTTAATATAATCGCCCTCGATCACCAGATCGTGAACCTGAGAGGCGTTGATCTTCACCGTATGTCTGTCTATCCGGTTGACCACCACACCGATACTTTCCATAGCCTGCATCATGACATTGGTATCCCTGACATCAGGCACATTCTCTATCAATACGGTCTCGTCCGTCATAATGGCCGCCGCAAGTATCGCCAGCGCCGCATTCTTCGCGCCGCTGATCTCCACCTCGCCGACTAACGGATTCCCACCTTTAATCGCATATTGTTCCATCTATGTTTACTTGCCTTTCTTTCAAGAAAAAACTCAAACATTAAAATACAGTATACCAGATTTTGGGGGTTTGTAAACCCCACAGTTGCGCACCTGCCAGCCGCAGCGCATGACCAAAACGTCAGTTCAGGTACTTAAACGGATCCACCTGCGCCCCGTTTAT
Source organism: uncultured Lachnospiraceae bacterium (assembly GCA_949051815.1). Taxonomy (GTDB): domain Bacteria; phylum Bacillota; class Clostridia; order Lachnospirales; family Lachnospiraceae; genus UBA3282. The sequence continues at coordinate 46,101 of CARQVR010000006.1, forward strand.
GAGAATTTCAAAGTGAATATGCGGCCCCGTGCTGACGCCCGTATTGCCGCTTAAGGCAATCTTCTGCCCCTGACTCACCGTCTGCCCCTGTTTTACCAGCACCTTGCTCAGATGGCCGTAACGGGTCTGCCTGCCGTCGGCATGGTCGATGTAGACCACATAACCGTAGCCGCTGCCCCATCCCGCTCTGGAAACCGTTCCCGCACAGGATGCCATAACCGCCGTACCCACGGGCGTCGCCCAGTCCACACCTTTGTGATAGGTGCTTGCCCTTCTCGTCGGCGCTTTCCGTCTGCCAAACTGGGAAGAAAGCCTTCCTCCCGAAATCGGTTTCAGATAGGTAGGCGGAATCTTCGTGCCGCGCTCCACAATCTTAGGCACAGCCGCATAGGTGATCTCCTCTTTCAGGATCTCACGGGAAATCTCCTCGTTATTGCGGTAGGAAACATCCGCCACCACCTTCCGGTGGCCCGCAGAAGGCTCCTGCAGCGTCTTCATATCGGTTGTATACCAGTCGTCGTTATCGACGTAAACAACGTCCGCCTCATAATCCTCTTCATAGTACATCTGCTCCGTGCGCTCCACGGAAAGCTCCGGTTCGGGCACGGTCACGATCAGCTCATCGCCCACACGAATCACAGAATTTTCATCCTCAATGGTATCGTTCATGGCAATCAGCTCGTCTAACGGTATCTCATTTTTCTCGGCAATCTGGGAGAGCGTGTCCCCGCCTACCACCTCGTAAATCTGCTCCTTTTCCTGATCCTTGGTCACCTCGTCGATGGCCTGTCCAAGCGGCGTCAGCTCATAGTCCAGCAAATAGGACTCCACCACTTCCACCGTATCGCCGAAATTCAGTTCAAGAAGCCCCAGCTCATAATCGGAAAATTCTTTCTCCGAAGCCGGTTCAATGTCCGCAAAAATATCGTCCAGCACCGCGTTAATGCCCGCGCTGGTCATCGTCTCCTGCGCCTCCTGCGCTTCTTCTTTCTGTTCTTTGGCAGAATAAATCTGCGTCGTCAGCACATTAAGCTCTCTGTCAGCGTCCATCACAAGATCCGCGTAGTAGTTATTGCCGCTGTCATATTTCCTGATGGAAGCCTGCAAAAGCGCAAGCACTTCCTCCGTGCTGGCCAGATTCACCGTATACTCGTTGATCTTCACGGTATAAGAGCGGTTCAGTGTCTCTTTGACGCTGCCCCGCAGAGCGGTAAGCATGTTGGCGGTGATCACGCTCTTATCATCCACCGTGCCCCAGAGCACCTCCTGTCCTTCCCAACTCAGCTCACTCTCCGCAAGCACCATTTCATCGCTGCTGGCCGCAAGCGCCTTTCTGGCCGCGATCAGGCATTCGTCCGCCTCCCCGGCATCCCCCATGACGCCTACCTGCATCCCGTTTAAGTACACCGTAAAAAGGTTGTCGCCGTCGCTCTCAAGCGTCTGCATTCCGGGCAGGAAAAAAGCGGCCGCAATGCATGAAAGCACCGCAACCTTAATATATGCAATTTTCATTTTTTTATAATGTCTGCTCAATATTTTCATAGTAAATTATTTAAAACAGCTTTCCGTTCGTAAGCTGCATCAGCAGTGAGAACACATTGATTGCGATATCCACCGCCACCCCGGTCAAAACAACGATTAAAAGGACCAAAGGCGCCCTGCTGCCCTTAGACGTCTGATTCTGCTTTTCAAACTCCTCGGAAAAAGCCGCCTGTACATTGCGGTAAACCTTTACGTTTTCCCGGTGCACAAACTCCTCAGACTGTGTCAGCCGCTCCTCCAGAAGACTTTTGATCCCGGCAAGCTGCTCTTCCACGTCCTGCGCCTGTCCGCTCTCCGTCTCCAGCGCTTCCAGCTTTTCCATGCACTGTTTCAGCACGCTCTGCACATTGTCCACGTTCTCGGCGGTCTTGATGTTTACACGGCGGATCTCCTGCATCAGCTCGTCATAAGCTTTCATCTGTCTCTCCATCTGATCCATTCTGGCCGCCTCCGCCGCAGAATTTGCGCGGATCATCTCCTGTGCGTTTTTCTTCTGCGCCAGCTTATCTATAAAAGTATCCATAAACAGTCTCCATTTCCTTTATCTTCTATTTTGCCAAAAAACAGAAAAACCATGTCTGCATTTTAACATCTTTCCGCATTTATGACAACAGCGAAAAAAAGGGAGCCTTTCCAGACTTCCCCTTACCGGCTCTCCATTGTGCAATTTGCACATATTATATATTATATTTTTTACATATTTAGAAATATTTACTATATTTTTACACTTTGTTCACAATTTATTCATATTCAGGAAGTATACTCATCTTATACAAAACAACACGGGATGTCGTGTAACAAATACACACATAGATAAATTTTTTCATAATAGCCCGGGTGCCGAAAGGTACCTGGGCACTCCTCATGTCCGCGCATAAGCAGAGTCAGAAGCCATACGGAACATGTGCCATGCTTGCATGAGCGCATGAGCCGGATGGCTTATGACGAGCAACGCGAACGAGAAATGCGCAGCATTTCGAGTCTCTGCTTTTGCGCGGATCCCTGCTTATGCGCGCCTCTTTTCTGACAACAGCGGCACAGGAAAGTCTCCTGTGCCGCTTATCATAGTCTTTATCCTTGTTTTTATTATCTCCTGCCCGGTCAGCCCCGAAGCTGGAAATGCCGTACCGCTGCCTGCAGCCTCTCCGCGTGATGGTGCAGCTCCTGCGCCGAGGAAGCCGACTCCTCCGCCGTGTTGGCATTGCTTTGCACAACCGCGGAAATATTTTCCATTCCCTCCGTCAACTGGCTCAAAGATTCCGCCTGCTGTTTTGCGCTGTCCGCAATGTGTTCCACCAGCTCCGCCGACTGTCTGGAATTGGTAACCACATTTGTGAGAGCCGTCATGGTTTCCCTGGACAAAGAGGCGCCATATTGGACGAGCTGTACCGAATTGACAATCAGGTCTGTAATATCCTTGGCAGACTCCGCACTCTTGGCCGCAAGCTGCTGCACTTCGTTCGCAACCACCGCAAAGCCTTTTCCCGCGGCTCCGACTCTGGCTGCCTCCACGGAAGCGTTCAGAGCCAGAATATTGGTCTGGAACGAGATATCCTCAATGGTCTTAATGATCCCGCTGATCTGATCCGAGGATTCCGAAATATCCGCGATAGCCGATGAAAGGGCGTCCATTTTCTGGCTGCATACGGTGAGCTGGCTCTCCGTCTCCTCCGCCGATTTTCTGGCATTGTCCGCATCCTTGGAAGTGCGTTTTACCTGCCCGGAAATATCCTGTATACCGGCAGAAAGTTCTTCCACAGCGGCCGCCTGCTGGACCGCGCCGTCAGACAGGGTCTGTGCGCTGACAGCCATCCGCTCGGACCTGTCAGACACCTTACCGGCAGTCTGGTGAATCCGGCTTAAAGCATCATTAAGCCCGTCTAAAATCTGGCGCATGGCATCCTGTATCGGTAAAAACTCACCCCGGTAACTGCTGTCGATGGACAGATTCATATTGCCGTGAGCCATTTCGGACAGCTTATTGTCAATATCCGATATGTATTTTTTCAGTTCGCCCTTCGTCTCATGGATGGACGCTACCAGCATACCAATCTCCGAAGTGTCGGAACGAAAACCAAATGCCGCCGAGAGATTGCCCTGAGAGATTTCTCCCATCTGGTCGCGCACGGCGATGACAGGGCGCAAAATTTTTTTGCGGATGACACGCATACTGATCACCTGCAGCGTCCCTACCATAACCAGTGCCAACACCATAAGCGCCCTGATTGTACTGCTGGTCTCGCTCAGGTACTGCACCTCCTGAAGGGTTCTGCCGTCAAGCGTCTCCAGAAACTGTTCTTTCAGCGCGTTAATCTTCGTGATGGAGTCATTATAGTCATCCCCGTAAACGTAATCGACAGCGTCGCTCTGCTCACCGGCCTGCACCTGCTTCATGGCTGCCTCCTCCAGAGGCACCAGCTCGTTAGAAAGACTGTACATACCGTCGATCATCTTCTGTTCTTCGTTCGTGATACCGATTTCCTGCATGGCTGCAACACCGATATCCCGGTTTTTTAACGTATTGACTTCATTCCAATAGTTATCGTAGTGCACCTGATCTCCGGTGGACGCGTAGGCACGGACTTCGTTGGTCAGATAGGCGGAACCGTTCATAAAGCGGTTGGCATTGTAGGTCAGTTCAAAACGATCCTCGTTGGCAGTTTCCAGCCGGCGGCTCACATTGCTGTATGTAACTAAGAGCACCAGCATAAACAGCAGCGCACATATGGAGCCGACATTCAAAATTGTTGTCAGCGTAGATTGATTGATTGCTTTTTTCATCTTATGACCATACCTTTCCGCCCCCAAAGGCTCCAAATATACTTAAAAATAGCATTGCCAAAATCATAGCATAAATGGAAGCGCATAGCAAGCTGTCGGCATGTCTTTTCGGATCATGAAAAAACTACCATCCTTTTTCTCAGACCACAATCCGCCCATCCTCGATGCGCACGATCCTGTCCGCCCGCTGCGCAATCTCGGGATTATGGGTAATCATCACAATGGTCTGGCGAAATGTCCTGCTGCTCATCTGCAGTAACCCCATCACGTCATCGCTTGTTTTGGAATCCAGATTTCCCGTCGGTTCGTCCGCCAGAATAATAGCGGGCCTGGATGCCAGCGCGCGCGCAATCGCCACCCGCTGCTGCTGTCCGCCCGAGAGGTTGTTTGGCAGGGTGTCTGACTTCCCCTCCAGTCCAAGCAGCTTCACCACCTCCATGATAAACGCAAGGTCCGGCTTCTGTCCGTCCAGCGAGAGGGGAAACACGATATTTTCCCAGGCTGTCAGCACCGGAATCAGATTGTAGTTCTGAAAGACAAATCCTATTTTCTTACGCCGGAATATGGCCGCCTGCTCGCCGCTTAGTTTCGCAAGCTCCGTTCCGTCGATCTGAACGCTCCCCTCCGTGGGCACATCCAGCCCGCCCAGCATATTTAACAGGGTGGATTTCCCACTCCCGGAAGTACCGATGATGGCGGTAAATTTTCCCTGTTCAATTTCCAGATCCACGCCGTCCAAAGCCCGGACCTGCGTATCCCCGCTTCCGTAATATTTTTTGAGTCCCACTGCTCTCAATACACACTCCATAACACCTCTCCTCTCTGCCATCACTCCGCTATGCGAAGCTGCTCAACAATACTGCCCTTATGGAACAGGCGAAGGGCAAACACCGGCACTGCCGCGGATATCACCAAAAGCGCGGTGCAGGCCAAAAGCGCAGGAGCCAGCGTAAAGCGGAAGGTAAACTGCCACATGGAGCCGACCAGCCGTCTCACCAGCGTCAGGTTCAGCGCCACCGACAAAACAAGCCCGGACAGGCAGGCTCCCGCCGCATAGCAAAGCCCCTCCCACACCATCATTTCCGTAAGCTGACGTCTCGTCATACCGACACTCTCCATGGAGGCAAACTCATGGCGTCTGGTCAGAATCGTCGTGATCATGGTATTCATCAGGTTTAATATCCCGGCAAGACCGAAAATCAGTCCCACAAAACCGCCCACAAAACGGATCATCCTCCGCGTTCCCTCTGCCCCTTCTCTGGCCGTCTGCGCGGAAAGGTAGTTGATACCTGTGTCCACATGTTCCATATAGTCCTCCAGAAACGCCGTCATTTCCGTCTCGTACCCCTCCTCCACGTCGAAGGAATATTTATACACCGAAGGTACATCGTACAGCGTCTCGTAAACGGCGGCGGGCAGATACAGAAACAGACCGTCCCCGCCGATTACGTTGGGACCGTTTACCGTAAAGCCGATTTCCACATCGTCTCCGTTTAAAGCCGCCTTCGCCAGCACGGGCAGCTCCATCACCGGCGCGCCGTCTTTGTATACGGTGATCGTCTCCCCCACGTCAATCAGCTCCAGACGCGGTATCAGAGACATATCTCTCCGGTCCACATGCACGCCGACAAGCACGCCCTCTCCGGCGGACATCTTTTCGTATAGAGCATGGGCATCCGTCTCCCCTTCCCGCAGATCCATCCGGGAAAGAACCGCTTCCTCTATCCCGTAGACATTACAGATCATACGGCCATCGTCTCCCAGGCCGTAGCTGTTGTACACATCATCGAAGGCAAAGGTGAGGCCGCTGTACTCATCCACATAAGCCTCTTCCGTCAGGGAATGTCCAAAGTCATAGGTCACATTGGCATCCTCCGCCGTATTTTTGTACACCGCGGTTCCCCCGGTCACACCGGGTCTTTCGGCAATGTCGGCGATGGTCTTTTTTTGCAGCGCCTCCGCCCGTCTGGTGAATCCTTTCATGTTACTGGAGCTGACCGCGTTCACCACCGCGAAATCGGTGCGGATCATGAAGGCCGTCTCCTTCTCCACGTCCATGCTGTCCGCCGCCGTGCCCGCACAGTTTAACAGCACAACACACAGCATCAGGGACAGTATGATAAAGCAGGTCCGTTTCCTGCTGCGTCCCAGATTGAAGCGGGCCAGACGGGGAATGCTGGCTCCCAGAGCGCTTTTTCTGGAGGTGCGCCTTCCCCCTCCGCTCTCCACATAGCGGAATGCCTCAATGGGCGGGGTATCGGCCGCAGCTCTGACAGGCTTACGGGTGCTGAAAAAGACAGTCAGCCCGGTCAGCGCCGCCGCAGTCAGGAATATCACCGGGGAGGGGGAGACACTGGCCGCCAGATACCGGTACTCGGTGGCCACCATACCCATGATCATAGGCAAAGTCATCCTGCCCACAAAAAACCCGGCCAGCAGACCCACGGGGATTCCTGCGCAGCTAAGCCAAAGCGCCTGTCGGTTGATCAGCATACGCACCTGTCTCCTGCTCATGCCAATCGTCCGGTACAGCCCAAACCGCCGGATGTCCTGCATGACGGCTATGTCAAACACATTGTAAATCAGCAGGTAGCCGCAGAGCATGAACAGCACGGCAAACGCTATGACCGCCCCTGTCTGAAAAAGGCTTGGCTGCACGTTGGTGGCCCGGTTCACGACCGCCGCCAGATAATCAGGCGCGCTGATATCCTCCGGCTCACCGCCAAGACTCCGTACCAGCCCGCGCAGATTTTCTTCCAGACCTACCGTGCTGTGGACGGTAAATTCGGAAAAATAAGTGCCGGTCATGTTGTGATCCTCTCTGTAGGTATTGCAAAAAATCTCCGGGTGGCTGTCACGGAAGGCAGTCGAAGCCCACATCACACTGATCTGGCTGTTCAGAGCCTCATACCAGCCGGAAACCACCATCGGAAACGCATAGTCCTGCCCCCGGACGCTAAATGCAATCTCAATCTCCGCTCCCACTTCCGGCTCCACGCCGAGACTGCGAAGCGCCGTGTCCGAGGCCACCACTTCGTTCGGCCCGCCTGGGACCGTGCCGTGGGTGGGCATACAAAAAGTCAGCGCCGCCTGCGTCTCGTCCTCCACATCAAACTCTATGTTATGGCGAAGGGCATTGTCCAGATAAGCCACCGGCATCCGCAGGCCTGCCGACTCGATCAGCTCCGACCGCCGCAGGGCCTCAAACTGCGCCGCCGTCATATACCTGAGTTCCCCGTCTGACCGGCTCATCTTCTGCATCTGCATGGTCAGTGTAAACGATTCCATCGTGCCAATCACGATCGTGGTGATCGCGGTAAAGAGCACCGCCGTCAGCGCAATGGCAAGCACCGCTATCCCGTTTCGCAGACGGCTGGCCGCAAAGCTGCGCCGCATCAGGGTTTTCAACATATCTTCCATGGGACTGTCCTCCTGCATGCTTTTCTATGCCCAGTATACCGGCCCGATGTCACAGTTATGGTACATCCGTGTTACATTTTTGTACCTTTCGCGGGCAGTCAAAAACAGCGCCCCGGAGAATGCGGGACGCTGTGAGACAGACTTATTTTACGATACGGCCATCCTGCAGGTGCACCACCTGGTCGGCGAGCTGGGCAATCTGCGGATTGTGCGTAATCATAATCAGTGTCTGGTGGCATATTTCCGTGGTCATTTTTAAAAGCCCCGCCACGTTCTGGCTTGTCTTAAGATCAAAGCTCCCCGTCGGCTCGTCGGCCAGAATGACCGACGGCTTTGTGATCAGCGCACGGGCGATGGCGGCGCACTGCTGTCCGCCGCCGGAAAGCTGCCCGGGAAAACAGTCCAGCTTTTCCCCTAGTCCGAGCAGTCCGGTCAGTTCTTCAAAAAACACTGCATCCGGCAGGGAACCGTCCAGCGCAGGCGGGAGCAGAATGTTTTCCCGGACCGTCAGCTCCGGCACGAGGCGGTAGTCCTGAAAGACAAATCCCACCTTCCGCCGCCGGAAAACCGTCAGCTCATCCTCCCGAAGCGTCCCAAGATCCACGCCGTCCACCGTCACGGTTCCCTCCGTGGGCTGACAGAGTCCGCCGATCAGGTTTAGCAGTGTGGTCTTTCCGCTGCCGGAAGCCCCGATAATGGCGGTAAGTTTTCCCTTCTCCACACACAGATCCACGCCGTCAACGGCCCTGACCCGTCCGGACCCTTTTCCGAAATATTTTTTCAGGTTTTGTGTCCTCACAATATCCATAAAAGTCTCCGTTACAGCGCGTTTTCGCTACGCCTCTTCTACCGCAGCAAAAATACGGAAAAAACCGAACCCTTCCCCTCCTCCGACTGCAGGCTGATATACCCCTTCTGCCGGGTGATGATTCCCCGCGCCAGATACAGGCCGAGTCCGACTCCCTCCTGCGCCGCCGACGTCTGTTCTCTGTAAAAACGCTTAAACACATCGTTGTGGTGGGCGGGTGAAATACCGATCCCGGTGTCCTCGATATCGATTCTCGTATAAAACTGCCAGGGGCAGACACGGATGCGGACGCTTCCGCCCTCTGGCGTATACTTGACCGCATTGTCCAGAAGATTCCCAAGGGCCTCCGCCGTCCATTTTGGATCGTGCCTGACTGTCTCTTTGCCGTCGCATTCCACGTCAATCTGAATGCGCCTGCGATTCGCCGCCGCCAGGACGCTTGTGACCGCCTGCGCGATGGTATCGCCAAGACGGGCGTCCTCCATGTGAAGGGCAAATGTGCCTGTCTCTAACCGGGACATTTTGATGAGGGACTGCATCAGAAAATCCAGCTTGTTGACCTGCTCGGCCAGCGTTTCCAGAAATTCCGACCGCCTTTTTGCCGTCAGCTCCTGCTGGCACAGAAGATCCGTGAACATCCGCAGATTGGCAATCGGCGTTTTTACCTGATGGGAAATGTCGCTGACCAGCTCCTGAATGGTCTGCTTGTCCGTCTCGCTCTGCCGCTGTCCCTCCCTTGTCCGGTCATGGTACTGTATCAGCCTGCCCTGCACCCTGGAAAGCTGTGTGTCCTCAAAAGGCCGGTAGTTTTCCGGCTCTCTGCCCTCCGACAGGGCGTCTATGGTGGCACAGACCGCGTTCGCAAAATCGGTTTCCCGCCGCTTCTGACATCGCTTCCACCGAAGGGTCAGAAGCAGGACCAGACATCCCAGAAAAACCACGGACAGGCGTAAAAAAGAAACGGGGATCCGGAACAGTCCCAGGAAAAGCAGCGCCAGAGCCGCCAGCGTCAGAAGCCGCGCAGGCAGCGCCGTACCGCCGCACCTCATTCCCGCGCCCCCAGCCAGACATAGCCCATACCCCTGACCGTCTGGATATAGGTGTGTCCGGCGTCCTCGATCTTGGCCCGCAGGCGGTTCATCGTCACCGTGAGGGTATGGTCATCCACAAAGTTTCCCTCCATATCCCACAGCTTTTCCAGCAAAAGCTGCCGTGTGACCACCGCCCCTGTGTTCGCCGTCAAAAGACGCAGCAGCTTATACTCGTTTGGCGTGATCGCCAGTCTTTCCCCTCCCCGCACGGCGGTCAGGGTGTGAAAATCCAGAAGCAGAAAACCGTCATCGAAGCCACCGTTTTCTTTCGTATTTCCCCGCCGCAGGACAGCTTCCACCCGCCGCCTGAGCACCTGAATGCTGAAAGGTTTGGTGATATAGTCGTCCGCCCCCAGATCGAAGCCGTGCAGCTCATCCTGTTCCAGATCATTGGCCGTCAGGAAAATAACCGGCAGTTCCGGCAGGGACAGCTTAAACTCCCGGCAGAGAGCAAAGCCGTCTCCATCCGGGAGGTTCACATCCAGAATTACCAGATCAAACTGTTCACTTTTTAACATCTGACGGGCCTTATCACAGGTGTAGGCCGCGACAGAGAGATAACCCGCCCCATCCAGCGCAAAACATAGTCCCGCGTTCAGGGTCAGGTCATCTTCTACAACCAGTATTTTTGACATGAGAGTCTCCCCTCCGTTTCTGTAGTACCCCGGAAAATGCCCCTACTCTTCATTTTCCTGCTCGATATGCTGGATTTCCTCATTCAGCGACATCATCCTCGCATCCAGCGCGGAAACCATCTGCGCGCACTCCACGAGCTGCTCTTTGATATGTTCCGGCGCGTTCCCCTCAAACTTATAGTGAATCTTATGCTCCAGGCTGGCCCAGAAATCCATCGCCACCGTGCGGATCTGGATTTCCACCTTCGTGTCCGCAATCCGGTCCGAAAGGTAGACCGGCACCGTCACAAGCATGTGATAGCTCTTATAGCCGCTGGCCTTCGGATTCACGATATAGTCCTTCACGGATATGACACGAATGTCACTTTGATTGCTGATCATCTCGGCAATCTGGTATATGTCCGAAGCGAAGGAGCAGATCACACGAATGCCCGCAATGTCGTTGACATGATTCACCATATTGTCTATGGTGGATTCATAGCCGTGCTTTTTCAGCTTCTTTACAATGCTCTCCGGCGTCTTGATACGCCACTTGATATGTTCGATCGGATTATAGCGATGTACATGCTGGAACTCGTCGTTTAAGATATCCAGCTTCGTGGAAATCTGCTTCAAGGCGGAATTATAAATCAACTGCACCTCTTTCCAACTGTCTATATCGCCGTCTTTTCCTCTATCTACTACTACTTCCATCTTCAAGAATCCCCCGAAATTATAATTTACAGACTCTCATGAAACTCATCAATCCGCAGGCCGAAAGAATTGTCGGCGTGCTGCCGTCTTTCGTCCTTCTCTTTGCAGTGCACGCCCGGTTCCGCTTCGCTCCTCCTCGCTCACGGGCTTCGCCCTATGCATCCATACGGTTAAACGTTTCGGTGCGCAAGCTCACCGCTCCGTTTTCCCTCTGGCTGCGCACTGCTCATTGCCATCGCGTACATTATACCATACTTCCATCGCGGAATGTGTATATTATACAAGATTTTCGAATTATTTAATAATTTATTGTATATTTTCACTTTCCCGCTCCGCAGCCGCTAAAAGACACGACAAAAGAACAGGTACCGTCACCATCAGCGGGTACGCGTACCGTACCAGCACCGTGGGCGAAAGCAGAAGGGTCAGGCAGTAAGCCGCAAGGAATACTGCAGGCAGCGCCTCCCTGTATGTTTTCCTGTATAGAGCCGTCACAAGGTACAGCCACAGAAGCCACCAGTACAGAGCAGGCGCAAACAAAAGCCTGACTACAGGTATTTTGCTGTATTCGTTATCCGATACGATCCTTTCCAGAAAGACGCGCAGACCCGGAAGCAGGCTGTGCTCCTCCACCTCAAAACCGGCAGGCATCACGCGGTTATCCGTAGAGAGATAGCCGAACCCGCTCTCCGTGCCAATCCCGTACACCTGCGCGTGGGAAGTGTCCCACAGATACCAGAGCCCGAGGGAATTGTCGAGAAAGGCGTCGATATAAAGCGCCGGGTGGGCAAGCCCAAGCCGGATCCACGTCCGGATCAGCCCGACAGGATCGTCATGTATCACGGCGCGGCTTTTCACGGGGTCTGCCAGATGGGGATTGTAGGCCGCGAAAACCCATTCTGAGGAAATATACTTTTCCAGCTCTTGTCTGAGATCCGGGGCAATTTCTTCCTCCGCCTTCACCCGTGTGCGCGCCATCTGCTGCAACGGTACACTCAGCATTTCACGGGGACTGCCGTTTTGCGCATGAACTGCGGTTTTTAGTAAGAACGCACAGACGCCGTACAGCGCAAGCGCAAGCAGCGTCATACACACATATATTTTCCGCGCCTTTTTCTTTTGCAGATCATCGTCTTTTCGCACTCCGGCATCCTGCACCCCGTTTTCTTTCTGCCGCCTCCTTTTCCCGAATCCGGCATAAATAACCGGCGCGCCAGCCACAAAGGCATACACCGCATTGTTCCGGAACAGCAGCATGAAAATCGCACAGAATACGCAGACTGCCAATTCTTTTTTCCGCACCGCCGCGCCCCCTTCGCCCGATGCGCTCTCCTCACATACCACACGATAAAAGGACAAGGTATACAGCAGGACCAGAGCCGCAAAAAGCACATCCTTCGTGGTGCTTACCGCCAACACGGAATTGGCCGGAAAAAGCGCGAAAAAGAGAAGCAAAAGAGCGCGCACCCACCCGCTGACCCGCCTTTGGTATAAAAAGCAAACCGCCCATCCGAAAGCGCACGCCATCAGCGCCATCTGCACCACCGAGTGAACCGCCATACCGGCCGAACAGGAACCGGCGGCAATTCCCAGCCGGAAAAAGACTCCTAAAAATAACGTATGCACAAGCGGGTGATGTGTGCTGTAATCTCCGGCCAGCACCTGATAGAGCTGCCCTTCCGCGTCATAGGCAAACACCGACGGATAGTAGGCCAGAAAGACAGGCAGCCAGCAGAGAAAAATGCACAGACTGTAAAAGAGCCACACCGCTTTCCTTTTTTCCGGCCAGGCATTCCGCTCTCTCCCACTGCTTTTCCGTCTTCCACAGCCCATGACAACCGCCGCCAAAGCCGCCGCAGGCACAGACAAAACCGCAGTTTCCAGTATAAACAGAAGCAGACTTCCCGCGTAAGCCGCCGGACCGCCAGCGCCAAATACCGTTCCCTCATGGACAAGCCGCCATCCCAGCACACAGGATATGGCAAAGGGAATGCCCCAGAGAAATGCAAAGCGAAGGCGCCTTTTATTTGCCACTAAAAAAATATATATGCTGTTTTTCCGGATATATACCAATTTATTTGTATTTTTCATGGAAACAGTATAGCATAAAAAACGACCGGCGCGAAAATAATTTAGGAAGGCTTTACTTTCGCCGCAGGGATTTGTATATTGGTATGAGAATGGCAAACAATGGCAAAAAACGGTTTTCAAAAAACAGAAAGCTGAACCGTCACGGGAAATGAGGTACGATATGTTTCGTCTATGGGCAAAAGAGTTTAAAGACAACCGCATGGTAAGAGATACCGTCATCGAGGACGGGCGGGAAGAAACCCGCACCCACAAAGTATTCGACGCGTTAGAGGAAGTCTGCCTGCAATTCGATCTGGGCAAACCCATCTGGCTGGAATCCACCGTCTCCGACTTTAAACGGCACAGCAAAGCCCGCTTTGGTCAGGACAATTTTATAGAAGAAATTGATTTCGATTTTCTGGAAATTCATGTGATTGAGGAGGACTGAAACGAAATCCGTGCATAAAACGATTGACTTTGCACACTTTAAGTAGTAGTATCATAGTATATCACATGTAGTTTTTAAAACCACATGTACCGGTTTGCACATGCAAAAGTGCTGTGAACAGGAAACTACTGAAAAGTAAGAGGAGTTGATTTTATGCAGATTACCATTCGTGAACCCGGAAGCGCCATCACCCACTTTATCGGTATGATGATGGCCATTATCGCGGCTACGCCCCTTATGGTGAAGGCCGCCACGGACGCAGACCACGTCGTCTTTATCGCGCTCGCTGTATTTATATGCAGCATGATCGCCCTCTACGGTGCGAGTGCGCTCTACCACAGCGTCACCGTGAAAGACAGTATTTTAAAAGTATTCCGCAAGCTGGACCACATGATGATTTTCGTGCTGATCGCCGGTTCCTACACGCCGGTCTGCCTGGTGATTTTAGGCGACCGCCGCGGATATCTGCTTCTGACCACGGTCTGGGGCATTGCCATCGCGGGTATGCTCATTAAAATGTGCTGGATTACCTGCCCGAAGTGGTTTTCGTCGGTCCTGTATATCGCCATGGGCTGGGCCTGTATCGCTGTTTTCGGCACGCTCTGGAACACCCTCTCGAGAGGCGCCTTCCTATGGCTCCTTGCTGGCGGCATTTTCTACACGGTGGGCGGCGTGATCTACGCGTTAAAGCTTCCCATTTTCAACGCGAGACACAAGAATTTCGGTTCCCACGAAGTCTTCCATCTGTTTGTGATGGGCGGAAGCGTGTGCCATTTTATCTTTATGTATCTGTATGTGGCGTGACGGGATTTCCCTGATGGCACCTGCGCCAATTATCAGAAATCTGATAACCAACCTCACTGCGTTCAAAAGCAGATACAGCCCGGAATCCGCTGAAATACAGCGATCCGGGCTGTTCTAAAATTACCGTGGTTAATCCTCATACCCGTTCGGGTTATTGCTCTGCCATCTCCATGAATCCGCGCACATCTCCCTGATGCCATACTGCGCTTCCCAGCCAAGCTCCCTCTTCGCCTTGTCCGCGTTCGCATAGCAGGAAGCGATGTCGCCCGCTCTTCTCTCCTTAATCACATAAGGAATCTTCACGCCGGTAGCTTCCTCGAAGTTCTTCACGATATCGAGCACACTGTAGCCCACACCGGTTCCCAGATTGTAAATGCAAAGCCCCGCATTCTCCTCAACCTTTTTCAGCGCTTTCACATGGCCAACCGCAAGATCGACCACATGGATATAGTCGCGCACGCCCGTGCCGTCCGGCGTGTCATAATCGTTTCCGAAAACGCCCAGCTCTTTGAGTTTGCCCACCGCAACCTGTGTGATGTAGGGCATCAGATTGTTGGGAATGCCGTTGGGATTCTCACCCATGGTTCCGCTCTTGTGTGCCCCGATGGGATTGAAATAGCGAAGCAGGATCACATTCCACTCGTCGTCCGCTTTTTGGATATCCATGAGAATCTGCTCCAGCATGGATTTGGTCCAGCCGTAAGGATTCGTGCACTGTCCCTTCGGGCACTCCTCCGTGATCGGAATAATCGCCGGATCTCCGTAAACCGTCGCCGAGGAGGAGAAAATGATATTTTTTACATTGTGCTTACGCATCACATCCACCAGCGTCAGCGTACCTGCAATATTATTTTCATAGTATTCCCAAGGCTTCTGTACGGACTCGCCCACCGCCTTAAGTCCGGCAAAATGAATGCAGGACTCGATCTGCTCCTTCGCAAAGATCTGCTCCAGCGCGTCCCTGTCCAGAATATCCGCCTTATAAAACTTCACAGGCTTCCCGGTAAGCTTCTCCACTCTCTCAAGAGATTTTTCACTGGAATTTGCCAGATTATCCACCACTACCACTTCATAGCCCGCATTCTGTAATTCTACTACCGTGTGGGAACCGATATACCCCGCACCGCCTGTCACTAAGATTGCCATAACCGCACCCTGCCTTTCTTTTCAGAAACTGTGTTTTTTGTTCTTAATGTAATTACAGTCTACATTGTTTTCCCTGTGTATTCAATACAGGAATGTTGCTTAAACCTGTCAAAATGTTAACTGCTCCGCGCCTGCCAAAAGAAGCACAGACAAACCGTTTTCCTGCACAAACTACAAAATGATTCCGTTCTCCTTACACAGCTCTCTTGCGCTCTCCACCGAGTCAATGCCCGTCTTATTCTTGATGGGCGCAAACTCCTTATTCCTGACCACCTCATAAGGCAGGCAGGAATCCAGCTCATGAATCATGTCAAGCACAAGCTGCTCGAACTTATAGCCGTTTGGCTCCTCCGGCTTCACAAGCTCTCCCTTCTCATCCAGATAGGGAATCTTCTTCTCCACGATGTGAAGCGGGAGCTTCCTCGCCACGATCTCCTCCAAATCCTTCACCCGGAACAGATAATTTAAGATCACGCCGAAATGGTAGGCCGGCTTTCCGTCCTCCGCTTTCGCCTCCATCAGCTCCGGCGTCATATCATAGTATTCCACGATGGACGGTCTTCCATCCTCCAGGCATACCGCGCCCACCTTCTCATCCGGCGCGTTCTTCGCAACCACCTTCTCGCCTACCGCGCTGCCTGTGGCAATCGTCGCGCCCACAAAGCAGGGATCGGCAATGCGCTGCAGTACGTTGTCCACGGCAAACACATTGAGCCACTCCACGCCCGCCTGCCGTATTTTGTCCGCCACGCCCCATTTTTTCATGGACAAAAACCACCCGCCGTTGCCGTTGGGGGAAGTGGACATTTTATTCTTTGCTTCCATATATACCTTCCCCGTATAATCGGAAGCCGGTGCCATGTCCTGCATGAAAAAGGTCACATAGTCCGCATTGTAGCCGAAAAACTTCTTTTCCTCAAAAAAACTGACAGTTGCGTCATGATTCTTGTCGCTGGTCATCACATAGAGCGGAACCCACGCTCCCGCCTGATCCACCACATCCATCAGGTTCTCAATCAGACGCTGGAAAATAAACACGTCCTTTGTCAGACCGATATTGTAAACGCCCTTCGGCGCGTCGGAGCCAAGTCTTGTCCCCATGCCGCCTGCAAGCAGCACCGCGCCCACCTTGCCGGCCCGGATCGCCTCCAGACCGGTTTTCGTATACTCTTCTTTTTTCTCCTCGATCTCGGGAAGCTGCATCACCGCAATCGGCTCAATCTTCCCTCTTGGATTCAATGTCTCTTTCTTTTCACAAAGCGACAGCACATCGAAATCCGTCTGCCCGATCTGGGTAAGCAGCGCTTCCCGCTCCTCCTCTCCCAGCTCCTCATAGTATTTCAGCACATGAAGCTGTCCGTACTTCTCCAGTTTTTTGTACGCCTCCTGATAATTCATAATCCCTCCACTTTCTGACACGCATGTCACAATCATATTCACCGACCCCCGGAACCGCGCATAGACATCATGCCTGTGCGCAAATAAAACCGCCCCGTGTTTTCCATTCTATCTTAACACGAGGCGGCTCCTCACTCAACAGGGAAATCCGTCAGAATATATCGGAATACGCATCTGCCCGCGCCCGGGTCTCCACTACCGCCTCCCCCTCCACTTCCACCCACACCGCAGGCTTCCCGCCGCGGGAAGCCAGATAGTAGTAGGAGGCCGGCCGGCCAAGGCCGTGACAGGCATCGTGCCATATCCCTCTTTTCAGGACTGCCACGTCTCCCGGACGCAGGATCAGTGCCCGCACGTCCTCTGCCTGCGGCGGCATATCCGCACGGGACGCGGCCACACACAGGACAATGGGATCCTTCGTGCAAAAGACCGCCTCCATGGTATGCTCATGCTTTTCCATCGAATGCACGGTGCAGGGCGCAGGCTGCCCGACGGTATAGCCCAGATGCGCCGGTGTGTCGAGTACAGGCAGGCAGGTCATATGGTCCTCATAGGAAGCGGCGCTGCTGTGCATGACACGCTCTTTGTCGTAAATCATATGATAGTGAATGCCATATTCGCTAAAGTCAAATTCTCCTATCTCTACCGCATGAATAATCATTCGCTCTCCTTTCCAAGCTCTCCCAGATTCGTCAGACACATCACAAGCACTGTGATAATATAGGGCGCCGTCAGCACAAGCTGCGAGGGAATGCTGAATCCCTGCAGGCCCACGGAAAGCGCGTCCGCAAAGGCAAAGATCAGACATGCCAGAAAAGATTTCAGCGGATCGCCCTTGCCGATTCTGGCTGCCGACACCGCCAGAAACCCTTTCCCGGCGGACATATTTTCCGTAAACATGGAAATGCCGCAAAGCGGAAGGCAGGTTCCCGCCGCGCCCGTCAGCACACCCGTGACAATCAGGGACGCCCACTTATATTTCAGCACAGACACTCCGGACGACTGCATCGCCTCCTCATTGTTTCCAACGCCCCTGATCCGAAGCCCGAAGGGCGTCCTGTACATGACGATCTGCGCGGCAATCACCGCCAGAAAAGATGCGTATACGAGAATATTCTGGTTGTTTAAAATCTCGCCGATAAAAGGAATCCGCTCTAAAAACGGGATCTGTACCGTGCCGAAACTTTTGATTCTGGAATCCATGACGGACCCTCTTGTGTGAAAAATATTGTACATCAGAAGCGTGGTAAATCCCCACGCACTCAGGTTCATGGCGATGCCGATCACGATGGGATCCGACTTAAAATGCAGGACAAAAATCCCGAAGACGGCGGACATAACGACGCCGGAAACAATGCCGAACAAAAGTCCCATCAGAGCGTTCTCAAACAGGTAGCTCCCCCATGTGGCAAAGAACGCGCTCGTGAGCACATAGCTTTCCAGCCCGATATTAAAAATTTTCGCCTTATGGCCGTAGGCGCTTCCCACCGCCGCAAAGGCAATCGGCGCGGACATGCGTACCATCGCCGACAGCGTGGAAACGCTGAATAGTAATTGCAGCATAGCGTTACGCCTCCTCTCTCTGCATACGAAGTCTGCGGATCTGACGTTTTTCCTGCAGCCGTCCGAACAACGCCTCATAGTCTATGGCAACAAGCAGCACGAACACGGATTGCAGCACCATGACCACCAGCCGGTTGGTTGACGTGGTACGCTCCATCTGGAAAGACCCCGCCTTCAACATGCCCCAGATCACGGAAATCAGAACCACCGCCAGCGGATTGTTTTTCGCGATGGAGGCGATCATAACGCCGTCCCATCCCAGATTCAGCGCGAAGGCGGGCCGGAACTTGCCAAAGGCTCCCGTCATCTCCGTGCCGCCGCACACGCCGCTGATAAATCCACTGAGCAAAAATATCATGATAAAGGTTCTCTTGTAATTGATGCCGCCGTACCGGGAAAACCGCAGGTTCTCCCCCACCTGTTTCAGCTCGTATCCCTTCACCGTATAGCGGTAGAGCAGATGAATCAGAATCGCAACGCCGATGGCGATGAAGAACGCCGAGGTTGCGCTCGTCTTAGGTATGATGACGGATAGCCTTGCGGTGGGAAGCATGTCCGGTGTCGCGATGGCATCCGCCAGCTCCGACGCGTCAAAGCCCATATACTTAAAGACGAGATACTCCGTAAAAAGGTTGGCCGCATAGTTTAACATCAGGGTACAAATCAGCTCGTTGACATGGAGCTTCAATTTCAGGATTGCGGGAATAAACGCAAAGGCCATACCCGCCAGACCGCCAATCAGAAGACAGACCGGTATATGCAGAAAGCGGGGCAGGGAAAGGGCCGATCCCGCAATCGCCGCAGCGAATGCGCCGAAGTACATCTGTCCCTCGATTCCGCAGTTCCAAATACCGGATTTAAAGGCCACCACAGCGGCAATTCCCGTTATGATGCTCGGCGTCGCCCAGCGGATTGTGGTGCCGATGGCGCCGGGACTTCCCACGGAGCCGACGACCATTGCCCGAAACGCTTCCACGGGACTGTTTCCCTGAGAGAGAATGATAAGCGCACCGGTCACCATAACAAGAATCACGGCAGTCACATATTTCAGTATTTCTAATTTTGCCGACAGCGTCAGCTTCCATTTTATCTTCATCACTACCCTCCATTGCTTCATTTCCCACCAAGCATATATAATCCGACTGTCTTTTCATCCAGCTTGGGCGTGTTCTCCAGATCGGCGGCGATCCCGCCGTTGTACATGACGAGAATCCTGTCCGACAGCTCCATCACCTCGCCCAGCTCGTGGCTGACTAACAGCACAGATACGCCCTGCGCAGCGGCGTCAATGATCTTCTGCCAGATAAATTCGATGGCGCCCACGTCGATGCCACGGGTCGGATCCTCGATGATGAGCAGATCATTGTTTTGTGCAAACTCCCGCCCCACAATGGTCTTCTGAATATTGCCGCCCGACAGATCGCCGATCTTATCATGGATGTCCTGTACTTTTACCTGATAATTATCCACCACGGCGCCCGTGAAGTCTGCCGCCTCCTCCCTGTCAACCAGCCACGGAATCCTGAACTTGTGGGCCACATGATACCCCATAATACAGTTTTCAATCAGACTCCCGTTCACGTTGCAGCCGGTGGAAATGCGGTCCTGCGGCACATAGCCGATCCGCTTTTCCCGCTTCTGTCTCGGGGTCGCGGCGGTAATGTCCGCACCCTTGTAGGTGATGGTGCCGCCGGCGGGTGTGCGCAGGCCGAAAATCGCCTCGATCAGCTCGCCCTGTCCAGAACCGGCCACACCCGCGATGCCGAGTATTTCTCCTCTGCGGACGGAAAAGGACACGTCCTTCACTTTCTTCGCCCCGTCGCTGCCAAGCGCACTCAGACGGTCGACGGTCAGAATCGGCTCTTCTATTTTCTTTTCCGGCTTTCTGGTGTTAAAAAGCACCTGCCGCCCCACCATCAGATTGGCAAGCCCGTGCTCGTCCGTCTCCTCCGGCCGCAGATTTCCCGTTACCGTACCGTTTTTTAACACCGTAATATAATCCGAAATCTCCATCACTTCCTTGAGCTTGTGGGTAATCAGAATCACCGTTTTTCCCTGCTTCGTCAGATAGCGTATGGCGCGGAACAGCCCCTCAATGCCCTGCGGCGTGAGCACGGACGTGGGTTCGTCCAGAATAATAATTTCCGCGCCCTTGTAGAGCACCTTGACAATCTCCACCTGCTGCAAAAGCGACACGGGAAGCTCTGACACCCGTTTTTCGAGAGGCACGGAAAACCCGTATTTTTCGGCGATCTCCGTGATATCTTTCGCAGCCCGCTTCTGATCCAGAAAGCAACCGTACTTTTTCGTCTCAAACCCCATCATCAGATTTTCCAGCACCGTCAGCTCGGGAAAAAGCATGAACTCCTGATGCACCATGCCGATGCCGCACTTGGTGGCGTCGTTGGGACTTCGGAAAACAACCCGCTTTCCCTCCACATGGATCTCACCGCGGTCAGGCTTATAGATCCCGGAAATAATATTCATCAGGGTGCTCTTGCCCGCCCCGTTCTCACCGATCACGGAGTGGACGGTACCGCGTCTCACGCTGAGGGTAACGTCGTCGTTGGCGGTGAGCCTGCCGAAGTATTTACTGATATGCTTTGCCTCCAGAATCATGTCTCCCATAACCAAATACCTCCTCATCGCAATTTCCTGTCGGAACAAAAAACGTCACAATTTCCTAATGAAGGAATAAAACCTCCGGCGGCGCGGAAATGCCCTCCGGAGGTTTCCCATTATTCGGCCATATCCTTCGTGACGTCAATCTCCCCTGCGCCTATGCCGTCAACCACATCCTTCACGGTTGTTTGAAGCGCCTCCGGCAGATTGTTAAATTCAATATCCGTATACAGTGACAAGCCGTAGGAAAGACCGTACACCTTGTCTCCGCTCTCAAAAGTTCCCTTGAAGGAAGCGTCTCCCTCCATGTAGAGCGCCTCGTCGATGGGCTTAAGCGCAGACCAGATCACGCAGTCGCTGACGTCGCCCTGATAATCGTCGCTTCCGATACACTTGATGCCCATTTCCTCACAGCCGGAGATCACGCCAAGACCACTCTGGGAGGCGGACTGGAAAATCAGATCCACGCCCTCATTCTGAATCATCAGTTTGGCCACCTCCTGCCCCTTGACCGGATCCTGATCGTCGCCCACATAAGCCACCGCAACTTCCACGGAAGGATCGGCATAGTGCACGCCGTTGATGTAGCCGTCGCGGAACTTCCTGCTGACGGGGCGGTCGGCATGGGCGATAAATCCTACCTTTTTCTTCTCCGTCGTATTGGCCGCCACAACACCGGCTATAAAAGCAGCCTCGGAAGGGTCAACGGACACGGAGCTGACATTCGGCTCGTCGGTTTCCATATCCACGTCGCAGAGCACGAAATCGGTATCCGGGTATTCCGGCGCCAGTCTGAGCGCTATTTCGGACAGATCGCCCCACATCAGGTACACCGGATTCGCCCCCATATCCGCCATCGCGCGGACCTGATCTTCATACTCCGCGCTGTCAAGTGTCTCCACGGTCCGAAGCGTTGCGCCCTGCTCTGCGGCCAGTCTGTCAAGACCTTTGATGGAGAGCGCGATAAAGGGATCTCCCACCGTGGCAGGCACAAGAAGACCGATGGTCTTTTCCCCGTCCTTTGCAGCCGGTTCGATTTCGGGAGCCTGCGCATCCGGTTCAGACGTTTCCGCCGCTCCTGTCTCTGCACCTGCCCCGGCAGCAGGCGGCTCCGGCAGTTCCGGTTTGGAACCGCATCCGGCCAGACATCCGGCCATCATTGCCATGGTCAATAAAGCTGCTGTCATTTTCTTCTTCATCATTTACCTTCCTCCCTTTTGGTCTCTGTCAATTGGTTTCTGTATATTGCATGACGGCGTTCAGCGTTTTTTCCGATAACGATGTAATCGACTGGCTTTCCATCGTTCTGACATATGTGTCAAGCTGGTCTTTCAGGGGCGCGGTAAACTTCTGATCGAGTGCGCCCGCTCCCAGCATAACGCCGTAAGCATGTCCGATGGGGCCGCCGGTACAGTCATTGTCCTGCCCTGCCATCATCAATACCGTCATTGCCTTCTGGAAGTCATTTCCGGCAAACCAGACTGCCGCCACCTCCGCCGCAAGATTCGGGTAAGTATGTACCCAGTTATATTTTTTGTACTTTTCCTCGCACAGCTCACACGCCTGTCTGTAATTGTCCGACGCTTCACAGGCTTTGTAAGCAAAATCCAGAACCGCGTACAGCTCGCTGTCCTTCGGAATCGCCCGGACCGCTTTGTCGAGAACCACCCGCATATCCGTCTCCACATAGGCCATGGATACGATCACCGCATTAAAGACCTCCCCCAGAATGCCGTTGTTGTGATGGGAAATTCTCCCGTCCTTCCAGGCAAGCTGCGCGGCCTTCCGGGGATTGCCCGGCGCCAGCGCGCCACAGACAGCCGCGCGCATCGCGGCGCCGATCATCTCCCGGTAGGGGTTGGCGAGATATCCGCTCTCCGGCGGATAAATTCCCTGACGCAGATGGTTTAACGCCACCTCCTCCGCCGTGTAGGCAAACGGAATATAACCTACCCAGCGGTCCGCGATATCCTCTGAGTCGACCTCAAAGCCTTTTTCGCAGAAGGCGTCCAGAAGCGCCAGTTCAAAGGTAATGTCGTCGTTTAACGTCTCCGGCGGCTTCACATAATCGGTAATCTCACCGAACACCTCCCAGATTCTCGATGATTTGAAGCCCTCCACAGCGGTTCCCAGCGCGGAACCTATGATCTCACCCAGCCATCCGCCGTGGATCTGGTCAAAAAGCCGCTCCCTGTCAGGCAGGCAGTAATCGGGATAGACCGGCAGCTCCACCGCCTTTTCATACTGTTCAAAACTCTCATAGACCGTATAATCCCAGTAAGGGTGTCCCGGAATCTTTTCCGCCTCCGCCAGCGCCTTAAACACTCTGGCATTGATGATCTGCAGCCGGATCAGCTCCTCCTTTTCTATGGCGTCGAATGCCTCGGGAATCAGCCGCTCCGCCGCCTCCACATCGTAACCCATGCGCTGCATACTGGAGATGGCGCCCAGCATTTTGGAGTAGGGCGCCCTGGATTCCGGCAGGGGTTTTTCCCATGCGCCTTTTCCGCTTTCCAGCATCTGCGCCGCTTCCTCCAGCATCTTCCCTTCCAGAAGTCCGTCCCACTGGATCAAATCCGTTCTGTCTTTTACGGGCACCGCCCGACAGAACATTTCGTAATCGTATTCCCACGCGTGTTTCATTTGTATTCTCTCCTTTCCTGCTCAGGTAACCGCGAGCCGCCCGCCTTCACCCGCTCCATCTCCTCACAGACCTCATTAAAATCCGGAATACCCGGCGCCGCGCCGTGCCTGCCCACAGAAATGGCGCTCGCCATGGCCGCGTACTCCATCGTTTCCCTTGGCGGTCTGCCCGCCGCGATTCCGGCTAAAAAGTAGCCTGTGAAAGTGTCTCCCGCGCCTGTGGTGTCAACTGTCTTTGCCGGAAAAATTCCCTGAAAAAACGACTCTTTCCCGTCCACATAGCAGGAGCCTCTGCTACCCAGCGTCAGCACCAGAACAGTCTGTGGATATTTCTGCCGCAGCCTTTCCAGAATGATCTGCGCATCCTCCGCGTCCGTGTCCGCAAGCTGCCTGCCCTCCACCTCGTTGAGAATGAGATAGTCCACCTTCCGCAAATCGCACTGCCCGATGCCGCTTCCTATGGGGGAAGGGTTAAATACCACCGTCATCCCTTTCTCACTGCCCTGCTCTATGGCGTAGGCCACATTGGAAATCTCATTCTGTAAAAGAAGCATATCTCCCGGTTCAAAGTGCGACAAAACGCTGTCTATGTACGCCGGCGTCACGTCGCTGTTGGCGCCCCCGAAGATGGTGATTTTATTCTGTCCCTCGGGATCCACATGTATCACCGCGTGGCCGGACGGCCTGCCGCTTTCCCTGATCAGTTCTGTCCGCACGCCCGCTGCCGCCAAAGTATCTGACAGGATGCCCCCGTCAGGCCCCACGCAGCCTGCATGATACACCTGCGCACCCGCCTTCGCCAGCGCAATGGACTGGTTCAGCCCCTTCCCGCCGCAAAACTCTCCGTAGGTTTTCGCCGGAATGGTTTCACCCGCCGCCGCGTAATGTTCTACACTGTATATTTTGTCAATATTCAGAGAACCGAGATTCAGAATTTTCATGTTTACCTCCATCTTCCACCTTTTGGGAAATTATTTTCCGAAACAGTTTTCTTGTTCATAAGATACCATTGGCAGATGCCTTTGTCAACAACTTTTGTACATTTTACATAATTTCCCTTTTTTGTACGCCATCCACCTTTCCCCGCGCCCCTTTTCATTTCTCCTCTTTTCCCTTATAATGGACTCAAAAAGGAGGGCGGCGGTATGAATATACGCGAGCTTGCGAAGCTGGCCGGTGTTTCGGCTTCCACGGTTTCCAAGATTATGAACAACAAGGACAGCAGCATAAGTCCCTCTACGAGAGAGCGCGTACTGCAAATTGCAAAACAGTACAATTACCAGTCATACTCTTCCCTGATCGAGAAGGGCACGACGACGCTGACGCTTGGCGTGGTGTTTCGCTCCGCCTCCACCATGAACCTGACTCTGGACGGCATTCTCCATGCCGCGCAGGAAGCCGGATATACCATTCTGCTCAGGGAGAGCGGCAATGACTCAGAACGGGAAGCCCAAAACCTTTCCGTGCTCTGCTCCCATCATGTGGACGGTCTGATCTGGGAATTTGTGAACAAGGACAGCGAAAAAAACATACCGTTTCTTGAAAGACATGAGATTCCCACGGTTATTTTTCACTCGGAGCATGGAAATGCTGTCAATATAGACTATGAAGAGGCGGGGCGTCAGGCCGCCCTGACGCTGGTGAACGCCGGCCACACGGCCATCGCCTGTATCAATGCGCCGGTTCCCGGAAGGGAGGCTTTTACCAACGGCTATCAGAAGTGTCTGTTTGAAAACCATATTCCGCTGGATGAGGCGTTTATCTTTGCGCAGATCGACGGCCAGTTAATGCAGAAAATCGCGTCCCACACGATCAGCGGCGTAGTCAGCGCACACTACGAAACGGCGGCAAGACTGTACGACGCCGTCAGAAAGCTGCGCTACGAGCTGCCCTACGACGTGTCCATTGTCTCCCTGCGGGATGAATCCATAACGCCGGATGTGCTGCGCCAGCTCTCCACCTTCACGATCCCCCACTATGCCTACGGAGAATACCTGTGTGAAAGACTTGTGGGACAGATCGAACGGGGGGAAAATACGCCGCCCGCTTTCCGAAGGGCAATACAGCTTGACAGCGAAAGCACCGTGGGCATCCCGCATAACAGTCACTCCAAAAAGATCACGGTCGTAGGCAGCATCAATATCGACAACTATCTCAAGATGGACGCGCTGCCACGGACCGGCATGACCGTAAGCTCCTCCCTGTCCGCCTCCTATGTGGGCGGCAAGGCCATCAATCAGGCCATCGGCGCCGCCAGACTGGGACAGCGGGTTTCCGTGATCGGGCGGCTTGGAAACGACGTGGACTCCGACACTGTCTATCGGGCGTTAAACATGGCCGGCGTGGACTCTATGGGGGTGAAACGCTGTTCCGGGCACAAGACCGGTCAGGCCTATATTTTTGTACAGAGAGACGGCGATTCCATGATTTCCATTCTGTCGGGAGCCAACGCTACGCTGCTGCCGCAGGACATCAGGGAAGCCGGACGGGTATTTGAAAACGCCGCCTTCTGCCTTGTGCAGACGGAAATCCCCATAGAAACCGTGGCGGAAACCTGCCGGATCGCCAGAAAACACGGCGCACAGACCATCCTGAAGCCCGTGGCCTGCGGCGAACTGCCCGCAGACCTTCTCCGCAATGTGGATATCCTCATTCCCAACAGGGCGGAGCTTGACGCCATCTGTCCTGCCGCCGGTGATTTAGAATCGCAGGCGGCGCAGCTTCTGGACGCGGGCGTCGGCACTGTCATCGTGACGCTCGGCACAGAAGGGTGTTTTCTAAAGACAGCGCAGGAAAGCGCGTATTTCCCTGCCGTCCCCTTCGATGTGGTGGACGCCTCGGGCGCGGCGGACGCGTTTATCAGCGCGCTTGCCTCCTATCTGCTGGAGGAACGTTCTCTGCACACAGCCATCAGAATCGCCTCCTATGCGGCCGGTTTTACGATCTCGAGGGAAGGCGTGACCTCGTCGCTGGTGGACAAGAATACGCTGGAATCCTTTATAATGCAGAGGGAACCGGAGCTTTTACAGATTAATTGATTCGTGAAAATAAATGGTAACAGAAGGAGGATTATAAAAAGAATATGTTTCAGAAGAAATATTTAACGATCCTGCTGACAGCCTCTTTGCTGGCTGCCGGCGTCAGCGCATGTGGCGCCGAAGACAATTCCGATACAGATGACAGGCTTGAAATTACGGACATTACGGATGACGATAAATCCGCCGGAGCGGAAGACACAGCACCGCAGGACGGGACGGCAGACGAAACTCCGGGTGACGGGGCTTCATCCGGAACAGAATCTGACACAGATGTCATATCCGATGTGTCCGATGCCGGAGAACAGGAAAATCCCATCTCCGTCACTTTCAAGGAAACCTTCGACGAAGTCAAGGGAGACGATGGCACAGTCATTTTCACAAGCGGCACACAACGCCCCGTCGTGCGCATCAAAGGCGCAGAGGATATCGCCGAAAAAATCAACGCGGATATCGCGACATACTACGACACCTTCTCCTTTGACGAAACGCTCTCCATGGCAAAGGAAGACTACGCGGCAAGTCTCGGCGAGGACGGATGGAACTTCATCGGCTACAGCTCGGAAATCAACGCGAAGGTGACACGCATGGATGAGTCCGTGATTGCCTTCGAGATCACTGTTTCCGACTTCACCGGCGGCGCCCACGGCAACTACGGCTCCATCGGAAAAAACTACAGCGCGAAAACAGGGGCGCTTCTCGCTCTCGATGAGATCAGTGAAGACTACGAAGCCTTTCACGCCACAGCTCTGGATTATATGGTCAATCTGGCTGAGACACCCGCCTATAAGGATAAACTGTTCGGCCCGCCTTCCAAAGATGATCTGGACAGCACGCTGTTTCAGCCGGAGAGCTGGGTATTTACCAAAAGCGGCATCAGCTTTTTAGCCGGTCCCTATGCCCTCGGCCCCTACGCTTCCGGGGAAATTTACTTCCGGCTGCCCTACGAAAAAGCCTGTGATCTCGGATTAAAGGAGGACTACCGCTACGACGGCAATTTCGTGGATGAGCGAAACTATATCTACAAATACGACCCGGAAACTTTTGAGCCGGTTGTGGACGGCACGCCCGACTGTTATTTTGATTTGGACGGGGACGGCACGGAGGAAGGACTGGCCTTTTACGGTCAGGTCGCAGATCCGGAAACCGGTGACAGCAGAAAAGCTTTCTATATCGACGGGAAAGATTACGGTGATGTCATAGATGACGAGCTGCAGAATATAGAGGACAACGGCTATCTGGCGGACACTTATGCCCTGTATCACGCCGACGCCCCGGACGGGGGTGTTCCGGCGATTGCCGTGCTATTCACGGAATTTGGCGACGGGACAGCGCCTGACGGCAGTCAGATCAGCCATCCCCGCTCCTTTATTTTCGGTTACACGAAAGAGCAGGGCCTGTACTATATGTACCGGGAAGATGGCTTTGTCACCCTGCCAAAGCAGC
The DNA here is from genome assembly GCA_949051815.1 of uncultured Lachnospiraceae bacterium. Taxonomy (GTDB): domain Bacteria; phylum Bacillota; class Clostridia; order Lachnospirales; family Lachnospiraceae; genus UBA3282. Next base: position 74,246 of record CARQVR010000006.1, read on the forward strand.
CCTGACAGCCAGCATCTTCCAGCCATTTGCCTGACGCTAAGAGCCTGATGCCACGGGCCTGACTCCACGCCCAGCTGACAATCCGTTACCCAAGACAGGCTGCCAGTGCTTCCGCGATCTCAGCCGCCTCCTGCGCCGGATAAAACAGCCGCGCGGAGGCTTCCAGCGCGATCCCGGTAATCTTTTCCTTTTTCAGATAAAACTCTACTTCTGAGGGAGACATTTCGTTCTCCCTCTCTTTCCATGTCTGAATCAGATCGTTCAGCTTCCGGAAATGGGCCATCAGCGACCCGAACTCCTGTATACGGTCGATGGTGCCGCTTCCGTAAGCCTGCCGTTCCAGCTCGGATACCGCAATTACCTGCATGGACATCTTCAACTCTCCCGTAATGTCAGATGCTTCCATCAGCACATCCGGCCGCTTCTCCAGACATGCCAGCATATATGCCTTCGCCCCGGCAATGTCCTTTTGCAGGAAGAACGCCGCCAGCCGTTCCTTGATCTCCGCCGTCTCCCGTTTCTCGTCGGTCATGCCCACCTTGCACTCACAGACCTTAAGTCCCTGTACCTGCGTCCAGACATAGAGCAGAAATTCCGAGATAAAGCCGTAAACCCGCTTGTGATAGTCGTCGTACCCGGAAGCGTCGATCTTTTCTTCCGCTTTTTCAAAAATTCCAAAAAGCCACTCGCTGTAGGCGTCGTAGATCTCCTTTTTACACACGATCATATTGCCAAAGTACGTGCCCTTGCTATGTACCAGCCGCTCAAACGTCTCATGGTACGCGGGGTAAAACTGCCGGATCACCTCTCCCACAGCTTCCAGATCGTGTATATTGTAATCTCCGGCATACCCTTCATAATAAGTAAAGTTTAACTTTAACTTTTTCGAGGTAATGATGTCATACGCCGAGAGGATTTCTTCGTAATCCCTCCCGGTGAGAATCCGCCCCTCCTCCGTGCAGAAATACCGGCGGTAGTGGCAGACCCCCACATAACCGGTGGTTTTTATGTTTTTCCACACCCAGTATACGCCCGTCAGTTCCCCATAATAGCAGTTCTTTTCCGAAATACTGACACCAGTGTCATCTCCTATATATCCCAGATCCTCCGATCCGGCCCTGCCCACCTGTAACGGCACATAGATGGGATCGCCGGGCGTCGGAAACTTTTTGTGGGTCATAGTAAAAATTGTCACGCTCATCCTGTATACCCCGCTAAACCTGTCAAACGCCTGCGCTGTCATAAAGTTCCTGCTCTGCTTATCCTCTCTGCTGCGGCGATTCCGCGCAAGCCTCTCCCGGCTTCAACATCCGCTGCATTTTCCTGCGCACATAGAAAAAGGCCGGAATCAGGAAAATATCCGCAAAAATCCATGCCAGCGGATTCGCAAAACGCACTGCGCTGAATCCAAACTGCGGCACAAGCAAAAAGCCTGCCAGCGCTCTCGCCAGCATCTCAAACGCCCCCGCAAAAACCGCCAGCCTGCTGAACCCCATTCCCTGAATCAGAAAGCGGACGATATTCACAAGCGCAAGCGGGAAATAAAACACCGCATTCATCTGTATAAAGGAGTAGGCGTTGGCGATGATCTGCGTCTCCCCCGCATCCAGAAACAGTAAGAGAAGCTGTTTCCCGAACAGAAATACCGCACCCAGACCAATCAGGGAATAAATCAGCCCTAACAGCGTACAGCTCTTAAGTCCCCTGTCCACGCGCTCCAGATCCCCGGCGCCCACATTCTGTCCGCCGTAAGTGGCCATGGTGGATCCCATGGCGTCAAAAGGGCAGACCAGAAGCATACTCACCTTACCGCCTGCTGTCACCGCCGCAACAGCGTTGGAGTCAATGCCGTTCACCGCGCTCTGCAAAATCACACTGCCGATAGCTGTGATCGAATACTGCAGTCCCATAGGAATGCCCATATTGCACAGCTTCGCCGCATAGTCCCTGTCCCATCTGCGCTCATCCGCGGACAGCTTCAATATCGTAAACTTTTTGCGCATATAAATCAGGCAGGCAAAACCCGCGATGGCCTGCGATACCACCGTAGCTACCGCCGCACCGGCCACCCCCATGGGAATAACCACAATGCAGAACACATCGAGAAAGATATTCAAAACCGCCGCCGTCACGAGAAACACAACCGGCGTCCTGCTGTCCCCCAGAGACCGCAGAATGGCCGCCGTCATATTATAGAGGAACACCACAGGTATGCCAAGAAAAATAATAATTATGTAGTCGTAAGATCCGTCGATGATGTTGGCGGGCGTGCGCATAAGCAGCAGGATCTGACGGCACAGCAAAGATACCACGGTCGTGACCAGCACGGAAAAAATCACGGACAGCCACACACTGTTCGCCACAAACCGGCGAAGCGCCTCCTCATGCTTCGCGCCGTACTCCTGCGCAATCGGAATGCCGAAGCCGCTGCATATGCCCATGCAGAATCCGATAATCAGGAAATTGACGGAGCCTGTCGCTCCCACCGCCGCCAGTGCGTCCACCCCCAGATAATGTCCCACAATAATCGCATCCACCATGCTGTAGAACTGCTGGAAAACCAGCCCGAACAAAAGAGGCACGGCAAAGCCCAGAATCAGCCTCATAGGGCTCCCCTTCGTCATATCTTTTTCCATAATAAAAAACTCCTCCCTTTTCCTCCCCCATTGCGACGATTGTATCACACTGTTATGAAAACACAAGCGTTTATTTTAGAAAAAACAAAAAAATTTTAAAGTTGGGAAAACCGATTGACAGGCGAAAAAGAATGTATTAAGATGTTATCACTTTACGCAAAAAACGGAGGGGTTTTCCATGCAGGGCACAACCGCAAAAGATAACTTTTATCATAAGATGCTAAAGCTGGTAATTCCGATTGTCATTCAGAATCTCTTAAGCGCCGCCGTAAGCTCTGCGGACGTGGTGATGTTAAACTATGTGGGGCAGTCCTCCATCTCCGCCGTATCGCTGGCCGCCAATTATGCCAGCGTTCTCTTTATGATCTATTACGGTCTGGGAACGGGCGCCACTATGCTGAGTGCGCAGTATTGGGGAAAGGGCGATCTGCAGCCGATCCGCGCCATTCAGGGAATCGCCATGCGTTTTTCCCTGATTATATCCCTCGCTTTCTCCGGCTTCGCCTTCTTTGCGCCGGAGCTTTTGATGCGGCTTTTCACCAATGACGCGGCGCTTATCACAATCGGCGCCGGATATCTGCGCGTGATGGCAGTCACCTACCTGTGCTGGGGCATTATAGAAGTGTATCTGGCGATCCTTAGAAGTATCGGCCGGGTCACCGTCTGCATGGTATTAAATGTCATGGCATTTACCCTGAATATCTTCCTGAACGCCGTGTTTATCTTCGGGCTTTTCGGCGCACCGCAGCTTGGCGCCACCGGCGTGGCCATCGCCACCGCTCTGTCCCGTGTCATAGAACTGCTCGGCTGTATCGTGGTATCCATATGCAGCAGGGACATCAAACTCAATCCCGGTTACATGTTCCTGCGCAACAAACTGTTGTTTCAGGACTTTCTCCGGCTCTCCCTGCCTGCCCTTGGCAACGACATCGCATGGAGCGTGGCCTTTTCCATGTACTCCGTGATTCTGGGGCACATGGGTTCCGACGCGGTGGCCGCCAATTCTCTTGTGGTTGTCGTCAGAAATTTCGGCACCGTACTCTGCTTCGGCACCGCCAGCGCAGGCGGCATCCTGCTTGGCAATGTGATGGGAGAAGGGGACATGGAACATGCCAAAGTGTACGCCTCCAGGCTGATGAAGCTCACTGTTATCACCGGCGCCATCGGCGGCGCGCTTGTGCTGGCCGCTACCCCCTTTGTGCTGCATTTTGCCAAACTTTCCGAAACAGCCATGCACTATCTGAAATATATGCTGCTCATCAACACCTACTACATCATGGGAGCCGCCGTCAACACCACCCTGATCGCGGGCGTGTTCCGCGCAGGCGGCGACAGCCGTTTCGGCCTGATCTGCGACGTGATCGACATGTGGGTCTACGCGGTGCCGCTCGGTTTTCTCGCGGCCTTCGTTTTCAAACTTCCCGTTCTCTGGGTGTACTTTCTGCTGTGCACCGACGAGTTCGTCAAATGGCCCTGGGTGATCAGACACTATCGCAGCGGCAAGTGGCTGAAAAACATAACGAGAGAGTTTTGAAACTCTTTCCTGCTGCATACGTCCATCTTCTGGTAAATGTGGGACACATGCTTCTTAACCGTCGTCTCGGCGATGTAAAGCGCCTCGCCGATCTGTCTGTTGGTGTAGCCTCTGTAGAGAAGCCATGCCACCTCCAGCTCCCGCTCCGAAAGCGCACAGGATTCCATCGCAATCAGAAAATTCGCATAAATCTCCTCATAACTTCGCGGTGTCTGCATGGCCGCATCTGTAAAAGTCTGCCCCGCATCTGTTTCTGCCGTCGTCCCTTGCTCTCTCCGGTCTGCTTCCGGATTTTCTTTCCATTTTGCAATCTGATCCGTCACACGGAGATAGCGCGCCAGAACCACCGCCAGCGCCACGCCGAGAAACAGCGTTCCCAGCACAGCGGCCTTCCACTCCCGCCTGCCGCCGAACACATCCGCCTGATACAAGAGCAGCGTCGTCAGAAGGCAGACATAACCGCCTCCCAAAAACGCCCGAAGCAGCCGCTTCCTCATATCCGCCCTTCCTCTGTATTTTCTTTCTCCGCCGTTTCATTCCCTTTTTCCGCTGCGTTTTCCTCCTCCGTATCTACTCCCATATAATCAATAATCCGGCGTTTCGCTTCCAACTGCAGGGGCAGAAGCAGCATCTCAAATATCATGGCATACAGCATCGTCAAAATCGCCACCGACAGATTAGGGCCGAGGCTTGCCGGATCGGACAACCGCCTGAAAATGGTAATCAGCGTCAAAAGCACACAGACCACGCCCGCATAGAGCACCTGTTTCTGCATCATTTCCACCACGTCCAGCGCCCGCCGCACTTCGTCCAGATGACAGGTATAATCCTTTTTCAAAAGCCGCCACGCTCTCTTAAAATCCTTCCACACGCCGCCCTTAAACAGCACCGGCACCGTAAATACCAGCATAATAATAAGGGATGGTATATCTATCAGATATGTCAGCCGGACCAGCTCAATCCCTCCGTACCCGTAATCTACCGCTCCTAACAGGACAATACCCAAAAATATACTGATAATTTCCATAGTCATATGACACCGCTCCTCTCTCTCCGGTTCTTTTACTTTACGTCTACCTGCATCATACCCAAAAAACAGTAAAAATGCCATACTACTTATCACCTGAAAAGTAGTATTTTCACAAAATGGAAAAGAGCCTGCCCCCGGCAAGCTCCGATTTTTAATATTTAGTCAGAAACTGTCTCGTCCGCTCCTCCTTCGGATGGTCGATCACCTGTCTTGCGTCACCCTGCTCCACGATCACGCCCTCGTCCATAAAAATGATCTGATCCGCCACATCTCTGGCAAAGCTCATTTCATGGGTTACGATAATCATGGTCGTATGCTTCTCGGCAAGCCCTCTGATCACCTTTAGCACCTCCCCCGTCAGCTCCGGGTCAAGGGCCGATGTCGGCTCATCAAAACAGAGGATATCCGGCTGTAATGCCAGCGCTCTGGCGATGGCAACCCGCTGCTGCTGCCCGCCGGAAAGCTGGTGGGGATAGTGATCCATGCGCTCCGCAAGTCCCATCTGCTCTAAAAGCGACTTCCCGTGCGCCTCAATCTCCTCCAGAATTTCCTTTCTCTTCTGTTTGAAATCCGGCCGCTCCTTTGAAAGAAGCGTCTCCGCCAGCGTCACATTTTCCAGCGCCGTATACTGCGGGAACAGATGAAACGCCTGAAACACCATGCCGAAATGCAGCCTCTTGGTGCGCAGATCCTTCTCCTGCCCTTTTACGGGATGATCCGCGTCAAACAAAGTTTCCCCCCGCACCGCGATGGAACCGTGATCCGGCGTTTCCAGAAAATTCAGACAGCGCAAAAGCGTTGTCTTGCCGGAGCCGGAAGAGCCGATGATCGCCAGCGCGCTCCCCTCCTCCAGATCAAAGCTCACGTCATCGAGCACTCTGGTGGAGCCGAAATGTTTTCCGATATTTTTCACCTCTAAGACAGCCATTTTTACCTCCATGCCACAGCGTTTTGCGAAATATCCCTAAACCCAATCTCCCATTCAGTTCTGCGGTTTCGCACTTTTGACGAAACATTTTACCGGAAATAGTCCAGCCTCCGCTCGATATAATTAAACAAAAGTGTCAGAATGCCCACAAACAAAAGATAGAACACACCCGTGTAGAAAAGCGGCCATGTCAGCCCGTTGCTCTTCATAAAAGAATAGCCCGCGAACGTAAGCTCATACGCCGCGATAATGCGCGCCAGGGACGTGTCTTTCACCAGCGTGATAATCTCGTTTGACATGGGCGGCACCACCCGCTTCACCATCTGCAACAGGGTGACTTTAAAAAAGATCTGCCATTTCGTCATGCCAAGCACCTCGCCCGCCTCCCGCTGACCCACGGGAACGCCCTCGATACCGCCCCTGAAAATCACGGAAAAATAGCAGGCATAGTTGATACTGAACGCCACCACCGTGGCGGTGATGCGCCCGGCTTCGCTGCCGCTCCAGATATTGTGGTGAAGCCAAAGCCCCGGTCCGTAAAAAATGATAATCAGTTGCAGCATCAGCGGCGTGCCGCGTATGATCCACACAATCGTCTGGATCAGCCCCCGCAGGGCTTTCCATCTGCTCATCGCCCCGAAAGCAAGAATCAGCCCGAGCGGCAGGGAAAAAAGCAAAGTGAAAATGAAAATCTGAAAGGTCGTCAAAAGACCGTCCAACAGCGACCTCGTCACACTAAAAAACATGTCCTGTTCTCCTAAAATCTAATGTCTTTTCCCGTTATTTACCGGGTACCACAACTACCTGCGCATTGTTGCAGTATGCATTGGTACACTCCATGGCATTTTTGACTTCATCAGTCAGTGTCATGCCGTTCCACACCACGTCGATGTTTTTGGATTCCAGCTCCATAATCTTGTTATCCCAGTCAATCACCACAAACTGCGCTTCCACGCCAAGCTGTTCCGCAACCATGCGCGCCATATCCGCATCGAAGCCGATCCACTCGCCGGAATCGTCCTTATAATCCATCGGCTCAAACTCCGTAATGCCCACGATCAGCGTACCCTTTCCCTGAATATAGGCCACATCGCTGTCGGAAGCCGACGCCGCAAACTCACAAGCCTTCTGCTCCACAAGCGCCTCCTGCACACCGTAAGCCGTAGCCGTCCCCTGCATGGAACCGTCCGCATAGCTTAGCGCAAACACACTGTTGATATAAGAAGCCAGATCGGAACCTTTCCGGCATCCTACCCCGTACTCCTCCGTCGTCAGTTCATCCGTATGTACCAGATCCGGATAGCTGGTTCCCTCCCCGATCATGGCGCCGGCCATCAAAAGGTCGATGATCGCCGCGTCCGAAGTGCCGGAAGCCACTTCCATCAGGGCATCCGCCTGAGACGCCACCGCGTTGGTCTGAAATCCCTTCTCTTTCGCAACCGCTTCCCCGGCGGAACCCGCCTCCACGGCATACACCTGATTTCCCACGCCCGCCGCCGTCTCCTTCGCGCCGCCGCAGCCGGAAAGGGTTCCGCAGACAGCCATCGCCGCAACCAGTATCATTACCAGTTTCTTTTTCATAATGTTCCTCCTCTTTTCAAACTTATTTTTTCTGTATTGTTTCATAACTCACACACTTTTGTATTTTATCATAGCAGTACACTAAAGTAAATGTGTAAAATGAAAGAAGCTATTGTCTGGCAAAATATGCCTTTTCTCCATCCCAACGCCCATGCCGTCCAGAAACCAAGAGAGCACCCTCTGCAGGTACTCCCTCGTATATGCCGCCTTACCTCTCTCCGGCACGTTTAATATTTGATTTCTTTCCCCTCTAACCGCCACTGTCTGAACTCCGCCGAAGCCGACAACAGCAGATCGGAAGAGGAGTTGAGCGCTGTCTCCACGGAGTCCTGAATCACACCGATGATAAAGCCTACCGCCACCACCTGCATGGACACGGAATCCGGAATGCCAAAAAGCGAGCACGCAAGCGGTATCAGCAAGAGAGAACCGCCCGCCACACCGGATGCGCCGCAGGCCGAAAGCGCCGCCAGAAGGCTTAAAACAATCGCAGTCGGAATATCCACGTTAATGCCGAGCGTATACGCGGTCGCCATCGTCATGACCGTAATGGTAATCGCCGCGCCGTCCATATTGATGGTTGCACCGAGTGGAATCGTCACCGAGTAAGTGTCCTTATCCAGTCCCATCTCCTCACAGATTTCCATATTGACGGGAATATTCGCCGCCGAACTTCTCGTAAAGAATGCCGTAATCGCGCTCTGTTTCAGGCACTTGAAGATGAGCGGATAGGGATTCTTGCGGATGCACCAGTATACCAGAATCGGGTTCGTCACAAAGTAGATAAAGAGCATACAGCCCACCAGCAGGATCAGCAGCTTTCCGTAATCCCTGAACGCTTCCAGACCGTTCGCCGTCACACTGGTATAAACCAGTCCCAGCACACCGAAAGGCGCGAAATTAATGATAACCACAACCACTCTGGAAATAGCCCCCGAAATATCACCGAGCGTTTTCTTAGTCGTTTCTCCCGCACTCCGGAAGGCTACACCCAGAAGCACCGCCCACGATAAAATACCGACATAATTGGCGTTCATCAGAGAATCCACCGGATTTTTCACCACGTTCATAAGGAGCGTGCTTAACACCTCAACGATACCGCCCGGTGCGGCCGAAGCATCCGAAGCCGCATCCACAAGCACCATTTCCACGGGAAATACCATGCTGGCAAAAACGGCGATCACCGCCGCCAGCACCGTGCTGAACATATACAGAATGATAACCGTCCTGATCACCCCGCCATGGGATTTGCCCGCATTACAGAGCGCGCTTATCACCAGAAAGAACACCAGAAGCGGCGCAATCCCCTTGAGCGCACCCACGAACACATCGCCAAATACGCCGATGCCTGACGCTCCGGGTGCCACCAACGCCAGAATCACACCAATTACCAGCCCCACTACAATCCTTTTGACAAGACTTATGCCTGTCCACTTCTCCCACACATTTTTCATGCTTTCCTCATTTCTGTAAAACCTTATTATCAGTTACTTTACAATACTACTACGGAAAAGCAGCATGCGTCAAGATGGGGCGGCGCAAATCTGCACCGCCCCATCGTCTGCATCCCTGTGTATTATTCAGCCGTCGCTTCCTCCGTGTACTTCACGGCCAGCTCATTAATCGTGCCGTCCGCCAGCATCTTGTCAATGGCCTTATTGATCTTGTCAAGCAGTTCCGTGTTGCCCTTCTGTACGGCAATCGCGTACTCCTCGGACTCAAATGCGCCCGCATCTTCCACGATCTTTAATCCCTCGTTGTCGCCCACATACTTCTGCGCCGTCGCGGAATCAATGACTACCACGTCGCACTTACCGTTCACCAGCTCCATAACGGCCTCTGTGCCTTTCTTAAACGCCTCATAAGTGTAGCCCATATCCTGCACACAGATTTCACCGGTATAACCCTGCACCACGCAGATCTTTTTGTCCGCCATGTCAGTCGCCGCCGCAATATCGGAGTCCTCTTTCACAATCATTACCTGCGTCGCCGTATAGTAGGTCGTAGAGAAATCTACGGTTTCCCTTCTCTCGTCCGTCGCCGTCATGCCCGCGATAACCGCGTCGATCTGGCCGTTTTGCAGCGCAACCAGAAGAGAGTCAAACTCCATATTCTCCACTGCTGCCGTCATGCCGCTCTCCTCGGCGATCTGCTTTGCAATCGCCATATCAATGCCGTCATACTCACCGATCACACCGTTTGAGGTGACGTACTCAAAAGGCGGGAACTCCGCATTCGTACCGAAGGTGATGGTGTCTCCCTTCCCCGCGCCGCCACCGCAGGCCGTCAGCGTGCATGCCGCCATAATCATGGCAAGCGCCATTGTCAGTAACTTTGTTGTCTTTTTCATAATGTTATCCTCCTCTGCATTTCCTTGTTTCCTATATCACCACGCAGGCGATACGCCCGCACAGGTCACATATCCTTGCCGCCATATCTCCGGCATTCCGCCGCCAGTCACAGGCACTGCCGCAGCTACAGCACTTTGCTCAGGAAATTCTTCGTCCGCTCGTTCTGCGGATTCCCAAAAATCTCCTCCGGTGTGCCGCTCTCCATCACCACGCCCTGATCTATGAAAAGAACGCGCGACGCCACCTCTCTCGCAAATCCCATCTCGTGGGTAACGATCACCATCGTCATGCCCGATCTGGCCAGATCTTTCATTACATCCAGCACCTCGCCCACCATCTCCGGATCAAGAGCCGACGTTGGCTCGTCGAAAAGCATGATTTCCGGATCCATGGCAAGCGCTCTCGCTATCGCCACCCGCTGTTTTTGGCCGCCGGAGAGCTGCGCCGGATAGGCATTCGCTTTCTCGCCCAGATTCACCCGCTCCAAAAGCTCCTGTCCCCGCTTTAGCGCCGCTTCCTTCGTCATCTTCTTAAGGAGTACGGGGGCAAGCGTAATGTTCTCCATAATGGTCAGGTGGGGAAACAGGTTAAACTGCTGGAACACCATGCCCATCTTCTGCCGCACCCGGTTCACATTCACCTTCGGATCCGTAATCAGCTCGTCGTCCACATAGATTTCCCCCTCCGTGACCGTCTCGAGCAGATTGAGACACCGCAGAAAAGTGCTCTTGCCGGAACCGGAAGGCCCGATCACCACAACCACCTCTCCCTGTCTGATGTGCTCGTCGATCCCGCTCAACACTTCCAGATCTGTAAATTTTTTATGTAAGTTGTTCACTCTTATCATATCCCGGTTCTCCTGTGTGAGCCTTAGAAATCCTTTAGAAGTTCTTTTCACACTATTATCTGGCGTCCGCCTTTCGCAGCCGTATCTCCACACGCCGGAGTGCCAGTGTCAGTATCTTAATCAGCACATAATAGATTACCGCAGTACCGATTAACGGCATAAACGCAATAAAGGTCGCGCTCTTAATGAAGTCCCCCGCCTTCTGTATATCCATCAGTCCCACATAGCCGACGATGGCTGTTTCCTTAATCAGCACGATAAACTCATTGCACAGCGCGGGAAAAATATTTTTAACCGCCTGCGGCACCACAATCCGGCTCATGGTCTGGAATGCGGAAAGCCCGAGAGACCTGCCCGCCTCCGTCTGTCCCTTATCAATAGACAGAATACCCGCCCGGACGATCTCCGACACATACGCGCCGGAATTGACGCCAAAAGCAATCGCGGCTATAATCCACTTATCCAAAGGCACCGTGGCGAAGATGACAAAATAGATAATCATAAGCTGGGTCACGGAAGGCGTCCCCCTGATCACATCCGTATAAATACCGCCGATAAACCGGAGCAGTTTCTTTTTAGACAGATTGCACATGGCAATCACCATGCCTATCAGAATGCCTATGACTATGGCCAGAAGCGATACCCTGATCGTCACGCCGATACCGCTCAAAAGAAGCTTGTATCGGTCTTCCCTGATAAAACATTTATAAAACAGATCACTGAAATCAGCCGCCCACTCTGCCATCCGTTCTTCATCCTTTCCGGTTCCTGTATCTGTGCCCGCTCTATCATACCACAACCTTTTCCGGAAGAAAAGCAGAAAAATGCATATTATGCACTTTTCTGCTTATATTTAAGCGTTCAGGTAACTATTCAGCCTTCGGCTTCATTGTTACTGAATCCGGGCTGTCTGTTACCTGTCCAGTTCCTTCTTCCACTCTGCGATGATTTCCTCGCACCGTTCCGTGTCGATATCCTCCACCGCATTTTTCAGTTTTTCAAAAATGCTGCGCTGCGCATCGCCGTAAGAATACTGGCTCATATCCCTGACTGCCTGCTCCATGGCATCCATATCCAGATTTTCCATGGCTTCCTCCATCTGGGCAAACAGCGCGGCCATCTCTTCCGTCTCCGCCGCTCTTCCGCTCTGCGCCTCCTCTTCCTTTATAAAGTAGGGCGCCAGAATGCCTTTATAGAACATATACTCTTCCAGCATACCCGGCGTAATTTTGTGGATCAGCGCCGCATTTCCGGCATTCCCGGCCGCTTCCATCTGCTCTGCAGTGTATGCCAGATCCAAAGCGCCGATCTGTCTGGACGCGCTCTTTAGCGCGTGCACCTCCACTGTATACTCTTTCCACTGTTCCTTCTTCTCATATTCCTGTATCAGCGCACATTTTTTATCTATCACACGATAATACTCTTTCAACACAGACCAGAACAGCTCTTCGTTTCCAAGGAACCCCATCGCGCTCTGCACATCCAGTCCCTCAATGGCGATATCCGTGGTCGTCTGTTTTGCCCCTTCGCTCCGCTGGACATTGCGGGCCGGTGCGTTATTCTTATTTTTCCTCTCAATCTTTTCCGCCGGCAGCCATTTACGAAGCTTGGCGATAATATCTCTCATCTCAATCGGCTTCGTCACATAATCGTCCATACCCTCCCGTATGAACATTTCCCCCGTTCCTCCCACCGCGTTTGCCGTGAGGGCGACTATCGGCACCTGTCCGTTTTCTCCCAGAAGACGGCGGATTACTCTGGTGGTCTCCACACCGTCCATCTCCGGCATCATATGATCCATAAAAATGATGTCATAGCGTTTATCCGTAACCATCAGGACGGCTTCCTTACCGCTCAGTGCCGAATCTATTTTCATTTGCAGGGGATTCAGCAGTCCCTTCACCACCGTCAGGTTGATGGTATTGTCATCTACAACCAGAATTTCCGCACTGGGAGCTACAAAATCAAAATCCTCCGCCTCCGTCAGGGAAAATGCCGCATTGTCTTCCTTTCCATCCAGTATATTGGCAAGCCCCATGACATAGAGCGGCTTTTTGACGATCTGCAGATTCGTCTGGTCATAGGAGCCGATTGAATGGTAATTTGCCAAAAGCACCACTTTGATTTCCGGGTGCAGCCGCAGAAAATGCTGCACGCCCTCCGTAAACAGCGGCTGCTCCACGAACAGACACTCTATGCCTTTCTCCTTCAACCGCACAAGCTCATCCTCCGAGGCAAGCCCTTCGTAAGCAACATCCAGCTTTTTCATGTCTATCGCCAGCTCCTGCGCCGCGTAGATATTCTGTATCAGTCCTGCTGCCGCCTTCCTCTTCTGCTGCTTTTCCACAGACGGCTTATCGTTCGTTATCTTCTGCGGAATCACAAAAGTAAAGACAGATCCCTTTCCGACTTCGCTGTCCACATGGATAATTCCACCCATCAGGGACACAAGCTGTTTACAGATCGCAAGACCCAGGCCGGTTCCCTCCACATTCCGGTTCCGCTTGCTGTCCAACTGCTGGAAAGACTGGAAAAGCTTCGGCATATCGCTCTCTTTGATCCCGCTTCCCGTGTCAGTGACCGACACATAAAGCTCTATCATGTTTTCCTCTGTACGCAGATAATCCACCAGTATATGTACATTTCCCTCTTTGGTAAACTTGACGGCATTGTTGGCCAGATTCAGCATAATCTGCTTAATCCGTACATTGTCACCGTAAAGTCCCGTCGGCAGATCCGGGTTAACGTCCAGTGTCAGTTCCAGCGATTTGCTTCCTATACGGGTCATAATAATGTTGGAAACATCGTTGATCAGGGCCATCGGATCATATTCCACATTACAGATATCCATCTTGCCGGACTCAATCTTGGAAAAGTCGAGGATATCATTGATAATCGTAAGCAGCGTCTGTCCCGAAGACTTAATCTGCCCGATATATTCCCTCGCCGCGGGCGTCAGTTCTTCCCTGAGCGCCATCTCCGCCATGCCGATCACCGCATTCATGGGCGTGCGGATTTCATGACTCATATTCGCCAGAAAATCTGATTTCATATTGGAGTTTTTGCGCAGCTCCATGTTTTTTAAGCTGACCTGATACCTGCTGTAGGCAATGTCCGACAAGACGTTGGCAATTGTATAGATGGAATTTGATACTTTTTCTATCGTATCTTCATCCACAATCCGCACATTCCACGCGGCGTTCATAAGTTCCTCCGGGTCTACCCCGATCTCCATTGCCACCTTCCGCTTTTTCTCTTCATCGGGCGGTACGGGCAGCATCTGCCCGCCGATGAAACACCCGGCCATACGGCCCTGTGCCATGATTGGAGCCGCAAATTCCACCAGCCCCGCATGACAGAAATAAGCGCAGGCAGAGCCGGACTTCGCCGCTTTCGCCGCGCCTATCTGGTCGCACTCCTCACACCGTTTCCGGCCTTCTTCCGTGCTTCTGACGTATTTTTGACAAAAATCCGTAAACCCGGAAGGTTTTGTCTGTATCATGCCATGGGCATCTGTAATGAAGGATGCAATGCCCGTCATTTCCGAGAAAGCATCCTGTATTTTCTGCAAAGATTCCACATCTATCAAATCTGTCAGTCTGATTTCGCCTTCCCTGATCGCCATTTTTACTCCATTTCTTTGCTGCTTTTCTTATCCAAGAACGCCCTTAATCGTGGAGGACAGTTTTTCCATGTCAATCGGCTTGGAGAGATATCCCTGCGGTTTCATCGCAAGAACCTCCATAACCTTCTTTCTGTCAGTCACACCTGTAAGAAATACGACCGGCAGATTGTTTGTGGCCGGATTCTCCCGGATTTTTGCAAGTACCGCGGCCCCGTTCTCCACCGGCATCTCATAGTCCAGAAGCACCAGATCCGTTGTTTTCGTCTCCAGAAATTTCAAGGCTATTTTGCCATTGATCGCAGTTGCCACATCATAACGCTCCACCAGATAACCTTTCAGCAGTTTCAGCACACTGCTGTCGTCATCCACCACAAGAATATGTTTTTTCCTTGCGGACTCTTCCTTCATCTTCTTTTCTTTTTCTTCTTCCTTCGCAAGCTGGGCCAGCAGCTCCTCCGCAACCCGCATAACATCTTCCGTTTTGAGCGTGCCCTCCGTCACTGTCACGGACCGTCTTCCCAGCGTGGGCTGAGGCCGTTTTTCCTTCAACAGTCTGGTTACCTCCTCCTCCAGCTTCTGGGACGAGATCGGCCTGCGGAAAATGCTGACATCCATCATAGGCGCAACACGCTCAAACTGGTCGCACTCATCGGCATCTCCCACAATCACAATCGGAATGCCTTCCATGGATATTTTCCGCTCCACATTTACAAATCTCTTAAGGTCATCCGGGTGTTCTCCATACAGACAGTAAACAAGCGCATCCGGGTGTATGTACTTTACATGGTTGATGATATCATCGTACCGGTCCGAAGTGCTGAAACACTCAAAACTGAAATCCATATAAGTGAAAAACTCATTGATCACCATCTTGTTGTTTCCTGTCAGCAGCACCTTATACTTCATACTCTTTATTCCCCCTCCGTACTTTATAAAACCTCTCATAGATAGATCATAGCAAAACTTTTTCTTTCTTGCACTATTAATTTTGAAGAAAGTTTTTTGCCTGTTGAGACACGGCATCGGATATGGTAACATATTCCTATCAATTACCAGGGAGATGATTGTATTATGGCAAAAGAAATCAAATGGAACGACCGCTTTAACGTAGGTGTGGACAGCATTGACAGCGCCCACAAAAAACTGTTTTCCATCGTTGGAAAGCTGATCGCCCTCAATGAGGACGAGGCCAAGCAGCAGCACGCATGCCGGGAGGGCATCAAATATTTCAAAAACTATACCATGAAGCATTTTGCCGACGAGGAAGCCTACATGCAGTCCATCGGCTATCCCGGACTTGCCGTACATAAACGTCTGCATGACAGCCTGCGGGATAAGACAATTCCTGCTCTGGAGGCGGAGATGGAGGCACAGGATTACTCCACCGAATCGGTGGGACATTTTCTCGGTATCTGTGTGGGCTGGCTAAACGGCCACATTATTGTCGAGGATCGCGCCATCACAGGCAAGAACCCGCACAAATGGGTGCACCAGACGGATGAGAGTGAGCAGGAAAGTGTGGAAAAAGCGCTTGTGCAGGGGCTTGAGAATCTCGCGCAGACAAGCGCGGAAGTTATAAGCCGCCATTACAGCGGGGTGGAATTTTCCACAGGAAAAACGCTCTGTTTCCGCCTGACTTACCGGACGCAGGAAAAGAACCCCATCCGTATCTATCTGGTTTATGAAGAATCGCTGGTTTTGCATACGCTCAGTGAAATTCTGGGAAAGGACATACACAGAATCGACCAGACGGTCATCACCGCCATGAAACTTTTGTCCGAACAGTTTATCAGCCGCTTAAAGACGCATTTTCCTGACACCGTCCGCGGCACTTTAGAGCGAAACGACATGCTGACCTTTGAGCAGTTCGTCCGCACATTCGACAAAGAATATCCGCCCTACAGTCTGCTTCTCAGTACGGAGGGAAAGGGATATTTTGCGTTCTGCGCACAGGTGTAAATTTTGTGTTTTATTCACATAAAGGCATCGCCGAATCATCAAATCATCCGATTCGGCGATGCCTTCGCTTCATTCGCCAAATGCTCATGCAGGCACGGCACCTGACTCATTGTTCGCGTAATTATTCTGTATATCTGTATCTTCGCAAGACCCGGCCGAATCCCAGGCAGATCACCACCCCGAGCACGCCCAGAATAAACATCATCATCGCCGCGCCCGATCCTTTCCCCTCGCCAAACAATCTGACAAGCGCACCCTGCGAAGGCGCCTGCGCCATCACCGGCTCGCAGAAATGATCTACCATAAAACCGCCCAGAGACAAGCCGATCGGAATGGTAAAAAATTGCAGCGTATTTCTGCAGGAATACACCCGTCCCTGCATGTCAAGCGGAATCGTCGTCCGCAGAATCACGTCCAAGTTCGCGCTCATCACAGGCACCAGAAGCCAGCCGATGATCTGTCCTATGCACCAAAGCACAGGACTATTGGTAAATGCCAGAATAAAGTTCTCCGTCCCCAGAGAAAACAGCATCGTCAGATAAATCACACGAATGCGGTTTTTCGGCGCAGGCAGCGCCGTCACAATCAGACTGCCAAATAACATGGCAATTCCCGCGCAGGAAGTAACGATTCCCAAAACCGCCTCGCCGCCGTTTTTCCTCGGCAGAATCAGTGCCGGAAGGACCGCGTCAAACGCCGACGCCACGAGATTGACCCCCGCCAGAAACAAAATCAGTACGAGCACCAATTCATTTTTCCGAAGGCAGACAAGCCCCGCTCTGACCGTCTCCAAAAATGATTCCTTCTCCGCCTCTTCCTTCTTTTCCGGCACAGAGAGCTTCACCCCGAACAACAGTGCAAGAAACGCAATCGCGAACGTGGTCAGATCCACATAAATGACGATATCCATCCCCGCAAAGGCATACAATGCCGTGGCCAGAACCGGATTTAATATAGTCACAAGCGATGCGGAAAGCGACCGCAGACCGCTCGTCTTCTGGTAATATTCTTTCGGCGTGATCATGGTCATCGCCACGTCGCTTGCAGGCTGCTGCACGGTATTCATCAGTCCGGTCAGCGCATTCAGGATGTACATGTGGACAGGCAGCAGAAGATCTGCCTTTAGCAAAAAAAGGACAGCCACAGAACAGCATGCCGCCAGCGTATCGCAGACGAGCATTACCTTTTTCTTGTCCCACCTGTCGCTGAGTGCGCCCGCGAAAATGCTCATCACCACATAGGGCGCATAGCTGCACACCGCCAGAAGCGCCGTCTGCAGCGCAGACCCTGTCTTCTCATAGAGCCACAGCGTGAGCGCAAATCCTGTCATGGCGCTGCCAAGCTGCGACAGAGACTGGGTACTCCACAGTATCAGAAACATGTTTAAATCTTTGATATATTTTTTCATTTTTCCTTTGCTCCTTTGATTTGATTCACAACCAAAAATGCAAAGGCTGAGGACCGGCTTTGCAGCTTTCCTCCATGCAATGTCCTCATCCCTTGCATGGAGCGTAAGCAATGCACAACACGAGCGGCATTTTGGCCACCTCCTTTTTTAAAATCTTTGCTTCCCGTTTTCCTGTTTCATATAAATATCCCCGGAAGCGGAACGTTCAAAGTGCTTTCCGGATCGTCCCCCACGCCTCCACGAGGCGTTCCAGAGAATACCCTGCATTGGCCGGGCTGGTGGACGGTAAGGAAACCGCCTCCCGTCCGTTCAAAGGATAAATATATTTCTGGTAGAGCTGGTACGCCTTTCCGCCATTCGTACAGATCATGCGGATGTCCGCACTGTCCAGAATCAGATGCAGATCGTTGGGCGTCACATCCCGGATACTGGCGTCCGAAGAGCCTGTGATCTCACAGCTTGCGATCACATCCCACACTGCGATATGGTGTGATAAAAGCATCTTCCTTTTCTGCTCCACAGTCTCCGGCACCGCACAGGCAAGCACCTGCGCCATCACGCGCCAGAAGCGGTTCTGCTTATGGCCATAGAAAAACTGCTGCTCTCTCGATTTCACCGAGGGAAAACTGCCCAGTATTAAAATTTTGGAATGCTCATCGTAGAGCGGTGGGATCGGGTGGGAAAGCATTGGGGACTCCTTCTAAAAATACAACTATCATTTACATTTTCATTCCAGCGATGTCAGATACTTTCCTACCATCTCCACCACTTCTTCCGCCGTCTCAAGCTGTTCCTTTGCGTCTTCTACAGAAACGATATAGAAGTCATCATAATCACTGGCATGCCGTACTTCCTGCGCTCTGCTGATTTTCCTGCTGATTTCCTTTGGAAAAATTCCGCTGTGCACAAAATCTTTATTAAAAGCTCCTATTGTCTGCCCATGCTGCTTATACGCTTTAAATTCCAACGCAAGACACGCGGATATCGCCCTGAATATGGCATAATAGGCTCTGTTATTGGAAGTTCTGTACTGTCCTTTTTCAAAATTGAATCGGGCCGCCTCCAAATCTTCTCTGGCCGTATTCATTCTGTAAAAAGCCAGTTCCCTTGCACCGCCTTTATCATCCAGCTCAAGTTGCATATAACTCCACCCCCTCCTTTTTTACATTATAGTAAAACGGATAGGCGCGAAGCCACTTATTGAAATGATCAATATTTTTCACAATCGGCATAATATTCAAGTCGTAATCATAATCGTATTCAAAGGTCATTTTGGAAAGTCGGCGGTCCTCCTGCCTGATCTCCTGATCGTTTAAACCCACCAGTATCATAATGTCAATATCCGAATCCGGACGGAAATCTCCTCTGGCATAAGATCCATATAAAATGACCGTTTTTAAGTGACTGCCATACAGTTTCCTGACATCTTCCACATATTTTTTCAATACATCCTGTATGCTCTGCGGCATTTCCTCCCCTCCTTCCAAATTCTAATGAGCATTGTCCCGTTTCAAACTTTATTATATCTTATTCTCAAATACTATCTTCTTCGACTGTCTGCATCTATTCTACCACATCAGCACAGCCGTTACAAACACATCCGCCCAAACAACGCCTCCATCTCCTCCGCCGGAACCGTGCACCCATGCTGCCCGACCGCAATAGCCGGTTTTGTCTTCCCGTGGTAGTCGCTGCCGCAGGTGACAAACACATGATGCGCCCTTGCCGCCCTGTCAAACAGCGCCGCCTGCTCTGTGCTGTGATAGCTGGAAAACGCCTCTATGCCGTCAATCCCAAGCTGCATAATATCCTCCAGCAAAAACTCCCTCCCTTTCAGATTCACGCCGGGGTGCGCGAGAACCGCCACACCGCCTCCCTGGTGGATCGTGTCGATGATCTCCTCCATCGTCGGATAGACTGTCTGCACATAGCACGGTTTTCCCTGCGCATAGTAATCCCAATAGAAATTGACGTAAGGATTATCGCTTCTTGCCCCGCCGGGTCTGTACGGTTTTAAAAGGGGATGCGCCTCATACTCAGGCATCGCCAGCAAAACCTCGGCAAACATTTCCCCCGTCCAGCATCTTTTCCAATAGCTGTTTTCCGATACCGCCAGCATATCCCCTTCCGTAATACGGGAAAACCCTGACGCCCGCGTTTTTTCCAGCCTTTCCAGCGAAGCCTGCGCGCTCTGGTCCGCCACATTCTTTTCGACTGCCTCAAAGCCGCTGTCCAGATAGTCAATACCATACCCGAGTACGTGAAAATTTATGTTCTCACAGGTGCAGTCAATCTCGATGCCGGGAATATACCGTATGCCCTTTTCCTTCGCTGCCCTCTGCGCCTCCTCATTCGCTTTCGCGCAGTTATGATCTGTCACCGACATCATACGGACGCCCGCTCTTTCGCATTTCTCCACCAGCTCAGACGGGGTGTACTCCCCGTCGTCGCTGTATCTGCTGTGCATGTGTAAATCAATCATGCCTGCCCTCCCGTTTTATCCACACGCATATCCCACCGCATTTGCATGTTTTCCTTTATCAGAAGCATACCATTAACTGATGCCCTTCACAACTCATTTGCGCACATAGATGATCCCAAGCTGCCCCTTAATCACCTTCACCGCAGAGCGGTACACCGCATAAATCACCCCGCCGATTGCCACCGTTATACACAGACAGGCGCCTATTGCCACCCACTCTGTCCCAGTAATTCTGCCGTCATTCCCGTACAGGATCATGGAAAAGAACAGGAACATGGCGGACGTGCCCACCAGAGAAGGCGCTTTGAAGACACTGCCGCACTGGCTGCGCACTTCCCTGTCCAGAAAGGCGGGAGACGCCCCCAGCTTTTTCAAATCATCAAAAATGTAGCGGTTGTTGATCGCAATGCTCTGACAGCGGGTATAGCACACCACCATCGCCGTGATCATGCACACGAGGAAGATAAAGAGAAACATCATAAACATCACCCCCATATTCCTTGCATAATCATTCTGGTTCAAAATCCGGAAATCCGGCTGATACACCCAGAAGTTTCTGAACGTAAAGGAATCCGACATGTCGTAACTGATGGTCGTCATATCATCCGTATCCCCCCAGTACACTTTCCCTGCCTCGTTCTCACAGATCTTCTGCACTCTGTCATAGTAGGAAGGGCGTTCACAGGATGCGTCAAAGGATGACACAAAGCGATGATAAAAGGCATTGGCAAAGGGATAGGAATCCTTTCCGTCCACATTAAACCTTACGAAATACCCTCTCCAGTTATCCGTCAGTCCCTTGGATATCAGATCGTAGTCCTCATTGTCAATCACACAGCAGTCCCTATTCAGATCCACCAGAAGATCAAAGTGCAGATATCCCGCAAACCGCGTGGCGAGCCGTGTGCGCGTCACCATATTGGTAAATCCCCTTGCCGACTCGTTGGTAAACAGCGTCGATTCTTCTTCGCTCGTGAGATTAAAGTAAGTTCCCGGCTCCACGTCAACTTCCTGTCCTGTCAGTTCCCTGTATGCATCCTCGGAAAATACGATCGCTTCACTCTTCATCTCCACATATTCAAAATGATAGCTCCTGCCGTCCTCCTCCTCAATCATCGCGTTTCCGCCGATTCCCAGCGTGACATAGCCGCACTTTTTCCAGTCTTTAAATGAAAGACCGTATTCCCTGCCAAGCGCCTCCACTTCTTCTCTGTCCGGCACCTTCTGGTCCGCCTGATAGTTATAAAAATAATCAAAGGGCTGGGACGCGTAGGAAATCAGCGCCGATATGGCGTTTATCGGCACATAGAAGATGGCAAAGCATCCTCCCGCGACCAGCAGGGTAATCACCAGCATATTATTGACCGTCTGTCTTCCCTGAAACTTCATCATGCTCCGGGAAATGATATTCTTATAAGGATTCTTCCGATGGCTCTTCCATCCGTGCACCACCGTGTGCAGCATGACCATATAAAGCCCCGGGAACACCGGCGCATAGAACACACCCGCCCACGCCGGCGGATAAGCGGAAAACCACGCATGCCATGCCCCCGGCGCCTGATATCCCATCACCGCGCCTGCAAGGAGCACCAAAAATCCCACCGGACCGCACCATCTGCCAGGCTCCTTCACCGGCTCGTTGATATGCTCTTCCCGGATCACTTCCATAATATTTGTTTTTTTCAAATACCGCCACGCCGTCAGACAGGCAAAGCCCACCACGAAAAGCAAAAACAGCAGCGAGACAAACAGACATCTGAAGTCAAACGTAAGAACCATATCCGAGCTGTCCACCAGAAACAGGCGAAACGACTGCCAGATCACCTGCACGAAGGGAAAACCTGCTGCCGCCCCCGCAACGGCGGACACACCGCTTAATAAAATCACTTCCCGGTAAAGTCCCGGCGCAAGACGCCTTCTGGAAGCGCCCAAAGCCATCAGAATACCGAGCTGTCCGGACTTATGCCGGAAAAACAGTCCGAGCGCATAGATCGTAAAGACCACGCACCCCACCAGCGTCATCACGAAGATCATGTACATCTGCTTCGCGCTGTCGCCGCCCTTCGGAAACACCTTCTGCACCGTGGGCGAAATCATCAGTGCGGAGTATGCCGAAATAATCATAAGCGCCATAAAATTACAGAACAGATAAAGACGCGACTGCTTCCTGTCCGCCTTCTGCAGCTTCCGTTCCATCTGCTTCATATTTGTCATCGACCCCATCATGCTCCCCCCTATTCACTCATCTCTTTGATCGCGTCCAAAAGCTGATCCTGAAATACACTGCGTTCTTCCCGCTTTTCAAGCTGGCGGTATATGCTGCCGTCTTTCAGCAAAATTACTCTGTCGCAAAAAGACGCGGAAAAACTGTCGTGGGTCACCATAAAAATCGTGGCACTCATTTTCTGTTTCGCATGGATAAACGTCTCGATCACCGCCCGGCTGGACTTGGAATCCAGATTTCCCGTCGGTTCATCCGCCAGAATAATGAGCGGATTGTTGATCAGACTTCTGGCCACCGCCGCCCGCTGTTTCTCACCGCCGGAAATTTCCGCCGGATATTTATTCAGAATGGGTACGATGCCAAACATGGCCGCAAGCTGATCTGCAAGCTTCTCTGCCTCCTGCCCCACCTCTCCCTGCACAATGCGGGGCACCAGAATGTTTTCCCTGACAGTCAGCCCGTCCAGAAGCATAAAGTCCTGAAACACAAACCCGATCTTCGTGTTTCTGACCCTTGCCAGTCCGTCCTCATTCATCCCCGCAAGTTCCATGCCGCCCAGCCTGATGTTTCCTTTGTCAAAAGGAATATAACAGGAAATACAGTTTAACAGCGTGGTTTTCCCGGAACCTGACGGCCCCATGACCGCCACGAACTCCCCCTGCGGTACATGAAAATCAATTCCCTTCAACACCTCATATTTGTTTTTTCCTGTCTCGTAAGATTTGTACAGCTCTTTTACATACAGCATAACTGTGTCCTCCTTTTACTGCCGGAATGCCTGTTTGCCTTCCGGCTGACTTTCTGCAAAGCTGCCTCACATGGCAGATTGATCTGCAGCAAAAATAAGCATACTACAAATACCGCCCGCAAAAAAAACGGCTGTCATTCCTGACAGTCCGCATGTAAAGTTTGAACGGCTTTTACACGCAATGTAAAGTTTAGAATGGTTGAATGTAAAGTTTGGGAAGACGGGACAGGACTGCCTCTTAAAAATATGGTAAAATATCTGCGATGGCATACAGGCGGTCTGCGCCATGCCATTTACCGTAAACCGGAAGGAGAGAGCCACATGCTGCGAATCGCAATCTGCGATGATGAGACGGATGCAAGGGACGCCCTGCGCATTCAACTGGAAAAAATACTGATCGAGGACTCCGAGTCGATTGTCTACGAATTTTCTTCGGGCACAAACGCCGCGTCGTGGCTTAAAAACCATCCGGGCGAAATCGACCTGCTTTTTCTGGACGTGGAAATGAAGGGATTAAACGGCATGGAAACCGCCGGGAAAATCAGAACCTTTGATGAGCAGATCCTCATCGTCTTTGTGACGGGCTACTCTGATTATGTCTTTGACGGCTACCGGGTGGGCGCGCTGGATTACCTGATGAAACCGGTCCGTGAAGAAAAACTGCGGCAGTTAATCGGACGTGTGCGGGCCAAATCGGCCCAGGAAGAATCCCGTACCTTTACCCTGAAAAACATAGACGGCACATGGCGTTTTTTCCACTCCGACATCCTCTACTTCTATTCCGACAGACGAAAAGTCATTCTGGTAACCGCCAAAGGTGCGTATCCTTTTTATGCCAGACTGGATGAAATCGCCGCCAGACTGTCCTCTGATTTCGTGCGGATTCACCAGCGCTATCTGATCAATCCGGCCCATGTGGACTACCTCGGCAGTGAGTCTGTGACCGTCTGCGGGCAGGAACTTCCCTGCAGCAGAAAATACCGGGAGTCCGCCCTGCCCAGAATCGCACGTTTCATGATGGACGGCCAGTGAGAAAAACAAATAGCTATGCTGCTTTTTCTCACGAAATTTGTTTCCCCCGCCGCGTACACGCTCTGGAATGGAGATTAACATGATGACCTTACTGAATATCCTGCACTTGTCCGCCATCCTGCTTTCCGGCTGGCTGATTATGCACGCCATGTCATATCTGATTGCACTTTCCGAAAAAAGAGGCAGCCGCATTCTGCTTTTTGGGGGCTGTGTGCTATTGTGCACTATGATCATCTTTATCGGGGACCCCTTTAATATTCTGGCAACCACTCCCGTTTTTCTGGTTATCGTATTTCTATCCTGCAAGGGTACGTTCTGGCAGAAAGTAACCATCGGGCTTCTGTTTTCCAGCACAATCTTTTCTTTCAGCGCCCTGCGTGATAACTATATCCACGATCTTCTGTTTCCACCGGGACAGCTGGGAATCAGCGTGGTCATTTTCGGAGGCAGCGATATCAGCCATACCTTCAATGGGACATGGATACCGGCCGAACACGGCTACCACATTTCCCAACTGTTCACTCTGCCCTTCACGCTGCTCCTGTGCCTTTACACGAAAAAAAATGCGCCCGATAAGGACTATGCCCTCTCAGACAGCATGTGGCGGTTACTGCTCTTTCTCACGTTCATTCCCCTTGGCATTGTAATGGCCGTGGTCACCCTGCTTCGCTATTATGATTACAGTGTAAATGCTATGGCGCACAGGGAATATGCCGTTTTGCTGCTGATCGCCCTGTTTGCCTTCATCTGTCTGCTCTGGTGCGTCACGGTTCTTGCCAAACAGCGAAAACTGGAACAGCAGAGCATGTTCGCGGAGATCAACCGCAGGTATTACGAAACAATGGAACAACAGCATTTTGAAATCCGGCGTTTAAAACACGATCTGGCCAACCACATTCAGGTTTTATCCTCTCTGCCCGAAGAAAAAAGAGCGGCCTACGCCGAGGAATTGTCCGGCCATACGGCCCTCTCCCAATCCTTCGCCTACTGCGGGGATTCCACCGTCAACGCCGTGCTGACCGTCAAGAAAAGCGTGATGGAGCGGTGCCGCATCCGCCTGGAAATGGATGTGAAAATTCCCACGCCGCTCCCCTACGACAAAACGGATCTCTGCGCCCTGTACGCCAACGCCCTCGACAACGCCGTGGAGGCGTGCATGAAGCTGGATGAAACGCAGAGAAAAATTTCTCTGAAATGCAGGGCAGACAAAGGTCTGTTTTGTCTGGAAGTCTGCAATCCCGATCCGGAAAACGCCCGCTCACAGACCGGAAAGCAGACGGCTTCCATGTCCGGAAAACCGTCTGCGCACAGCCTGATTCCGCCTACCTCGAAAGCGGATAAAAGAAATCACGGCTTAGGGCTGAAAAGCATACACGAAATTGTGACAAGATATCACGGCAGTCTGGAAATCAAAACGGAAAACGGGGTTTTCGACCTGTTTCTGTATCTCCCCCTGCCCGAATACCGGTAACTGTCCTGCCGGACGTTTAAAACCGCTTCCCCTTTCCGAATCCGTCTTACAGCTCATTGATCGTCTCCGTGATCGCCATCTCCCGGATTCTCCCTGCGGGCACCCATACGGCAGCCACACAGGAAAGCGCGACAATGCCTGTAATCACCGCAAGCTCTGAAAAGGGCACCGTCCACGATCCGCCAAAATGGGTAAACACTATCTTCACCATAAACAGCCGGTGTAAATACAGACCTGCCACATAGCCGGGAATCAGACCGCAGACCGCATAAGTTACCGCCTCAGCCGCAATCATCCGGGTCATCTGTTCCACGCTCATCCCCACGGCGCGCATGGCGCCGTACTGCTTCATTCTTGCCGAAACGCTCATGGAAATGTTATTCATAATGTGAAAGACCGTGATCAGGGCAATGACTGACAGAAACCCATAAGCCGCAATGCGGAAAACCCAGAAACCGGAATTGTTCGTCTGCTCATCCTCCCGTCTGTCCACAAAGTCATTCTCACCCGCTATCGCCCGTATTGTCTCCACTGTCTCTTCCGGCACATCCTTTGCCAGTTCAAAACCGAGCAGCAAATAGTCCGTCTCGCCTGTCAGACGCGCAAACGTTTCCTCCGTGCAGACAATCGCCGGACGGCTCTCCGTTCCGATTCCCTCCGAGCACACGCTGGCAATGGTGAGCTTCGTATCGCCGACTGTGACAATATCTCCGGTATTTAAGCGGCTGTCCATGTTAAAAATCGTCATCACATAATCCGTATCGCCGGAAACCTTTTTCAAATCGCCGCTGGCAACAGATCTCTTTGACCAGTCAAACATCCAGTCATCATAGGAAATCAGATCGACACTGCCCAAAACCCCGTTAATCTCCGCTGGCACGTCATAACATACGGCGCAGCCAAATGCCGTTTCCACGCCGGACAACGCGCTGATTTCCTCTTTCATTTCCCTGTCCAGAGAATTGTCTGACGCGGCAATGCTGATTTCCGGACTTAAATCGTTCTCCGAAGGCATAAACCGTTTAAGCAAATCCAGCCCGGCAGCAAACACCAGAAACAGGGTCACCGTAAAGGCAAAGGACAAGGACATCAGAATCAGGTTCTTCTTCGACGCCGTGGCATGGTGCACGCCCAGCGCACGCTCCACTTTAAAAATGCGGGTGTTCGCCGCATGAGCGACAGTCTTTCCTGTTTCCGCATTGCCCGATACCGCCGCCACGGGGGACACTGACGCCGCCCGTTTCGCGGGCGCATAGGCGGCAAGCAATACCGATATCACGCCCACCAGAACACCCGACACAATACCGGTCACACTGAACCGATAGTGGAAATCATCAAACTCACCGCCCACCTTGTATCGCAAAATCACGGACAGCACAAGCGTAAATACCTCGCTGACGATCAGCCCGACAGGGATCGCCGTCTTACACCAGTTCAGCGCCTCGAGCCGCACGAAACGCATCACCTGTTCCCTGCTTGCCCCGATGCAGCGCATCATCCCGAAAAACTTTGTCCGCTGTGTGACTGTGCTGTTTATACAGCTCGAAATCATCAGTACGCCCGCAGTCAGAATCAGTACAAATACAATGGCGGCAAGTGAGTAGAAGCTCTGCATCGCCCGATTGCTGCTTTCTCCGGAAATCCCCATAACAGCCAGATTTTCTTCGATATCCCCGTCCGCCAGTCCATACTGCGCCTTCAATTCGGAAAGTGCGCTTTTGATATGCGCGTCTTTTGTAAAACGCACATAGTACGCCGTCTTTTGTGCCCTGTCCCCTGCCGCCTGCTCCTCCACAACACCTGTGTCAAAATGACCTGTTTTGCTTGCAGCGTTTATCCTGTCAAAGGCGTCCACACTGATATAGGCGCTCACATCCTCAAACTTTTTGTCGTACTTTTCCCACTCGTCATCGCAGAACCCGCTCACCACAAAAGTGAAGTCCCCCGCCGGAACACGGACGGTAACACTGTCGCCCGCCTGCACGCCAAGCCGCTCTTTCGCGCTTGTATTTAACATAATCTCCTCATCATTTCGGGGAAACGCACCCTCACGCGCATACGCCCTGATGTCGTCAATATAGTTTTCTTCCGCGCCGTACAATATGACACGCGTGTCATTGATGTAATACCCTTCGTAAACATCCTCCCCAAGCTCCTTACACCACGCCGCCACAGACACATCTTCCCTTGCCGCGATCTGCTCCGATGCCGCTTCGGATATCCCGCCAATTACAATATGATGACTGCCGTGATGTCTGATTAATCCTTCCGTCTGTCCCTTTGCCATCATTTCCGCACAGGAAAAGACCGTCGTCACGAGAAACACCGCAAAGATAATGCATAATAAAATCAGGCGGTTCTGCTTTTTTCGGATTCTGGCGGAAATGGGAATCAGATTTAAGTAACTTTTCATCTCCCTGTTTTTCACTGCGCACACCTCCCCAGATCCGTCAGCACACCGTCCGACACTTCAATCACCCTGTCCGCGGTCTGGGCAATCATGCGGTTGTGGGTAATCATTATGATGGTCTGCTCGTATTTCCGGGAAGCCTCCCGAAGCAGCGCAATCACCTCGTCGCTGTTTCGGGTGTCCAGATTTCCCGTGGGTTCGTCCGCCAAAATCAAAGACGGCCTTGTGATCAGCGCGCGGCCAATCGCCACCCTCTGCTGCTGCCCGCCTGAGAGCTGGCCCGGCAGATGGTTCCTCCGCTCTTTCAGATTGAGCACCAAAAGCAGCTCCTCCAGATATTTCCTGTCCGGCTTCTGGTAATCTAAAAGCAGCGGAAAAATGATATTCTGTTCCACCGTCAGCTCCGGAATCAGGTTAAACGCCTGAAAGATAAAACCAATGTTTCTCCTGCGGAAAACGGTAAGGTTTTTCTCCTTCATGGCAAAGGTGTCCCTGCCGTCGATCAGCACCTTGCCCGACGTTGGCGTATCAAGCGCCCCGATCATATTAAGCAGCGTACTTTTTCCCGAACCGGACTCACCGACGATTGCCACATACTCCCCCTTGGGAACGGAAAAGCTGACGTTTTTAAGCGCCTGCACCGCCGCCTCGCCGCTGCCGTAAGTCTTGCAGATTTTGCTCACTTCCAGTAAATTCATTCCAAGCACCTCTTTCCAGAATTTTTGTCTCTGGGATGCAGCTGTCAAAAGACCTTCGACACCGCGCCCTTAAGAAAGAATAACGCTTACATACTACACGCGTATTTCGCTCAGATTACAATTTTGTAATGTTCTTACATTTTTTCGACAGCCGGAAACAGCAGCACAAAAGTCGTCCCCTCCCCCAGCCTGCTGTCCACCGAGATCGTGCCTCCGTGTGCCTCCGCCACCGCTTTCACGAGTGAGAGTCCCAGCCCGATTCCCTGCCTGTCCTGAGAATATCTGCTGCGGTAAAAACGCTTGAATATATGGTGCAGATCCTCCGGATGAATGCCGCTTCCATTGTCCTTCACCGTAATATTCACGGCGGATGGGGACTGTACCTGTATCATCCGTATGCAATCCCCGCTCTCCGTGTGGTCGAGGGCATTTTTTACCAGATTGTCAAGGGCCTCCACGATCCAGCTCCGGTCACAAAAAAAGGACCGGGAAGCGCTGCCCTCCAAAACGATCCGTTTTCCCTCCTGCTTTGCACGATACGCAAAGTGCTTCTCCACCTCCGCCATAATCTCAGCAAGGTCTTCCTGCTGTCTCTCAATCACCATTGTCCCCGCGTCAAATTTCGTGATTTTCAGCAGGTTCTGTACCAGCGTCTCAATCCTGTCAAGCTCCTGCTCTGACAGTCCGGCAAACTCCTGTATGGCCGTCAGGCCGTTTGTCTGCGCCTCCGTCTGCATGATGCCGTTGTAAATATTCAATGCGGCAAGGGGCGTCTTCAACTGGTGGGAAATGTCCGAGATCGTATTTTTCAGGAACACGCCCGCCTCCCCTTCCTTCTGCGCCTGCGCATTTAAAATGGCCGCCAGCGAATTAATTTCATGGAAAAGCCGGTACAGCTCTCCCTCCTCGTCACAGGCGATGCGGGCGTTTCTGTCCCCTGCAATAAACGCTCTGATCTGCGCCACGGCGTCCTCCATCTGCCTGTCCTGCTGCCTGAAATACCGATAGCAGAAAGCAAGCGCTGCACCTCCCATGACCATCACGCAAAATGGCGCAGACAGCACAGCGCACAGGACAGCCGCCCCCATACACAAAGTCATCTGCACAAACAACTTTCTTACCTTACGATTTACAAACACTCTCATTTTGCCCCCGTACTCCATTTATATCCCATGCCGCGAACGGTCACGATCTTTTCCGGCATACCGGGATCATTCTCTATCTTTATGCGCAATCTGCGGATATACACTGCCAGCGTTTTATTCTCTATAAAATTCTCCTCGCAGTCCCACAACCCGGCAAGAATCTGCTCCGCCGACAGCACCCTGTCCGGATTTTCCATAAACATCCGAAGCAGCTTATATTCCCCGGAAGTCAGCTCCAGCTTCTTCCCGTTCTTTCGCGCCTCTCCTCTGCGCATGTCAAGGGTAATGCCGTTCATGGCTATCTCTTCCCCCGCCTGCATAAAATTTTCGCTCCGCCTAAGCAGCGCATGGATTCTGGACAAAAAGACAGCCAGCTTAAAGGGCTTGGTGATATAGTCGTCCGCACCGATATCCAGCCCCATAATCATGTCCGTCTCCTCGTCTGCGGCCGTCAGAAACATGACAGGCACCCTGGAGGAACGCCTTATCTTTTCACACAGGTCAAAGCCGGTACCGTCGGGCAGGGCCACATCCAGTATAACGAGATCATACTTCCCCGCCTGCCACATCGCCTCCGCCTCCGCTGCCGTGCGGGCGTTTTCCACCTCATAGCCCTCCTTTCCAAGGGCATAAGTCAGACCGCCTGTCAGACTCAGATCGTCCTCCACAAAAAAGATACGTTTCATATTCTTTCCTTTCTCCCGCTGCGTTCATTCAGGAGCCGCCTGCTGCTCCGGCATACCGTCCTGAAAGCTTTGTACTTCCTCCGCAATCAACGTGACATGGTCGTCCCATGACTCATAACCCTCCTGCCCCCGCCGGTCTGTCAGCTCATAACGGGCCGTCAGAAATTCTCCCAGATAATCGGAAAATTTGCACCCGCCCCAGTAGTTCAAATGAGAATCGTCGTTAAAATCCTGTGTAAAATCAAGCTCCATTTCATCATAGTACCCGTTAAAGTCAACAAAGACAACCCCTTCCGCCTCCGCGATCTCCTCTATCTGATTGTAGGTAAGCTTATCCTCCGCCGTCAGCACGTATGGCGCAGCCATCAGGACAAGCCTGCTGCCCTTTTTCTTTGTATAATTTATAATCTTGCGCAGATATTTTTCTGATTTCTCTGTCAATCCGCCTTTTCCGGTCTCCGAAATTTCCGGCCTTATCTGCGGCGTCCGCTGCCAATAGGGCGTATATCCTTTGAAATTTTCCTTCTCCCTGCTGTTCCAGAAGAAATCGTTAAAGTCATCCCTCTCCAGATCATCATATCTGCTGTGATAAATGGTAAAGGACGGAAAGTATTGAAAATATCTTGCTTGTTCCACACTGGCCGCCATCATGCCCAGTTTGTTGGCTGAAAAGCGCATCCCCAGAATGTTTTCTGATATCCAGTCGTACTGGTAATCCTCCTTATATCTGGCAGGCGCATATAAATCCAGTACAATCACCTCCGGAGACTGGTATTTATATAATTCTTTCAGATAAAAATAAGTCATCCACAAAGGCTGCTGCGCCCCGCTGTAATCATATGCGGCTATCCCATACTTTTCCCAAAGCAGAGCTGTGTTCACATTACAATGAATATGGCTGCTTCCCATCATCATCACATCAATCGTATGCTCCGGCTGCCAGTACAGCCCCTCGAGCTGATTAATCCCGTGCCCTGACTTAACCCGCAAAACCCTTGATGCAAGATAAATCGTCACTATAAGCAAAAGCAGGAATCCGGCTCTGAGCAGATTCTTCTTCGTTCCATTTCTCATCTCTTCTTATTCCTCTTCTAAAAGCGCATGTAAATAAACTGCTCTGCATGATAGCCCGCCCCATAAATTCCAAAGATAAAAATAGTTGTCAAAAGCAGATAAAACACCAGATACCTTTTTCCGTTGGTCTTTTGCTGGATTAGTAACGGAAGCTCCATTTTTTCACGATCACACAGCCAGTCCGCCAGCCAGACAATTAAAATCCCGCTGACACCGATCCCGATCTCCGCTCCGTTTAACTGCAGGCTTTCCGCCGCCTGTCTCATACGCCCGGGCCACAGTCCCGCTGTCACCATCTGGCGGATATATCGAAACGCGCCTTCCAGACTGTCCGACCGGAAAAAGATCCATGCAAACCCTGCCATCCAGAAGGTGAGTATCCTGCTCCTGATTCTCTGTCCCGTAAGAGAGCCAATGAGAAGATATATCCCGTGCAAAATCCCCCAGACCAGAAAATGCATTCCCGCTCCGTGCCATGCACCGCACACAAGAAACACAATCAGAATATTGAGATTCTTCCTAACGCGCCCCTTTCTGTTTCCTCCAAGGGGAATATAAATATAATCCCGGAGCCATCCGCTTAAGGAAATATGCCACCTGCGCCAAAACTCCTGCATGTTTACCGCCCTGTACGGCGCCCGGAAATTCTCCTGAAGCTCTATCCCGAACAGCTTCGCGCAGCCTGTCGCAATATAGGAATATCCGGCAAAATCACAGTAAATCTGGATCGAATACATCATAACCCCGAGCAGAAGCCAAAAACTGTCAAACGCTTCCGGCTCCGCAAATAACGGCCTGACCATCCAGCCAAGCCTGTCCGCCAGCACCAGCTTCATAAAATAGCCCCACAGCATATACGTGAAAGCGGCGGACAGCCTCCCCCTATTCCGGAACCGGACCTCTCCCAGCCTTTTCAGCTGCGGCAGAAACGCCTCTCCACGCTCGATCGGACCACTGACAAACTTTGGAAAAAAAGCCAGATAACAGGCAAGATGACAAAAACTTCTTTCCGCTGCAATTCTGTGTTTATATACATCCACAAGGTACCCAACGGCCTGAAATGAATAAAAAGACAGACCGACCGGCATCATGAGATCTTTTAGCACACGTTCCGAAATCCTGTCTGTAATCCCAAAACAGTCCGCCAGATATCCCGTGTATTTGTATACCGCCAGCAAAAAAATCAGACCACACACCGCTGCAAAAGTGATCCTTCCAGCCTTTTTCACGCATCCCCTGTCCTGCAATTTTTCAGTATAAGCTGCCATGAAACCGGTGACTGCCGTAATCGCAGCCAGAATAACCGCTGCCCTTGGATCCACATAGGCGCAGAACACATAGCTTGCCGCCAAAAGTACGCCAACACGCCATTTTACAGGCAACAGAAAAAAAGCCGGTACAGTGATCCCCAGCAGAAGCAGGAAAAATTTTGATAAAAACACCCTGATTCCTCCTATGATATTTTCAAATCCCGTCCACTTTTCTGTCGCCTGTCTTCTCACAGAAACCGCATTTCCGTACCCGCATTTCTATCTGCCTGACACACAAAAGCAGTTCCTCTAAAAGCTTGGCTTTTACACAGTCAGTCCCTCTTCGAACCGGCTATCCGCTGCAAACTATTTATAGTATAACAAAAAATCCTCCCTTTATAATGAAAATTACTAAAATTAATAAAAAAATAAGAATCATATCATTAACTCACAGCATAAAGATCTGCCTTTTGCTGAACGCGTATTCAAGATATTGATTTTTTACCCGGGAGTATTTCCCGTGCGGAATGGGAATTTCCACATGATTATCCATCGTAATCGCCCGACAGGAAATATTCTGGACAAACTCCATATTCACCAGAAAAGACCGGTGCGAATGCAGAAAGTTCTTGTAAGAAGCAAGTTTACTGCACAGCGTATTCATACTTCCCACACATTCCAGCACCTTTCCGTTTTCAAGGTGAAACATCAGATACCGTCCCACCACTTCACAGTATAAAAGTTTATCCAGACGGATCCGCGTGATTCCGTTCTTGCTGTGCAAAATCAGACTGCACTGTCCGGCCTTTTCGCATTCCGAAATCACAGAGCGCAGCAGGCGGTATAAATTTTCCTCACTGACCGGTTTCATCTGGTAGAAATATGCCCCTACCGTGCAGGCTTCCAAAGCGAACTCACTGGAGGATGTCAAAAAAATAATCTTTACCGCCTCGTCATACCGGCGGATTTCCCTTGCCACACTTATGCCGTCCGTTCCCGGCATAACCACATCCAAAACCAGAACGTCCAGACGCAGCCCGTTTTCTATCTCAGCCAGAAGTTCTAACGGACTGTGAAAAAAAGAATACTCTATCTGCTGATAATATTTTGTGCGATATTGATCCATCAATTCCCGAATCCCGTCGAGTACCGTCAGATCATCATCGCAAAATGCCATCCTTATCATGTTAGCAGCCACCCCTTCTTATGTACGAAATTACGCCCTGACTCTATGATATTTTCTAAAGAAAAATAATCAGTATGTTATTCAGGCAAATCCGAATCTGTGTATTTACATACTGTACCAAAAAATGACTTTAAAAAACCATCCCCGGCACAAATTGCACATTAAAAGGCACAAATGAACAGTAACACGGCATTTTCTGCCCCTTCCCTGCATATACTTTAAAAGCCGGATGCGCAGGCACCGGTTTTCCCATCATACAATATTGAAGCCATATACGAAAAAGGAGTCTTTATGTGTACAAGTATTGCCATGAATACCGAAGATTTTTATTTCGGCCGCACAATGGATATCGAGTATTCTTTCGGTGAAAAAGTCGTTTTCACACCCAGAAACTTTCCCATACACTTCCGCAAAAACAGCACCCTTCACAGACATTACGCTATGCTGGGAATGGCAGGTGTTATGGATGGATATCCGCTTTACGCGGAAGCGGTAAATGAGAGGGGACTTTGCATAGCCGGTCTGAATTTCCCCGACAACGCCTACTATCCGCCAAAGGAAGATCCTGTCAGACAGAATGTATCGCCCTTCGAGCTGATCTTATGGTTATGCGCCAAATGCGCCTCCGTCACAGACGTAAAAGAGCTTCTGGCCACCACCCATCTGATAGACATTCCGTTTAACGACGACCTGCCGCTGACACCGCTGCACTGGCATATTGCAGACCGGTCATGCTCCATTGTGCTGGAGTCTACCCAGAACGGGCTGGAAATATATGACAACCCTGTGGGGGTACTGACCAATAATCCCGGATTCCATTTTCAGACCACAAACCTGTGTCAATATATGAACCTGACCACAGCCTGTCCGCAAAACTGTTTCAGCAATATAAAAAGCCTTGTCCCTTTCGGACAAGGCTTAGGCAGCTTCGGTCTGCCAGGTGATTATTCTCCCGCCTCGCGCTTTGTCAAGGCGGCTTATCTTTCCATGAACTCTGTCTGTGAAAAAGATGAAATGAGCAGCGTCTCCCAACTGTTTCACATTCTGGATTCTGTATCCATGATTCGTGGAAGTGTCGTAACCAGACAGGAGCTTTACGACACCACCACCTATGCCTGCTGCATGAATGCCACTAAGGGCAGATATTACTATAAAACCTACGCCAACTCACAGCTTACCGCAGTCGACCTCCTCCATGAAAATCTGGATGCGCAAACGCTGAAAACCTATCCTCTGGTGACAGAGCCACAGATTTCATGGGCCAACTGACATACGCTTTTCTTACTGCCAGCGTGTATTTTTCAGTCTGAATGCGCCGATCAGTTCTTTCAGCATACCGGACTGGGACGACAGCTCCTCGCTGGCCGCCGCACACTCCTGACTGGTCGCGGAGTTGTTCTCCACCACCGCCGAAATCTGCTCGACCCCGGTAGCCACCTGCTCCATCGCGATGGTCTGCTTCTCCACCGCCTCTACTACCTGATCCATCTTGACAGTCACGTTGCCTGCCAGTTCTCCTGTCCGCTCCAGCGCTTCCGACACTCTGTTCATAACCTTGCCGCCTTCCGTGATCGTCGCGGCAGAACTCTCTATCAGTTCTTTCGTCGCCTTGGCTGCCTCATCCGATTTCGAAGCGAGACTGCTGATCTCCTCCGCAACCACAGCGAACCCTTTACCTGCGCTGCCGGCTCTGGCCGCCTCAACAGCCGCATTCAGCGAGAGAATATTGATCTGGAAAGCAATGTTTTCTATCGTCGCGATAATGGTGCTGATCTGTTTGGAATCGCTGGCAATGCGCTCCATGGAAACGCTCAACTCCTTCACATTCTCCATGCTGACACCAAGCTGTGCTCCGGCCTGATTGGTAATCTGTCCCACCTCCTCGGCCGCGATCGAAGTCTCTTTTGCACTGGCCGAAATGTCCGTAATCGTAGTGGAAATCTCTGTAACGGCGCTGGCCTGCTCCGTCGCGCCCTGCGCCAAAGTCTGCGCACTTGCCGATACCTGATCCGAACCGTCGGATACATGATTGGCACTGGCTGCAATCTGTCCCATCGTCTGGTTCAGCGCGCCCAGAATGCTGTCCAGAGACTTCTTGATCGCCAGAAAGTCACCCGTATAATCCTGTTGCGCTTCCTGTGTCAGATCGCCCTTCGCAATCGCTCCCAGTATATCGGAAATCTCACCAATGTATGCGCGCAGACTGGTCACACTGCCTTCAAAGATTTCGGCCAGCAGACCAAGCTCATCATTGGAGCGGAAGTCTATCTTCGCATCCCCGCCGTCAGCCAGTCCAAGCTCACCCTTTTCCAGCCGCATAGCTGCCTGCGTAATTTTGGCAAGCGGTCCCGACACGCTCTTTTTCAAATAAACCAGCAGGAACAGAATGCAGGCAATAATCACCGCCACACTGATCACCGCGGCATATGTAATAATTCTGGCTGTCTCCTCCTTCGCCTCAGTCATGGATATACCTGCGAAGATCAGACCGTCAACCTGCCCGTTCTCTCCCATTGTCGGGACGTAGGAGCACAGATAAGTCTCGCCCAGAATATCCGCCTCGCCCACATAGGACTGTCCCTTCTTAAGTACAATATCAATCAGATTGGAGGCCAGCTTGGTTCCCACCACGCGCTCCCCGTTTTTGGTCACCGTGCTGTATGCTCTCGTATCTCCCTCAAAAACAGTAAATTCACAGCCCATGCGTTCTTTCATGCCGTCCAGCAACAGATTGATATCTTCGTCTTCCGATACCCGGCTCAGCTCATAGGCAAGCACATTTGTACCATCCGTACAAATCTGTTTCTGCATACTCCTGACAAGGGAATTATACATGTAAACACAGATAACTACCGCAAAAACTACGGAAATGGCCTGCATGATCACTACAACATTACCGACCTTTTTCCCGATGCGCTTCCTCTTCCTGCCGCCGCTTTTTTTCCCAATCACCTGTTCATTTCCCATACTATTTTTCTCCATTTTCTAAAGATAATAATATTGACCATGCTTTACCTAACCGGATCTGTATTGCATAGTCTGCATCTATTGTATCATAAGCGTGAAAAATTACAAATATGTTTTTCTCAAATTTCTCCAAAATAATTATCTCCCAATTCTTTCCAGCATGTATGACTTTTACACTTATAAACCGCAAAACGTTTCCGGATTTCATTCCCGTTTCAACTCAACAATATATTCCGTCGTCCCTTCCTGAAACTGCTTCTTCCCGGTAGCCGCAAAACCATACCTTTCATAAAACCGTCTGGCATCCGCGTTTTTCCCGAGCACCCAGAGATACCTGCAGTTCTTTTCTATGGCAAACCGCATCAGCTCGCCGCCGATCCCGCAGTTTTCGAAAAACGTGTCCACATACAGTTCCTCAATTCTGTCCCCGGAAATATGCAGCACGCCCTTGACAAATTCATCGTCGTAGACAAAGACGCCCTCCAGTTTTTCCGGATTTTCAATGTATGCCTTCGCAAGGGGATAAACCTGTATCTCCCCGAAAGACACCTTATCGTTGCGGAAAATTTTTCTATAGTTCATGCGTTTCGTAAATACCAGAATTTCCGCGATTCTGGAAGCGTCCTCAACCGTCGCTCGTCGTATCATAATCCGATTCCTCCGGTGTCATCTGTGAAATGGTAATGATGTCCGTAAACATTTTTTCGCTGATCCAATTGTTTTTTTCTACCACCTGCTCCTGGATTAAAGGAATAATTGCATAACCACCGCCAAAAGTAAAAGCGCTTATGTTCCCTCTCCGGTATTTTGCACTGATTCCCGTACAAAATCCATCCGCACCAGTTTTTTCCCATTGGGCAGTATATGTTCCGATCTTACTTTTTTCCGATACTCTATTTCGCGCATTGCCTGTTCCAAAGCCTTTTCGTCCATCAGATGGTGCACTCGTTCCAATCCGTCAAACACATGCAGATACGGCGAGTCCGATACCCAGCCATCTTCCGTATTGATCTGGATAATACAGGAAACATATCCCGGCCGGACGTGCCGGACCACTTTCTGAAAACAGGCACAGCCAATATACTCAATCAACAGATTCGCAACAATCATTTCTGCTTCCGGCAGCTTTTCCGCCTCCTCCGTCAAATCCATACAGATACACTCCAAAAGTCCGCCCAAATATGCATATCTGCGAACGGTTTCTTTTAAATACGCCGCGTTGACATCTATCCCATATACTTTCCTGAATTTCATTTTCGAAATGTGCGCAAGCCCGTTGCCGCCTGCAACGCCAAGTATCATAACGCACGCAACAGGATACGACTCAAATTGCCCCTTCATCATTTCGCTTAATGCCTGCAATTGCCTGACTGAATCAAGTTCCATATGTTTTTCATAATCTGACAGCGAAATCTCTTCCCACGGATTTTTCATTTCATCACCCATTTTGGTTTGCTATAGTTCCGGATTTTTCATATAAAAAGTGGCACGACAACCGCCATGCCACGAATGCGCCATACGCTCAAACAAATCATATCGTTTAAAGAAATGTTTTGCAAGTGACTAACGCATATTTATTAAGTTTGCTGTAAGCTGTTTCAAAATATCTCCAATATCATTAGCCCTTAAAATTTAAACAAAAAAGAAACCTGCTGTCATATCAAGATAATTCTGACCACTATACTGCGGATACCGCTTACCGGCCTCCGCCTTGAACTCATCAGCATTTTGGGCGTCTGCGGCAATCTTTTTCAGATTTTCCAGATAGTCAATCTTTATCCGGGCGTCCTTTAAATCCTCCGGCGTATAGTGAGAGGTAAGGATCAGGTCATATCCCCGCTCAATATAAGTGCAAAGCTGCGCGATCATCACGTCGGCATGACCCGCACCTGCCACGATAGAATGACAGTCATGCCCTAACATATGGGTGTATACGGTATTGATTTCAGGGATTTCCACATCAAAG
Organism: uncultured Lachnospiraceae bacterium; assembly: GCA_949051815.1. Classification (GTDB taxonomy): domain Bacteria; phylum Bacillota; class Clostridia; order Lachnospirales; family Lachnospiraceae; genus UBA3282. The sequence continues at coordinate 113,484 of CARQVR010000006.1, forward strand.
AAGTCCTCCTATTCTTTGTTTTCTGCGTCTTGCTTTTTTCCGCCTGTAAGTTTACAATATAACTGTAAAGAGAAATCGTAAAGTAAGCACTTTTTTGTGCCATAGTTACCAAAAAGAAACTATTGTGAAAAAATGAGGGATTTTATGAAAAGGAATTTACCTGCCTGCCCGGTAGAAACCACTTTAATGCTCATAAGTGACCGCTGGAAAGTGCTGATTATCCGGGATTTATTAGACGGCACAAAACGATTTGGAACCTTAAGAAAATCCATTGGAACGATATCTCAAAAAGTATTAACGGCAAATCTGCGTTCGATGGAAGACAGCGGACTGCTTACCCGGAAAGTATATCCGGAAGTGCCGCCGCGGGTAGAATATACGTTAACGGAAACGGGCTATAGCCTAAAGCCTGTTTTAGACGCTATGGCAGCGTGGGGGACAGCATATAAAGAGAAAAACGGCTGAAATTTATCCCCTGTTTTTTCATGTTTCCTGTTATATGACGCAAAATTATGCTAGAATAAGAAAATATCAGGGCTTTGGCATCGGGTCAGCCCTGACGGAAGACTTGTTTTTAAAAATTGATTCCATCTACAGTACAAGGAAGAGGTTCGATATGAGAGAAACATTCCATATTATCAGCGACGGTTCCTGCGACCTGCCCACCGCACTGGTCAAGGAGAAAAACATTACCGTCGTTCCCTTTTATGTGTCCTTTGATGACACCCATTCTTTTAAGGAAAAAGTGGACATCTCAGTCCGGGATTTCTATCAGATGATGGTAGAAAAAAAGGGCGTATACCCTAAGTCCTCCATGCCATCCATTGAGGATTATGAAGTGGCTTTCCGTCCCTTTGCAGAATCTGACACCCCTGTCATATGCATCTGCATCACCACGAAATTCAGCGGTTCCATGCAGTCTGCGCTCAACGCGAAAGAGCTGATTCTGGAAAAATATCCACAGGCGCAGATCACTGTCATCGACGCCACCATCAATACCGTTCTGCAGGGGCAGTATGTTCTGGAAGCGGCAGACCTGCGGGATCACGGCGTCAGCTATGAAGATACCGTCGCACGGCTGGAAGCCATCAAAAGCACCGGAAGGATTTTCTTTACCGTAGGAAATATGGAATATTTAAAGCACGGCGGCAGAATCGGAAAAGTGGCGGCACTTGCCGGAGGCGCGCTGGATATCCGTCCCGTCATCACGCTGAAGCAGGGAGAAATCTTCCCCTCCGGCCTCGACCGGGGACGGAAGCGCACACTGAAAAAAGTAATGTCCCTCCTTCTGGAATATTTACAGAATAGTTCTCTTGGCATTGCAAGTTACAGCATAGCCGTCGGATACGGCTATGACAAAGAGGAGGGGATCGCCTTCCGCGATCAGGCACTTGCCATCCTGCGCGAAAAAGGATATGCCATAGACGAAATACCCCTTTACCAGATCGGGGCAACCATCGCCGTACACACTGGGCCATACCCGCTGGGATTCGGAATCATTGAAAAAGGGATTCACGCCCAAAACTATGTGCCACATACAACAGTAATCTGACTTCCGTCTTTTGTCTTCCTGACTTTGATCTGCTGTGGAATATTCTCTATCAGTTCTTCCCTGTGGCTGATGATTCCCACCAGCTTATTACATCCGGTCAGATTTACCAGAATTTCCATCGCACTATCTATCGATTTCCTGTCTAATGTTCCAAAGCCTTCGTCTACAAAAAGTGCGTCCATCTGTACCCCGCCAAGATTAGACGACACGGTATCAGACAGTCCCAGGGCGAGACTCAGTGAGGCCTTAAAGCTTTCTCCGCCGGAAAGATTTCCCACGGGTCTTCTGTGTCCCGTATAATTGTCTAACACTTCAAGGTCAAGGAAATTATTGCTTTTCTTACCGGGAGAATCCTCCTGACGATATAGTTCATACTGCCCGTCGCTCATTGGCCGAAGCCGCCTGTTTGCCGCTGCGATAATCCCGTCAAATCCCGCGGCCTGTATGTACTGTTCCAACGTAATCTTCCCGTTTCCGGTTGTGCCTCTGACCAACTGATAAAGCCGCTGACAGATCGCATTCTCTTTACATGCCTTCTCTAATTCTTCTCTCCTGTCAAGAATACACTTTTGTTTCTCTTCATTTGTACTCATTCTGTTTTCGCTGTTATTACAATTCTTCCTGATCAGATCTACATTTGCGCTCTGCTTATCACACAAGGCCTTCAATGCCTCAATATCTATAAGCTTTTTCCCTTCTGCATCCGCCTTTGCATCTGAAAGCAGTTTCTCATTCGTTGCAACAGCCTGATTATATTCATTAACTTCTTTGTCCCGCGACAGGATATCCTCTTCCTTCACAACGTATATCAGCATTTCCTCTGCAGAAGAGAACCCATTGGCGCCGACTTCTTGATCCAGCTTTTCTCTTAAAGCTTCCTCACCCTTTTTCTGCTGATTCAGGCTGTCCGCCAATGTCTTTAACTTTGACCGGGCCGCGGTAACGTTGTCATCCGCCGTTTTCTTTTCCGCCTCCGCCTTCCTGATACCATCCAATATTCTGTTTTTCTTTGCTTCTGCCTGTTTTCTCTCTTCTTTTGCCGTTTCCCAATCCGGGAATCGCAATTTCTCAAGCGTCTTTAATGCAGCTCTTGTTTCCGTCAGCTCCTGATTCATTTTTTCCCTGTTTTCAGAAAGTTCTTTTCTTTTTGAATCAAGCTTCTCCGTTTCATCTCCCTGTGCCGTTTCGAGGTCTTTTTCCGCCTTTTCAAGTGTCTTGCAGTCCCTGTCAAGCGAATTACACTTTTCAATGTTTTCCCCTAACCTTATCTCAATCTGCGTTTTTGCTTCCTTCGTCCTCCCGATCAGCTCCTCAAGAAACCCGTCCTCCCTATCTATGTCTAAAAGCGGACTTTCCATACAATCCCGTATGGTTTTCCTAAGCTGTCTCTCAAACTCTTCCAACGATGTCTTTGCTTTTTCTGCTTCTGCATTTGCATCGTTCTTTTTATCCTGAAGTTCAGATTCTTGTTTTTGAAATTTTTTGAAATCATTTTCGAAAATCGCAGCTTCTTTCACCTTAGCCGGTTCCGGATGATGCACGGATCCACATACCGGACATTTCTCCCCCTCTACGAGTTTTTTTGCTAAAATACCGGCTCTGCTGTCTTCGAGAATGCGCTCCGCCTCTTTTCTTCTGCCACTCACTTCTTCATATTTGTCACGTGCATTTAAAAATGCGTTCTGTTTTATAGAAAGGTCTTTTTTTCTTTTTTCTCTTTCCGGTACCTGATCGTCTATGACTGCACCTAAATCCGCCAGAAGACCCGCCAGCTTTTCCCTCTCATTTTTTGCCTCTGCCAGCTCTGACGGTCTGCCTTTTAACTCCTTAACTGTCTGATGAAGCGCCTTTATCTTCTCTTTAAGAGCTTCCTCCTTTTCTTTTAAATCTGCTTCCTGTGCACTGATATTTTCATCGAGTTCTTCCAGTTTTTTCCGCTTTCCTTCCAGTTCCTCTTTTTGCTGATATTTCTGTTCCTCATCGTCAATCCGGCTAATCGTTTGTTTTAACTTTTCAGCCTCCGGTTCCTGTTCTCGGGCAGCCTCAAGTGCATTTTCAGCCAGCTTTGCGGCTGCTATGGACATCTCCAAATTGGATTCTGTCGTTCTAATCTGATTCCGGGTCAGAGATACTTCTTCACACTTTTGCGTCCACGCGGCATAAGCCGGATTCACATTGCGGGTGGCCTTCTTTTGTTTCTCCAAAAGCCGGATCATTCCATCCATTTTTGCCCTTCTTTTTTCAAGTTCCTCTTTTTCCTTTTCGAGTTTATCCCTTTTCCCGATAAAACTGTTATTATCCTCAGCGCGTGCAAGCTCGTCGTTGTTTTTCTTTAACTCTGCCTCCGCCTTTTTCAGCTCTGCTTTCATGCGCTTTAATTTTTCTCTGTCTGACAAGATCAGGCGTTCCATGACATCTGAAATTTCATCCAGATTCCATGCACTTCCGGATCTCTCAGCCCTGCTTTTAAGCTCCTCCAGTTCACCAGAAATCTCATCTTCTTCATCCGCCGACACATCCGCAAAATGCTGGATCATGCTGTTTGCAGTCTTTACCTTAACCGCATTGCTTGCATCCATCCGGTCCTTCAATTTGTACTCTATATTTTTATAGCCGCTCGTTCGGAAGATTGTACGCAGTATCTCCGTTCTCTGATCCGTCTTCGCATTCAATAAATCCCAAAATTCCCCCTGCGCAATCATCACAATCTGTTTAAACTGCTTCTCATCAATATGCAGCAGTTCTTTTACGGCACGATTAACCTGCGCCAATCCCTCTATCGGCGTCTGCCCATCTTCATAAAAAACTGCCCTTTCCTTTTCTAATATCACGCCAGAGCCACGCTGTTTCTGCCTTTCATAAGACGGCTGTCTCCAGACATGAAATTTACGCCCCTGATGTGAAAAATAAAATTCCACATAACTGGGAACAGAATCTCTGGCATACTCGCTTCTTAAATTTTTCGTATCCCTGTATGTTCCGCTGGTCGTTCCATATAGTGCAAAACATATCGCATCAAATATCGTCGTTTTTCCTGCGCCCGTGTCTCCGGATATCAGAAACAGTCCCTTTTCTTCAAAGGCCTCAAACTCTATTGGCGAAAGCTCTCCCGCATAGGGACCAAATGCGCTTATGACCAGTTTAATCGGCTTCATTTATAACACCCGCCTCCCGTGCTGCCGTCCTCATGACGTCCATTTCTTCTTCTGTAATCTCACAATGATACATCAGCCTGTAAAAATCTCCAATCAACTCCGGAAATGTTTTATTTTCCGCAATTCTGCTGATATCCACCTGCTCCATATCTCTTGTATGTGAATTGTCGTAATCAATTCGGACCGTATTCGGATAGATCTGCCGGAATATGCCCATTGCATCATTGATGATATCCTCGTCCGTCAATGTTGCATAAATGAAATCGTTTGGCGCTTTTACATTCTTTTTATCCAGCAGTTCCCTGAGCGTCCCCTTTATGTGCCTCATGTTTCTCTCCGGCTTTAAGGGAACAAGCGCTATCTTAACCCCCTCCTGCGCCGATACCGTGATCAGAGGAACCGACTTCTCATTATTCGCTTCGCCAAGCGAATATTTGAGCGGAGAACCCGCATACCTGACCTCATCCCTTCCCACTCTCTGCGGAGAATGAATATGGCCTAACGCCACATAGTCAAACTCATCAAAGCAGTCATATCCGATTTTTTCAACCATACCAACACTCTGTGTTGCAACGCTTTCAGAGCCTGCAAGCGCCGGATCCTCCCCTTTCCCCGCGACAAATTGATGTGCCACTAAAATATTCTTATTCTTTTTGTTTATGCGTGTGTTCTTTATAATGGTCCGGACCGCATCATCATAACTCACTATATCTTCATCCGGAAAATAATGTCTTACCTGTGAAGCTTTTACAAACGGAAGCATATATATGTCAATCTCTGTATCCCCGTCAGCAAAACTCTGCTTATGTAATATGCCGTCAAAGACCGCCGATATGAATATCTGATTTGACGCAAACAAAGCGCTTCCGTAATTCAGACGATCATCCGAGTCATGGTTTCCGCTCACCATAAATACCTTTATTTCTTTTTGGGCCAGTTTCAGCAGGAAATAATCCAAAAGCTTCATGGCCGCCTCACTTGGAACAGATTTATCATACACATCCCCGGCGATAAATACACCGTCTGCGGATTCTCTGTCTGCAATAAAAAGAATCTGATCAAGAATATACTTCTGATCCTCAATCAAATCAAAATCACTCAGTGTTTTTCCTAAATGTAAATCTCCTAAATGTAAAAATTTCATACTTTCTCTTTCTGCTCTGCAGGCTTTTTGTTTAAGTTCCGACAATCACATCGTCACGCACCAACACTCTCATATTTCCAGACGCTATTCCGTTTAGAATATGTCTTTTTGACTGCTTATCTTTTATTTCTTCAATTATTTTTGTCCTCTCATAAATCGTAATCAAAAAACTGCCTTTATATAAGCCTGAATAGAATAATATCAAATATGGCAGGCAATCCAACAGACTACCTGCCATATAAAATAATATAAGTAAATTTTTCATCACTCGAATCATAGGATTGTATGCTCTTTTTGCTTCATCTCCCTCAAAACAGATGCCTGCGTCATGCTTAATTTCTGCTCACCTAATTATATCAAAATTATTTTATGTGCCATAATTATACTTTTTTAATCCTT
>CARQVR010000007.1:0-39998 GCA_949051815.1 uncultured Lachnospiraceae bacterium
GCGGACAGGAAGAGAAAGAGGGCTTGCAGGCGCGTGAGATGTCAAGAACGCCAGTTGACATAAAACCCTCACCCGAAGGAAGACTTTTGAAAGAAATGGCGGTATATGAGCTGCTTGAAAAACTGGAGATACCTTATCTGCGTGTGGATCATGAGGCGGCGGCGACCGTGGATGACTGTCACGATGTGGACGAGGCGCTGGGCATCCATATCTGCAAAAATCTTTTTCTGTGCAACAGACAGAAGACCGACTTTTACCTTCTGATGATGCCCGGATTAAAAAAATTTAAGACGAAGGAGCTTTCCGCCCAGCTTGGCGTATCGCGGCTTTCCTTCGCGGAGGCGGCGTACATGGAAGAATTTCTGGACATTACGCCGGGGTCTGTGAGCGTGATGGGGCTGATGAACGACAAGGAACACAGGGTAAGACTTCTGATCGACAGGGAGCTTTTGCAGGATGCGTTTGTGGGCTGCCACCCCTGCGTGAATACGTCCAGCCTGAGACTTCGGATGAGGGATATTCTGGAGAAATTTCTGCCCCATGTCGGGCATGAATATACGGTGGTGGAGCTGGCGGGAGAGTAGTTTACATAATTTCAGACAAGACCTTATAATACAGAACATTTTATATCATTAGCAAGTGGTTTACATAACAATAATGAGCGCGTCAATAGATATGGAGGGAAAAGGATGTCTGAGCGGGAGGTAAAATTTGAAAAAATGTTGCAGGCGGTTCAGGAGGAATACGGGACGGTTACGGAAAAAATGGAAGTATTAAAAGCGGAAGGTAAAACAAAGACGGCCACATACAGGCAGATGACAGGCAGGAAACTTACGCTGCAAAACATGCTTTCCATGTATCAGATATACGGGCTGTTGGACTGAAAACCGGATGCAGGCGCATTTTGGTTTACATAAATTGTTTGCAACAAGGTAACTGTAAGTGAAAAAGGAAAATGTATAACTCGTACTTTAGTTAACATAATGCAAGAAACGGAGAATACATATGATACGAAAAATGACGATAGAAGATTATGACGGCGTGAAGGCGCTCTGGCTGTCGATCAAAGGATTTGCCATCAGGAGTCTTGACGATTCCAGAGAGGGCGTGGCGCGCTTTCTTTCGAGAAACCCGGATACCAGCGTGGTGGCGGTGGAGAACGGCAGGATTGTGGGCGCGATTCTCTGCGGGCATGACGGCAGACGGGGGTGCCTGTATCATGTGTGCGTGGCGCAGGACTTTCGGATGCGGGGCATCGGGAAGGCGATGGTGGTATTTTGCATGGAGGCGCTAAAGGCGGAGCAGATCAATAAAGTGTCGCTCATTGCCTTTACGAAGAATGATATCGGCAATGCTTTCTGGAGGCAGATCGGCTGGACGAAGCGGGAGGACTTAAACTACTATGATTTCACGCTGAACGAGGCCAATATCACGGCGTTTAACGGGTAACATTTATTTGGAGAACGGTTATGAAAATACAGTGCGTGTGGGAACATAACGGCAATGACAGTATTTTGTATGCCAACAACTTTGTCGGGGCATATACGCGTGGTGCGACAAAGGATATTGCGCTTCAAAAGATGATAAGAGAAGTTGTATCTTATTTGGAATGGAAAGGTGAAGCAGTCCCCGATTCTTTGGAGACGGTGATCGTGCAGGAGAAGGCTTCTGAGCTGATGATTTCGGATGCGGATTCTGATGTTTTGTTCGAGGAAGAGAAAAGCCCTCTGTCTGAGTCAGAATACGAAAAATTAAAAGCGCTTGCACTGAAATCGGCACAGGATTTTCTGGATTTGTATGAGACGATTCCCGACAGAAATAAAAGCTGTCTGCCCGCGCGGAAAACATTTTATGGGCAGGTTCCCCGCACGGCATCTGAAATGTATGAGCATACAAAAAATGTTAACGATTATTATTTTGGGGAGATTGGTGTTGAGACCGACCATGAGGGAACAATTGTGGAATGCCGGCAGCGGGGGTTTGCACGATTGGAATCTCAGCCTGATTTTTTGAAAAATATAGTCTATCCGGGCAGTTATGACGAAGATTGGACATTGCGGAAAGTGATACGGCGGTTTATCTGGCATGATCGTATCCATGCAAAAGCAATGTACCGGATGGCAGCCAGAACGTTTGACGGCGGCATTCCGAACCTGTTTCATTTTGTATAAAGGGTTCCGATTATTTTACAATTTTTAAACAGGCAAATGAGAAACTGGCTCCTGAAAATGCCAAAGGACAGGTTGACAGAATTAAAAAGGCTGTTTTAACTCTGGATACATTTCCACAATCCCATCAGGAACGAAATGAGGGCAGATATGCCGGAAAAGGCTACCGTCAATTTATATTCGTAAATGTGGTCTAAATCACGGATTGCTCTGGGGTTGACTTTTACCTTGTATTTATCTAAAATGTTTTTTCTCCAATTCTGCAAAAACTATTTCTGCATCAACTGCTTCTGCTCCGTCAGCAATTTCCCGTTCGGACTCGAAGATTGCCTGGTCAATGCGATTCATTCTTGCGAATTTATCATATAGTTCACTGCTCATTACAACCAGGTCGCTATATCCGTTTTTGGTAATAAAAATAGGCTCCTGTTCCTTGTGTGCGATATTGGAAATCTCAGTTGTATTGCGCAAATCCTTAATAGGCATAATAAGCGGCATAATATTTCACTCCATTTTAAATATAGTTATAGCATAATTGTGTCCGGACAACAATGAAAATATGCAATAAAATTATATACGAAAATTATATAGTTGAATTAGAATTTCCGAAATTGACTTTGCCTGCGGTGCATGTTACAATAGCTCAAACAACTGAATAGTAGTAATGTCTTCAGGGCAGGGTGAAATTCCCGATCGGCGGTGACAGTCCGCGGGCGCGAAAGCGCGGGGTCCGGTGAAATTCCGGAACCGACGGTATAGTCCGGATTAAAGAAGGTGTATTGGGATTGTCAGAAGTGATCTGACAATGTTTTGTGCACTTTTTTACGTCAAACTGCTCTGTTGGCATTTTCAATACACCTAAAATAGAAACACCTGAAAGGCAGCCATACTTTCAGGTGTTATTTCATTTTAGGAGGGATTTCATATGAAAAACAACAGAACAAGGAAACTCACAACAGTAGGTATGCTGTGCGCACTCGCGTATGTGGCGGTGGCGGTCGGACGCATCCCGGTCGTACTCTTTTTGAAGTACGACCCGAAGGATGTGGTGATCGTGATTGGCGGTCTGATTTTCGGGCCGCTCACGTCGCTAGCCATGGCGGTGACGGTGTCGGTGGTGGAAATGATTACGATCAGCAGCACGGGAATCTGGGGGTGTGTCATGAACATAATTTCAAGCTGCTCCTTTGCCTGTACCACGGCGTTTATTTATAAAAGGCACCGCAGGCGTTCCGGTGCTGTGGCTGCGCTGGCGTGCGGATGGGGCTGTCAGATTGCGGTGATGATGCTGTGGAACCGGCTTGTTGCCCCGGTTTATATGGGATATCCGGAAGAGGCGGTGGAAGCGCTGCTGCTTACGGCATTTTTGCCCTTCAATCTGCTGAAAGGAGGGTTAAACGCGGGGATTACATTTCTGATCTACAAGCCGGTTGTCACGACACTTCGCAGGCTGCATCTGGTGGAGACATAGGTATTTCCGGTTACGTCACATCCGGGGCCATGCATCTGCCGCATGGTGCCGGAACAGGTGGCGGCGGTAATGTAAAGATAAATTTTGCAGGAAAAGTCCACAAAATATTGACGGAATGAGATTTTATAAAAGCTTCATCGTGTCTGCAAATTATATGTGTATGGATAGTAGTTCTGTAAAGTATTAACGTCTGTTTGCCTGCCTGCATAAGTTTGGAAGAAATTATCATAGTCCGGGTTACTCCATACAAAACCGTTCTCAAAAACTACTTCTTTTAGACAAAACAGCGAATATGCTGCTTGATTAGCTTCTCCGTTTCCAACCTGAGGATAGTCTGTCATTTTTTCTCCGTCATATAATGACCAGCCTCCATTATAGTTTTCTGTCTGGCAAGGCAAAAGATTTACATTGTCTGTTCTGACAACATAATCATAACTACATTCTGCGCTGCTGTCTAAAAAATTCCAATACAATTTCAAAGGCATACCGTTAATATCATAAGCAAGCATACAATATTCCGTTTCAATAATTGTATTGTCTGTATTATTTGTAAGTATATCATGGATATAAGGATAACCATTATCATAATATAAAATATCCGCACTTTCATGGATAATGGATTCCGTTTGTTCTGCATTCGCGGTCGATTGGTTTGCTTGTAATGTATCATTGGAAATTATGGCAGATGTCACAGTGGAAGTGTTTCCAATATCCTTTTGCGAACAGCCAGCCAATGTACTTGCAAGCAGAAAACTCATACATATCATTACTTTATTGTATCTTTTCATAAAAACGCCCCTCCAAATCATGTTCTATCAAATTTTGTACGGATATTTTACCTCAGACACGCACACAATTCCATTAAGTTTTCCTTAATATTTGCTATATACGCTCTGACGAAGATAGCGCCGAAACAGTGGAAAAATCCGGTACGGTCATCGGGAAGACCGTAGAAAATGCGCTTCGGAATGCGGTAAATGGAATCGGGAAAGAATGATCGGACGGTTAACTTTTCAGGGGATTGTTCCGATAAAGAAAACAGAACAGAATACGAAGCTATGGATAGCGCTTTTTTCTAAGGATGGAAATGGAATTAGAAAAAAGCGCTGTTTTTCACTTTCCGGGGGATTTTGCGTACTATAGTCAGGGCAGCAGCATGAAAGGGAGGGTTTTTAAATGGATGTTTCAACAAACACAAATCTCCATGGTTTTGAGACATACGATGTCAGTAAGATTGCAAAGCGCGATATCGAAGATCGTGAGGAACTTGTAAAAAGGATTCGTGACACGTTCAGATTGACAAAAGATTCTTTTGAAAAGATACCGGAGCAGGCATTTGAGGTATGTGGCTGTTATGAAAAATACCATATCACAACGAAGATGCCGGAGAGCGTTTTTGGCGATTCCTTTGGCTATGCCATGCAGGACGACATTTACAACCGGATGAAGGATTACTATGCGGGGAAAATGAGCGACGGGGAATTGAAGCAGTATTTTAACGACTGCTGCGCTGATATGCGGATATACAGGGCGCAAAAACACCAGTCTTCGGGAAATGAAGACGCCGATAATATGCAGATTGTCAGCCAGATCTATGAGATTTTTGCAAAGCAAAACGTCAGGGCAGCCAGCAATGCCAATTATGAAGAAGGAGCGGCAGTCGATGCGTCCTATGGCGACGAATACATAGGGAATAACTGGGCCTACTATAATGCGAAGTACTATTATCAATGTGAGGACGTGAAGAAATTTCTGGGTGATACGGCAAATGAAGTAGCAGAGAAATGGGGCATCGGAACGGTCGACACGCAGAAGATTGAAGAAAACTCCAAGTATACGCTGGATGGAAGGTTTGATTTCAACAGTGTGTGGAATTTTCACTATCGGAATCAGTCGGGAAACGCAAGCATAGCAGATGAGGGGACACAACCGCCGAAGGATCTCAGATTTTTCTATAAAGGTGGGATTAACAATACGGCAAAAATGGATGTGTGGATGGGAGAGCACAAAAAAAGAATTGCTATACCGTTTTATGATCTGGGGGAGAGCCTGAAAGGGCAGATATACAATGCAGACGGTCTTATGAAGGATTTTTATGAAAAGTCAGATCGTGCGAAGGAATATTCCGATTTTATGAAACAGGTATTTGTGTTTACGATAAGGTATGCAAAGGAGTCAGGGATAATTAACCGGTTTGGAAACCTGGTGCCGGAAACATACTGATGTCAGACGGACGGTGTCCGGGCGTGTGGAAAATTATGTAAACCACACGCTTTTGCTGCGTTTAAAGAGAGGAAGATAAGGTGCGGCATGAAAACAAGACATTGAAAATACCCTGCGGGATGTAGTATATTAGCGTGAGGGGGTAGCTTACTATGTACAGAATACTTGTGGTGGAGGACGATGCGGTCATCTCGGAACAGATCGGGAAATATTTGGAGAAATGGGGATACGAGGTGGAGACTGTCAAAGATTTCGCGGATGTGATGGGACAGTTTGCGGCCTGTGAACCCCAGCTTGTGCTGATGGATATTGGCCTGCCTTTTTACAACGGCTACTACTGGTGCGGCGAGATCCGCAAGGTATCTCAGGTGCCGATCATCTTTATCTCCTCGGCCTCGGACAATATGAACGTGGTGATGGCGGTCAATATGGGCGGCGATGATTTTGTGGTGAAGCCTTTTGAGCTGGAGATCCTGCAGGCCAAGATGCAGGCGGTTTTGAGGCGGGCTTACGCTTTTACGGCGCCGGGAACCGTACTGGAGTATCGGGGTGCCATGCTGAATATGACGGATATGTCACTTTCTTACTATAAAAGAGCCACACGGCCGGAGCAGAACGAGGGCGGGCAGACGGGGGCAGCGGTTCCGGGCGGAAGAGACGCGGGGCAGGAAAAGGCGGCCAGCCGGATCGAACTGACCAAAAACGAGTTCCGCATCTTACAGACACTCTTTGAGGCGGCGGGCGGCGTGGTCAGCCGGGATCTTTTGATGAAACGGCTCTGGGACGACGAGTGTTTTGTGGACGACAACACGCTCACGGTGAACATGAACCGTCTGCGCAAACGGCTTGCGGAAATCGGCCTTTCCGGGCTGATCGGGACGAAAAAAGGCGTGGGGTATTTTCTGGGAGGGACAGATGGATAAGAAAACCTGTATACCGGCGGCATATCTGCGGGAGCGGATCGTCCCGGTTTCCATATTTATAGCGGAGGCGCTTATCTTTCTGATGATAGCCGCTCTCTATGGCTATGAGGGCGTGCTTGCCAATATGACTTATGCGCTCGGGATTGCGGCATTCTCTGGCGGCTGTTGTCTTTTGTGGGATTACGGCAGATACCGGGAGAAGTACAAGACTTTGTCGCGGCTTTTTTCGGCGGAGGAGAGAAGTGACGCGCTTCCCCGGACGTCATCCTGCATGGAGCAGGCGTACCAGCGGATCATCGCAGCGCAGGAGGCGGAGAAAAGAGCGCTTATCACGCAGCTTGACGAGAAACAGCGGAACATGGCGGACTATTATACGATGTGGACGCACCAGATCAAGGTGCCGCTCTCGGCAATGGACCTGCTTTTGCAGAATGCAGACGAAACTGCGGGCGGGAATGTGGAAAAGGAGGCGGACGGCAGCGGGGCCTGGCAGACGGCGAGACAGCTTCGGGAGGAAGTGTTTAAAACGGGTCAATATGTGGATATGGCCCTCCACTATGCCAGAATGGAAAGCATTGGCGCCGATCTTTCTTTTGCAAGGCATGATGTGGATGCACTGGTAAAGAAGGCGCTCAAAAAATTCTGGCTGCTTTTCAGCGGCGCGGGGCTTAATCTGCAATTGGAAGCGTGTCACACATATGTGGTCACGGACGACAAGTGGTTTTCCTTTGTGATCGGACAGATTCTTTCCAACGCGTTAAAGTACACGAAGGAGGGGACGATCTCTGTTTACGGTGCGGACGAAAACGGCAGGCGCGCAGAGCAGGGGTGCAGTTACCTTGTCGTGGAAGATACGGGAATCGGGATTGCGGAGAGTGATCTGCCCCGCATCTTTGAGCGGGGATTTACGGGATATAACGGACGTCTGGGAAATCAGTCTACGGGCATCGGCCTGTATCTGTGCAGGCAGATCATGGACAGGCTCGGGCTTTCCATCCGCGCAGAGTCGAAGCGCGGCGGGGGAACAAAGGTGTTTCTGGGGATTGCGCAGGAGGAGATTCTTACAAAAATGTAAGTTACAACAGGGAAATGTAAGCTGGATATATGGCAGCGCATTTCCTTTTTGTTTAGTATAAGGTAGGTAATTGCGAAACGCTTTTAAGGTTGTTGAATTTGCACAAATAGCATAATCAACGCAGACGCGCTTTCGCTCCACTCCGAGCGTAGCAGACGCTAAACTCGTGGAAAACCTCGTTAAGCGCTGACGCTCTACAAGGGTCTGCTTATAATTATGCTATTTGCACAAAAAAAGCCACGATTTGATGAGTTTCGCAATTACCTATAGTATAAGGCATAGAAAGGAGGACGAATATGTCATTGCTAACTGTAAAAAATGTAAAGAAAATATATACCACCCGCTTCGGAGCGGTCAGGGTGCACGCGTTAAACGACGTGAACTTTTCTGTGGAAGAAGGGGAGTATGTGGCCATCATGGGGGAGTCCGGCTCGGGAAAGACCACGCTCTTAAATATTCTGGCTTCTCTGGATACCGCTACCAGCGGGCAGGTGCTGCTAAACGGACAGGAGATTTCCAGGGTCAGTCAGAAAGACCTGTGCGCGTTCAGACGCGACCATCTGGGTTTCGTCTTTCAGGACTTTAACCTGCTTGACACCATGTCCCTGCGGGATAATATTTTTCTGCCGCTTGTGCTGGCGGGGGTGCCTTACCGGGAGATGGAGGAGCGGCTTGCGCCCCTTTCGCAGAAGCTGGCGATCACGGATCTTTTGGACAAATATCCATACGAAGTGTCGGGCGGACAGAAGCAGCGGGCGGCGGTCTGCCGGGCATTGATCACAAGGCCGGATATCGTGCTGGCGGACGAGCCGACGGGTGCGCTGGACTCCCGCGCTTCCGGGAAACTTCTGAAACTGTTCGGAGAAATCAACGGGGAGGGGCAGACCGTTCTCATGGTGACCCACAGCATTCAGGCGGCGGCCCATGCGGGGCGGGTGCTCTTCATTAAAGATGGGTGCGTGTTCCACCAGATCTACCGTGGAGAGCGGAGTCGGGACGAAATGTACCGCATGATATCGGACGCCCTGACGGTGTTACAGGCACAGCAGGCCAATGGAGACGAGATGGCCGTTTCGGATCAGGCGTAGCAGGAAATGGGAGGTGCGCGAAACTTATGAACAAACTAAAATTACTGCCAGTGATGGCTTACAGAGGGGTGAAGCAGAATAAGCTGGTCTACCGGCCTTATCTTATGGCCTGTTTCTTTTCCGTGTTCAGCTATTACCTGTTTTCTTCCCTTCTGCACAACGATCTGATGGAGAGACTGCCGAAGGCGGCCTACGCGTGGCTGATGCTCACCCTGGGAAAAGGACTGCTTTCCATTATTCTGCTGCTGTTTCTGCTCTATGCGGGCAGTTTTTTGCAGAAGCGGCGTGGACGGGAGCTGGGGCTTTACAGCCTTCTGGGACTGGAGCGGAAGCATATCGGCATCATGCTTTTCTGGGAAAATACGGGACTGTATCTGGTCAGCGTATCTGCGGGTATCATACTTGGTTTTGTGTTGAATAAGCTGATGTTTCTCCTGCTGCTTCGCATGTCGCGGCTGGATGTGGAAGCGGCGTTTTACTTTTCCGCGGATGCAGTAATGGAGACGCTGCGGTATTTTGCGATCGTATTTCTCTGCGTTTATATCAAAAGTCTCTGGAGCTTTTACCGCATGAAACCGACAGAACTGCTGGCCGGGAGCAGGAAGGGGGAGAAGGAGCTTAAGCGGATCTGGCTGTGGACTGCGGCGGGCCTGATCCTGTTGGTATGCGGCTACCATATTTCCGTCACCAGCAGGCTGGACAGCATGATTTTTACAGATTTCTTTCTGGCGGTACTTCTGGTGGTGCTCGGCACTTATTTTCTGTTTACTTCGGGAAGCGTGGCTTTCCTGCGGTTTTTGAAGAAAAGGAAAAATATTTACTACAGGCCGTCCAATCAGGTGACGATTTCCGGTATGTTGTACCGCATGAAGAAGAATGCGGCCGGACTGTCCAAT
The DNA here is from genome assembly GCA_949051815.1 of uncultured Lachnospiraceae bacterium. Classification (GTDB taxonomy): domain Bacteria; phylum Bacillota; class Clostridia; order Lachnospirales; family Lachnospiraceae; genus UBA3282. The sequence continues at coordinate 9,845 of CARQVR010000007.1, forward strand.
ATCTGTATCTTTTCCACCATGCTTCTGATCACGTTGACCTGTACGGTCGCTTTGTGGACCGGAATGGATCAGGTTGCCTATTACGACTATCCCTATGATGTGGTGGCGTCCTATTCGGAGAACAGTAACGTGATGGAAAAGGCGCGGGAGAAAGCGCAGGATCTTTCAGAAAAGTACGGACAGGGCGCAGCGCGGCTGGACTGTTATAACAGCATGAAACTTACCTGCGGCAGACCGGAGGGAAGCAACGCGTTTATCATTGCATCAGGTGTGGAATTTGCTGACCAGTATGCGGTCACACTGATGACGCTGGAGGATTATAACCGGCTGGAGGGAGAGGACAAAAGTCTGGAGGAGGATGAAGTGCTTCTGTACTCCACAGGAGCAGCGTTTGGCTGTGACAGCGTAAACTTTATGGGCGTGGAGGCGTCCGTAAAGGAGGAACCGGAGCGGATTTATCCATTCCCGCAGGCCAAAAACAGGATGTTTAATTTTACCGCCCAATATGTGATGGTGGTGAAAGATCAGCAGGCATTTGACAGGTTTGTGACGGCGTGGGCTGAGGTGAACGGTGTGACTGATCTGGAAGGTTTTTTACACAGCGGCGTGCGGCAGCTTGGTCTTTTGCTGGACGGGAAAGAGACGGAGCGGGAGGCTTTTGTCGAAGAGTGGTCCGTGTGGTGTCAGGGACAACAGGATTTTTTGCGGGTAGAAAATGGTCTGGCGGGAAGAGCTGAGGATTGTTCCCTGAACGGCGGACTGCTTTTTATCGGTATTATCTTTGGGCTTATGTTCTTTATGTGTCTTCTGCTTATCATGTATTTTAAGCAGGTTTCGGAAGGGTATGAGGATCAGGACAGCTTTGGAATCATGCGGAAGGTGGGCATGAGTGACGCGGAAATCAGGGGAACGATCCGCAGGCAGATTCTGCTGGTGTTTTTCCTGCCTCTTGCTGGCGCATTTTTGCACACGGCGGCAGGGCTTGTGATGGTCAACTGCCTTCTGGCGGCATTGCGGTTCTTCGATACCGGGCTGCTGGTCCGCTGCTGTGCGGGCGTGGCGGCGGCTGTGGCGGTTCTTTACGGGGGAAGCTATGTGATGACGGCGAAGACGTATTATCGGATTGTGGGGAAGTGAGGGGAGGGGTGTCCTGCCGGGTTGCAGGGCACTTCTTTTTAACGTAATTCAATTTTATCTTTCCGACAAACAATTTAGTCATTTTTTAATAAAAGACTATATTGAAGTTGACTTTCACGCAATTATCGGATAAAATAATACCATAAATTGTTTGCAAAATGGATGCTGTGGAGGAACGCCGGTTGAGAGATTATACATACGAGAATAGATGGAAGAGTCTGCTGACACCTGAAATCGTTGGATATTTGACTGCGATACATGAGTTTAGGGGAGAACAGCGTTTGATAGCGGACAGATATGCGGATGTTTTGGAAGATTTGGTGCAGATTGCGAAAATACAGAGTACCGAAAGTTCAAACAGAATTGAAGGAATATATACGTCTGATGAACAGTTAAGAAAACTGGTTTTAGATAAGACGAAACCCAGATCAAGGAGTGAAAGGGAAATTGCCGGTTACAGGGATGTACTGAATACAATCCATGAGAACTATGCGCATATTCCCATGAAATCTGCATTTGTATTACAATTGCACAGAGACTTGTATAAGTTTGAAGGTGCAGGTGCGGGTGGAAGCTACAAGGCGGCTGACAATGTGATAGAGGAACAGGATGAAGCGGGTAATAAAACAGTGAGGTTTCAGCCCGTTCCGGCATGGGAAACGCAGGAGTCGGTGGAACAGCTGTGCGAGGCGTATAGAAAAGCAGAGGAGGAAGGAGAGGCAGATTTACTGCTGATTATTCCTATGTTTGTTCTGGATTTTTTGTGCATCCATCCTTTTAGAGACGGAAATGGGAGGATGAGCAGACTGCTGACACTTCTCCTGCTGTACAGAGCGGGATATTTTGTAGGTAAATATGTCAGCATAGAAAAATTAATTGAGCAGTCTAAAGACACTTATTATGAGGCGCTGGCGGACAGCTCATCGGACTGGCATGAAGGACGAAACGACTACAGTTCATTTGTAAAATATATGTTTGGCGTTATTGTGGCGGCTTACAGAGAATTTTTTGAAAGGACGAAAACGGTTACCAGGCATAGGATGTCAAAACCAGACAGAATTGCAGAAGAAATAAAGAATCGTATTGGAGTGGTGACGAAAAAGCAACTGGTACAGCTGTTTTCGGATATCAGTCAGACCACGATTCAACGGACATTGAATGATTTGGTAAAAGATGGAAGGATTATTAAAATAGGCGGCGGCAGATATACCAAATACAAATGGAACTGGGAGGATGAGGAGTGATGGTTACAGGTGAGTTAAGAAATAAAATTGATGCTCTTTGGGATGCGTTTGCGGCTGGCGGTCTTGTGAATCCGCTGGAAGTGATTGAGCAGGTTACCTATTTGATATTTATTCGCGATTTAGATGTTTCGGATACTATGCGGGAAAAAGAGAGCGTTATGCTTGGACTGCCCTTTCAGAGTATTTTTGCCGGGAAGATTAAGGTGGGAGACAGAGAGCTGGATGGCAGGAACTTGAAATGGTCTGTGTTCCATGATTTTCCGGCTCAGAAAATGTACTCGGTTATGCAGGAATGGGTATTTCCGTTTATTAAAAACTTACATGGGGATAAGGAAAGCGCATATTCAAAATATATGGATGACGCTATTTTTAAGGTGCCGACACCGCTTCTATTGTCTAAGGTAGTGGACGCATTGGATGATATTTTTATATTGATGGAGCAGGCGAAAGAGCTGGACATCAGAGGGGATGTGTATGAATACCTGCTCTCTAAGATTGCGCAATCCGGGTTGAATGGACAATTTCGCACGCCAAGGCATATTATTCGTATGATGGTGGAACTGATGGAACCTTCCCCCGATGATATGATATGTGATCCGGCATGTGGAACCTCGGGATTTCTTGTGGCGGCGGGGGAATATTTGAAAGAACGACGGAAAGAAGAAATTTTTTACGATAAAGTAAAGAGAGATCACTATATGAGCGGCATGTTTCATGGATATGATATGGATAGAACCATGCTGCGCATTGGCGCAATGAATATGATGACACACGGGGTAGAAAACCCTTTTATCGAGTACAGGGACAGTTTGTCGGAGCAAAATGCCGACAAGGACAAATATTCCCTGATATTAGCCAATCCGCCGTTTAAAGGAAGTCTGGATGCGGAAGCTGTGTCCGGAGATTTGCTTAAAGTATGTAAAACAAAGAAAACAGAGCTGCTGTTTCTGGCGTTGTTTGTAAGGATGATGAAAGTGGGAGGAAGATGTGCCTGCATCGTTCCTGACGGTGTGCTGTTCGGTTCCTCCAAAGCGCATAAGGATATCAGAAGAGAACTGTTGGAAAATCAGAGAATGGAAGCCGTGATTTCCATGCCGCCCGGCGTGTTTAAGCCCTATGCAGGTGTTTCTACGGGGATTCTTATATTTACAAAGACCAATCACGGGGGGACGGATCAGGTATGGTTCTATGATATGCAGGCGGACGGGTTCAGCCTTGACGATAAGAGAAGCCCTGTAAATGAAAATGATATTCCTGATATCATAGAACGCTTTCATAACAGGGATGGGGAGAAAAAGAGGGAGAGAACGGAAAAGTCTTTCTTTGTATCGAAGCAGGAGATTGTGGATAATGAATACGATCTGTCGGTCAACAAATATAAAAGGATGGAATATGTGCCGGTAGTATACCCGCCGACAGAGGAAATACTCGGGCAGATATTTGAACTGGACAGGCAGATTGGGGTGGAGCTGGAGGAACTAAAGGAGATGCTGGCGGAGCCGTAGACGGTGGTAGATGAATCTGGATAAGGATTGCATGTTTTCCAGCGCCTGGGAAGTGATTGGGGTGAAGAACGGGTATGAGCAGTGTATTGATAAAAGAGATAGGCAGGGTGATTACAGGAAATACACCGAGTAAAAGTAATCAGGCATTTTATGCATCTGATGATATTGGTTTTATAAAACCAGATATGATCAGTGAGGAGAAAATAACATATATAAAATCATCAAAAGAATTTATTTCTGAACAGGCCAGATCAAAAGCGCGGATAGCTGGGAATAAGGCGGTTTGCGTAACTTGTATTGGAATTATAGGTAAGATAGGTATTATTGATGGCGGGGAGTATGCATTTAATCAACAGATTAATGTAATTGAACCGAACGAAAAAGTGTCTTCAGAGTACTTGGCGTACTGTTTGCTGTATAATAGAAACAGGTTGACGCAAATGGCGAATGCACCAGTGGTACCGATTATAAATAAAACTCAATTTGAAAATTTTCAGATAACTATTGAAGATGGGCGGGAAGAACAGAATCAAATTGTTGAAAGGCTGAGTAAAACAGCTCATGCGATAAATATGTGTAAGCAACAGATGAGTCAGTACGAGCTGCTTATCAAATCCCGATTTGTGGAACTTTTCGGAGATCCGGTACAGAATCCGAAAGGCTGGATGAAAAAGGGTCTATTAGATATGGGAAAATGTAAGAATGGAATGAATTTTCACTATGCTGATACAGGAATTGAAATCAATTGTTTAGGAGTAGGGGATTTTAAGGACTTAGCTTTTATCGATAATACTAAAAATCTTCCAACTATATCATTGAATGAAATGCCTGCAGAGGAATACATTCTGAAGGATGAAGACATTGTTTTTGTGAGATCAAATGGTAACAAAGCACTTGTGGGAAGAAGTTTAGTTGTTTATCCCGGTGCTGTACCGACCACATTTAGCGGATTTTGTATTAGATATAGAAAAACAGACGATTCAATTTCGATCCCTTATTTGCTGAGGGTTTTAAAAACAGATTCAATGCGTCAAAAGATGGTTGGAAGAGGAGCAAATATTCAAAACCTTAATCAGCAGATTTTGAGAACGTTAGAGATTCCGATTCCACCATTAGAGCTGCAGAAGCAGTTTACGCTATTGGTTGAACAGGTAGATAAACTGAAAACAGTGACGCAGAAATCCATAAATGAACTTCAACTCCTGTTTGACAGTCTGATGCAAAAATATTTTGGCTAAAACAGGTACTCTTTTAAACGGGTGTCTGGCACAATGGAGGTCCACCATGACTAACTTTGATTATCTAAAAAAGGAAAAACAGTTCGACAGCTTTTCGGAGGTCGCCATATGTTCCGAGAAACTGCTTCCAATTGACAGGGAAGCCTGTGTCATCAACTGCCGCCGTGCGATGGAGTTTGCCGTCAAATGGCTGTATTCTGTTGACGCATCTTTGCAAAAGCCTTATCAGGATAACTTACATAGTCTGATGAGTACGGAGGAGTTCCGCCTCCTTGTAGATAAGGGGGTGTGGCGGCGGATGGACCTGATTCGCAAAATGGGTAACCGGGCGGCCCATGCGGGGGCAAAAATTACTTTTGATGAGGCATCTCTCTGCTTACAGAACTTATTTATCTTTCTTGATTTTGTTGCCTGTTGTTACGCGAAGGAGTATGAGGAACGCCAATTTGACTTGTCGCTTCTCGGCAAAGGGCTGCCGGAGCAGCAGGTGCCGCACAGAACGTTTGCGGATGTGGATCTGCAGGCGCTAATAGAAGAAAATAAGGCTTTGAAAGCGGAGCTTACAAAGAGAAGGGAAAACAAGCAACCTGCGTATGTGCCTAAGCCGTTGGATTTATCCGAATATAAAACAAGGAAAATTTATATTGATTTTATGCTTCGGGATGCGGGCTGGGTTGAGGGGCAGAACTGGCTAAACGAGGTGAAAATAGAGGGGATGCCCAACCAATCGGGGAAAGGATATGCGGATTATGTACTCTATGATGATGCGCATAAACCGCTTGCCGTTATCGAGGCGAAAAGCGCTTGTGAGGATGTGGCCAGAGGGCGGCAGCAGGCAAAACTTTATGCAGATATTCTGGAACAGAAATATCAGAGAAGGCCGGTTATTTTTCTGACGAATGGTTTTGACACAAGAATCATAGACGGCCAGTATCCGGAGAGACAGGTGTCTGGAGTTTATTCCAAAAGGGATTTGGAAAAATGGTTTAACTTGCGAAGTGGACGGACGCCGCTAAAAAATATTGTAGTGGATCAGAAGATTGCGGGAAGATACTATCAGGAAGCGGCCATCCGTGCGGTGTGTGACAGCTTTGGAGAGGGAAACCGAAGAAAAGCGCTTCTTGTCATGGCTACAGGAGCAGGAAAGACCAGAACGGTGATTGCGCTCTGCAAGGCATTGATGCATGCCGGCTGGATCAGAAATGTTCTGTTTCTGGCGGATCGAAATTCACTGGTTACGCAGGCTAAGAGGAGTTTTGTGAATCAGTTTACCGAGGAACTGTCTGTTGTAAACGTGGTGGAGGAAAAAAATAATTATAATGCCAGATGTGTTTTTTCCACTTATCAGACGATGATACATCTGATTGATGATGCAGTGGACCAGGAGGGAAAAATTTTTTCCTGCGGACACTTTGACTTGATCATCTGCGATGAAGCGCACAGGTCTATTTACAATAAATATAAAGACATTTTTACTTATTTTGACGCTTTGCTGGTGGGATTGACGGCAACGCCGAAAGAGGACATTGATAAAAACACATACTCTATTTTTGATCTGGAGGACGGGGTGCCGACTTACGGTTATGATTTGGCTCAGGCGGTGACGGACGGTTTTTTGGTTGATTATCTGTCGGTGGAGTCGGAAGTAAAATTTATCGAGCAGGGGATTGCTTACGATGAATTGTCACAGGAAGACAGAGAGGCATATGAGAACACGTTTAAGGATGAGAACGGCAATTTCCCGGAAAGAATACAGTCCTCAGCTATCAATAAGTGGCTTTTTAATGAGGATACAATTAAGCAGGTTCTCCGCGTTTTGATGAATGAGGGGTTGAAGATTGATTATGGACAGAAATTAGGGAAAACGATTATTTTTGCGGTGAACCACAATCATGCAGAAAAAATTTATGAGATTTTCAATAAAGAATACCCCCATTTGTCCAGGAACGGACAGGATTTTGCGAGGGTGATAGATAACCGTACGGAGTATGCGCAAAAGGCGATAGATGAGTTTGCGGAGGCTGGGAAACTGCCGCAGATTGCTATTTCTGTGGACATGCTGGATACGGGGATAGACGTGCCGGAAGTGTTAAATCTTGTCTTTTTCAAAAAGGTGTTAAGCCGGGCGAAATTTTGGCAGATGATTGGCCGGGGCACCAGATTGTGTCCGGGATTGGTGGATGGGGAGGATAAGCAGAAGTTCTATATCTTTGATTTTTGCGGCAACTTTGCTTTTTTCAGGGTTAACGAAGGGAAACCGACTGCGAACCAGATGGCATTGCAAAGCGCAATTTTTAATCTGGAATTTCAGATTGCCTATAAACTGCAGGATGCAGGCCGCCAGGTAAATCGACTGATTGCGTATCGGGAAAAACTGGTTGAGACGATGAGTGGCAAGGTACAAGAACTGAACAGAGAAAGCTTCACGGTAAGGCAGCACCTAAAGCATGTTGAAATGTACTCTGATGTGAGCGGCTACCAGTCTATCAGCTATGAGGATACGCAGACGGTCAAGGAGGAGCTTGCGCCGCTTATTCTGCCGGATCAGGATGAGTCCTGCGCGGTACGTTTTGATGCACTGATGTACGGCATGGAACTGGCATATTTGTCAGATAAGACGTATACCAGGGCAAAAGGTGATCTGCTGAAACATGTGAAGGCAATAGCGGGTGTGGCCAATATCCCGGAAATTCAGGCAAAAACAGATCTGATTCAAAAAATCCTGCAGACGGGTTATTTGGACAATGCCGGACTTGATGAGTTTGAATATATCCGTGAGGAACTTCGCAGCCTGATGAAGTATATTCCGCAGAAAGTGGCTAAGTATGAGACAAATTTCGCGGACGATATTTTGTCAACAGAGTGGCATGAGGCGGAACTGGAAAGCGGTGATTTAAAAAATTATAAGGAGAAAGCGGAGTATTATATCCGCCAGAATCAGAATCATATTGCCATTGTGAAATTAAGAGGCAATAAACCTCTCAGTGACTTTGATGTGCAGTCGCTTGAGGAAATCCTCTGGGGAGAAATTGGAACCAGAGAAGATTATGAGAGAGAGTACGGGGAGAAACCTCTTGGAGAGTTTGTACGGGAAATTGTCGGGCTGGATATGAATGCGGCGAAAGAGGCGTTTGCGGAATATCTGAATGGTTCGAGGATGGACAGCAGGCAGATTTATTTTGTGAATCAAATCGTCGAATATATTGTTCATAACGGGTTGCTAAAAGACTTTTCTGTTTTACAGCATACGCCCTTCACAGATAAAGGGAGTGTGGTAGAAATTTTTACGGACATGAATGTCTGGACAGGAATCCGAAAGGTAATTGAACAGATCAACGCCAACGCAATGGCCTGACGTTTCAGCAGGCCATTGCAAAATGAACTTACTTTCTGGCAACAGGAATCCAGATTTCCGTGCGGTAATTTTCATCGGAAGTTCCCTTCGGGTATTTTTCGGGCTGGTCGTACATTTCGATACAGTAGCCCGCCGCGAATTTATACTCCTTTAAGGCGGGGAGCCATTCGGAGAAAATCCGGGTATTGACGTCCTGCAGGGCGTCCGGCAGGGGACCGATGCAGGGAAAGACAGCCCATGTGAATGCGGGAATGGTCGTTACCTCGAAGCCTTTCGGGATATCCGTGGCAGGATCATAGAGATCTGCGATCAGATAGGAAAAGCTTTCATTCCCCATAGAACTGTCGATGTTGATTCCGAATCTCCCTTCCACATATCTGCATTTTTCCTGTGCATAGTGTTCTTTCCAGAATGCGGGGATATCCTGCCTGGCGTTTTCGTAATTGAAGATGCGGGAAACGCCGAGTACCGTAAAACTTTCTTTTTTCGTAATTCTGTAATCCATCAGATAACCACCTTTCAAAGAGATTGTCAGTTTCAGCGGGGCAAAGGATTTCAGGGTCACGCCTTCTTTGCGCGCCATAGAGGGTGTGATGCCGTGGAAACGGGTGAAAGCTTTGGTAAAGCTGTCGGGGGAGTCGTAGCCGTATCTGAGTGCAAGATCAATGATCTTTACATCGCTGGCAGTCAGTTCTCCGCCTGCAAGGGCAAGCCTGCGGTTACGGATGTATTCCGAAACCGTGTATCCGCAGAGCATACCAAAACCTTTCTGGAAGTAGAAGGGCGAGATACAGACGTGCCTTGCCACGGCTTCCGTGCTGAGTTCCTCTGTGATATGTGTTTCAATGTAATCAATCGCATCTCCGACTGCTTTCATCCATTCCATGTTTTTGTCTCCTTTGCATTTGCTGTAATCAGAGTATAGACCAGTATAACAGGTTTTGCCCGATTTTGTATGGTTTGTTTTGTCGGGAAGGCAGAGTGGAAGTTTTTCCGGGAATGACGGCTCTGCCAGTGGCAACAATTAGGACAGGACAATTGGCAAACTGTAGAAATCCCGCAAACATGCCGATATATCTATATAACAGACGCAACCGGATATCCCGCTCCCAAAACTTACAGAACAGGAGATTCATAAAACAACGGACACAAGGATGTGTCTTACCATCAAAAGGAAGTGATACTATGAAAATCGGCGAAGCGCAGAAAGCCTACAGGCAGCAGATCAGTCTCCTCAGGGGACAAAAGAGAGACTTTGTGAAACAGCGGGAGGAAAACCGCAAAAAACTGGAGGAAGCCCGAAAGAAAAGCGAGGAGCAGGGCGTGATCTTTGAGTTTTCCGAGGCATATTTGGAGAGAGAAAAGGAATTGCAGGAAAAAATAGACGAGCTTTCCGGCCAGATCAATAAAAACGAGAAGACGCTCGACGAACTGATCGAGCAGGAAGCCGGCATTTTTAACAGTGTGGTGGCCGAGCAGCAAGGCGACGCGTGGAAGGAGTACGGCGAGGAGATGGCCAAGTGTCTGGAGATCGCCAGAAGGATCAGCCGGGGTGACCGCGTGCCGGCGCAGGACGAAAAGAAGCTGATGGATTTCAACATGGACATCTACAAGATGGCTAAGGAGATGGCGGCCATGAATATGGAGGGAGAACACAAGGAATGGGATTCCCTCTGGGGTGAAGAGGAGGAGAAGGAGTACGCCGATCCCTTTGAAGAGTCTCAGAATGCAGAGACGAATGTGGAGATGCCGGAGGGTATGGAGGCGGAGGCATCTGGGGACGCAGCAGCTCCTTCTGAATAACAGGAGGCTTTCTTCCTGATGACCGGCAATGTGTTCTGGCAGTTATATACCTTTGTGGACACAATGATCGTTGGAAAATATCCCAGTGTGACGGCACTGGCCGCTCTGTGTGCAGCAGAGTGGCTGGTGTTTGTTATTTTTTCAAGATAATGATTGCAAAAAAGTGGAAAATACTGATAAAATTAGAATGGCATTTAAACTTAAACAGGAAAATACAACACGGAGGAATCAGATATGAAACCGACGGTACTTTATTACGCGAAATGCTCTACCTGTCAGAAAGCCCTGAAATGGCTGGAGGAAAAGGGTATTGCATACGAGGGGCGTCCGATCAAAGAGGAGAATCCGACGGCGGACGAACTGAAAAACTGGCATGAAAAAAGCGGTCTGCCGCTCAAGCGGTTTTTCAATACCAGCGGCCTGCTCTACAAGGAGATGGGGCTTAAGGACAAGCTGTCCGATATGAGTGAAGAGGAGCAGTATGCCCTCCTCGCCACGGACGGTATGCTGGTCAAACGGCCGCTTCTTGTAAGTGAAAAGGGCGTGTGCCCGGGGTTTAAAGACAGCGTGTGGGAGAATCTCTTGTAAGGGGAAAATCGTAACAGTTCAGCTTTCGGCTTCACTGTTACGAAAAATCCTGTATGAGGCAGCGGAAAACAGACCGTCTCTGCAGAAGGGAGCGGTTTTGCGCGGTACAGGGGGCGGACGGCCAGGGAGTGAGAGATGGTACAGGACATTTTCAATGAGTACGCAAGATTTCCACAGGTGCACGGCATGGCGATAGGCGGTTCCCGCGCCGTTAAGAGAAACGACGAATTTTCGGACTATGACGTGTATGTTTACAGCACGGAGCCGGTTCCGGCAGAGTCAAGACGTGCCGTGCTGGAAAAATACTGTGACAGTATTACGCTTGACAACCATGACAGGGAGCATGAGGACATCTGTATCATGGAGGACGGCACCGGGCTGCATATCGTATACCGGAATCTGCAAGAGTTTCTTTCGTGCATTGACCGGGTGGTGGTACACTGCGAGGTGTTGGAAAGCTGTACTACGGGTATGTGGCACAGTCTTTTGACAGGCAGGATCGCATACGACAAGGGCGGTCTTCTGGGAGCGGCCAGGGAAAAATATCAGGTGCCTTATCCGCAGGAATTGAAAAATAATATCATCAGCAGTCAAATGAACCGTATCAAGTACGGCATTCCCTCCTTTATGGTGCAGATTGAAAGGGCAATGAAGCGGGGCGATATGGTGTATATCAACCAGAGTGTGAACCGTTTTTTTGCTTCCTATTTCGATATTCTTTTTGCCCTGAATGAAAAGCCCCATCCCGGGGAAAAGCGGCTGGTACAGATTTGTCTGGAAGAATGCAGCATTCTGCCCGCCAGATTTGAGCTGAATATCCGGCTGCTGCTTAACAGCATGTTCAAAGATCCGGCGGCGGTATCGGTGGTGGAGATTATGGTGTCTGAGCTTGAGAAGGTGATCGGGGAGACGCTTGCGTAGGGGCGAGGTTGCAATACCTTCAGGTTTATTGTATATTAGAGTGAAAAGAACTTCTAAAGCTTAGCAGCAAAGGCTGCTTCGCTAAGAAGTTCTATAATTTCACTCAGGAGAATGCTAAAAGGCAGCATTCTCCGCATTGATTTGTGCTTTTACAGAGTGTGAAATGCTAGAAGGTAGCATTCTCTACGCTGGTTTATGCTTTTGTATATTTATTAGGAAAGAGGATGAGTGTGCGATGAAAATAATAGAAGGCGGTGTGACTGCGGCGGCGGGATTTGAGGCGGCTGGCGTGGAAGCGGGGATTAAATATCAGAACAGAAAGGATATGGCTTTGATTTACAGTCAGGCACCATGCCGGACAGCGGGGGTTTTTACGGGCAATGTGGTGAAGGCGGCTCCCGTTTTGTGGGATAAGGAGATTGTGGCCCATTCCCCTCACGCGCAGGCGGTTGTGGTCAATTCGGGTATTGCCAATGCCTGCACGGGTAAGCAGGGGTATGAGTGCTGCAGACAGACGGCGCAGAAAGCGGGGGAAGCGCTCGGCATTTCACCGGACGCTGTTCTCGTGGCGTCTACCGGTGTGATCGGGTGGCAGATTCCCGTGGAAAAGATTGTGGCGGGCGTGGACAGGCTGGTGCAGGTGAAGGCACACACGCCGGAAGCGGGGCTTGCGGCCGTGGAGGCCATTATGACCACGGACACGAAGCCGAAGCAGGCGGCGGTGCAGATCGAGGTCGGCGGTAAGACTGTAACCGTGGGCGGCATGTGCAAGGGCTCCGGCATGATTCATCCGAATATGAGCACTATGCTTGGCTTTATCACGACGGATATCGCGATCTCGAAAGAGCTTTTGCAGGAGGCGCTTGTGGAGGATGTGAAGGACACCTTCAACATGGTTTCCGTGGACGGCGATACCTCCACCAACGATACCCTGATTGTGATGGCGAACGGGCTGGCGGAAAATGCCGAGATCACGGAGAAAAATGAGGATTACGATAAATTTAAGGAAGCGCTACATTATATAGATGAGACGCTGGCGAAGAAGATGGCCGGTGACGGGGAAGGGGCGACGGCCCTGTTTGAGACGAAGGTGATTCATGCGGCCACGAAGGAGGAAGCCCGTACTTTATGTAAGTCCGTGGTATGCTCCAGTCTGACCAAGGCCATGATCTACGGCCATGACGCCAACGTGGGGCGTATCATGTGCGCCCTTGGTTATGCGGGCGTGGATTTTGACCCGGAGCAGGTCGACCTTTACTGCGAGGCTGACGGACACCGTATGCAGATCTGTAAAAACGGTATGCTGACCGGCTATGACGAGGAGGAGGCGACAAAGCTCCTTTCCGCCCCCGAGGTCAGCGTGATCGTGGATATGCACAGAGGCGATGCCGAAGCCGCCGCCTGGGGGTGCGATCTGACGCACGAGTATGTCAACATCAACGCGGACTATCGTAGCTGACGGTCAAAGCGCAGGCGAAGTTTATCGTCCGATGCGCATGTTGCAAAGCGCGAGAGCGGCGACGTAGAAAATCCCGGCTCCCGGCGGAAATTTATGAATAGAAAAGAGGCACAATTTCATGGAACAGCAGGAAATGGACAAAATTCTGGGCAAAGCGGAGGTCTTGATCGAAGCCCTTCCCTACATCCAGAAATTCAACAGAAAAATCATCGTGGTCAAGTACGGCGGCAGCGCCATGAGCAATGAGGAGCTGCAAAAAAACGTCATCAAGGACGTGACGCTTTTGAAGCTGGTAGGCTTTAAGCCGATTATCGTCCACGGCGGCGGCAAGGAGATCAGCCGTTGGGTGGGCAAGGTCGGCAAGGAGGCGAAGTTCGTGAACGGACTGCGCGTGACGGATGAGGAAACCATGGAGATCGCTGAAATGGTTCTGAACAAAGTCAACAAAAACCTTGTCAGGATGGTGGAGGAACTGGGCGTCAAGGCGGTCGGCATCAGCGGCAAGGACGCCGGTCTTTTACAGTGTAAGAAGAGATATTCAGACGGCGAGGACATCGGTTTCGTGGGCGAGATCTGTGGTGTGGAGCCGCAGGTGCTCTACGATCTTTTGGAGAAGGACTTCCTGCCCATCGTTGCGCCGATTGGTCTGGACGAGCAGTTTATGACTTACAATATCAATGCGGACGACGCGGCATGTGCCATTGCTAAGGCGGTAGGGGCGGACAAGCTTGTGTTCCTCACAGACATAGAGGGGCTTTACAGGGATATCAACGATAAGTCCAGCTTTATTTCGAGACTGACGGCGGCACAGGCGGAGGAACTGATCGGGAGCGGCTGCATCGGCGGCGGTATGCTGCCGAAGCTCGGAAACTGCACGGACGCCATCAGGGAAGGGGTTAATCGGGTGCATATACTGGACGGACGGATCGCCCACTGTCTGCTGCTTGAGATCTTTACCGACCACGGTATCGGCACGGCGATTATTGCGGACCGGGATAAAGAGACGATGACCGGCTGATCGGGCGGATCGCGGTATATGGCATGATAAATGGCTGACCCTCGCCGGCATTTGCCAAATGCTCGTGGAAGCACGACACTTGGCTCACTGCCCGCGGAAATAAAGGGAAACGGAAAGAAGGCAGAAAACAATGAGCACAGAAATGCAAAAATATATAGACGAGGCGGAGCAGGCGCTGCTTCACACATACAACCGTTATCAGGTGGTGTTTGACAGAGGAGAGGGCGTGTACCTCTATGATACGGATGGGAAAAGGTATCTCGATTTCGTCTCCGGCATCGCCGTGTTTGCGCTGGGCTACCGCAACGAGGCGTACAACGGCGCGCTGAAAGCGCAGATCGACAAGATCATCCATACCTCGAACTACTATTATAATATGCCGGCCATCGAGGCGGCGAAAAAGCTCAAGGAGATATCCGGCATGGACCGCGTCTTTTTCACGAACAGCGGCGCGGAGGCTGTCGAGGGCGCGATCAAGACGGCGCGCAAATACGCGTATCTGAAAGACGGAAAAACGGATCATGAGATCATCGCCATGAACCATTCCTTCCACGGACGCACTATGGGCGCGCTTTCGGTGACGGGCAATCCCCATTACAGGGAGGCTTTTGAGCCGATGATCGGCAACATCCGGTTTGCGGATCTGAATGATTTTGACAGCGTGATGGCGCAGGTGACGGACAAGACCTGTGCGATTCTTTTTGAGACTGTGCAGGGGGAGGGAGGTATCTACCCTGCCACGGAGGAATTTATGCGAAAAGTCAGGGTGCTCTGCGACGAGCGGGACATCCTGATGATACTGGATGAGATCCAGTGCGGCATGGGGCGGACCGGAACCATGTTTGCGTGGGAGCGTTACGGTGTCAGGCCGGACGTGATGGCTGTGGCCAAGGCGCTTGGCTGCGGCGTGCCCGTGGGGGCGTTTCTGATGACGGAGAAGGTGGGCGCGAACTCTCTTGTGGCAGGTGACCATGGCACGACCTACGGCGGCAATCCGCTGGCATGCGCTGCGGTCAGCAAGGTGATTGACCTGTTTCAGGAGCAGGATGTGCTCTCTAATGTAAAGCGGGTGGGCGCTTATCTGGAGAAGCAGCTTGACGGGATTGCAGCAGAGTTTTCCTGCGTGGAGGCAAGGCGCGGCGTCGGGCTGATGCAGGGGATTGTGCTTGACAGGCCCGTGGGCGGCATCATCACGGAGGCGATGGAGAGAGGACTTGTGTTAATCAATGCCGGGACGAGCATCATCCGTTTTGTGCCGCCGCTTGTCATCACGGAGGAACATGTGGACGAAATGATATCCATTCTGCGAAAGAGCCTGCAGGCGTGTGAAGCGTGAGCGGGAGAATGCTGAAAACAGGGCGTTCTGAGCGGTGACTCGGGATTCGGTATAAAAGGAGAACGGAATTGACATTTAAGAAAAGATTACTTATGATCCTCGTGATTGCGCTGATCGCGGGCGGTCTTTACGGTGCGGGGCGGCTTGGTCTGGCCGTGCTGCCGCAGGCGGAGGAAGAGGCTGAGGAGGATTCTCTGTTCAGGCACAGGGAAACCCTGTATTTATGGTATGCGGACGAGGGGCTTACAGACTATTTAAACGGTGTGGCGGTCGCCTACAGCGAGTATCAGGACGACGTGCGCGTGGTTCCGGTTTATACGCAGGGGCTGGAATATCTGGAGACGATCAATCAGGCGTCCTTACAGGGGGAGGAAGTGCCCGACTTGTATATAGTCAGCAACGATTCTCTGGAAAAGGCGTATCTGGCGGGGCTTGCCTGTGAGGTGAAACTGCCAGAAGGGGCACAGTCCATGGAGGAAATGCTGCCTGAAACGGCAGTCCGGGCGGTGACGTACCATGACAAGCAGATCGGTTATCCTTTCTACTACGAGACGAGCTGTCTGCTCTACAATAGGACGTATCTGGAAGAGTGGGCAAAGGCGCAGATCACCGCCGAGAGGGATCAGGCTGCGGCACAGGACGCGCAGGAGCAGGCGGACAGCGGCGACGTGGAGGAAGAGATTCAGCAGACGCAGGAGGAGCCGGAAGTTTCCAGGGAGGAGATCGAAGCCAAGATAGAGGAGGCCATTCCCGAGACGATAGACGAAATTTTGTCCTTTGCGGACGTTTACGACGCGCCGGAACAGGTGGAGGCGGTCTTTAAGTGGGATGTGTCGGATATCTTTTATAACTATTTTATTGTAGGAAATTATATTGACGTGGGCGGCAAAAACGGCGATAATGCGGATTCCATCGGGATCTACAATGAAAACGCGATCAAGGCCCTTCGGGTGTACCAGAATCTGAACCAGTTTTTCTCCATAGATACGAAGGAGATCAGCTATGACGGCATTTTGCAGGACTTTCTGGACGGAAAGATTGTCTACACGGTGGCTACCACGGACGCGCTGTCAAAACTGAAAAAGGCCCGTGAGGAGGAAACGTTTTCCTATGAGTACGGCGTGACCAGAGTGCCCGATGTGAGCGGTGAGCTTGGTTCCGCGTCCCTGTCTGTGACACAGTGCGTCGGGGTCAACGGCTATTCTCTGAAAAAGGAGATGGCCAACGATTTCGCGGTGTATCTGACGCAGTACAATACGCAGGAGCTTTTTGTCAGGACGGGAAAACTGCCCGTGTACTGTGAAGAAGGAACCTACGACGATCCGAACGCAGCGGCTTTTCTGGAGGAGTACGCAAGGTCGGTACCCATGCCGAAGATGATAGAGACAAGCAATTTCTGGGTGCAGCTTGAGATTGCCTTTGCCAGAATCTGGGAGGGGGCGGACGCCAACGACGAATTGCGGGCGTTGTCCGAACAGATTATGGGACAGGTGCTTGGCGAGGCGTATACGGAGGAATATATCGACGTGCCGGTTCCTGTGGAGGAGACAGAGGAAGAGACGGAAAGTCAGGAGTGATCATCCGTAAAAGACAAATCCTGACTGTCAGCCATAAAAGAATAATTATCGACCTATATGGTCAACCTAAGACAAGACAGGTACACTGTCTTGTCTTATTTTTCGCGCATAGGCAGAGCCAGAAAGTGTCAAAGACAGACTGCATGTATGCAAGTCTGGCTGTGACGCTTTCTGACGAGCAACGCGAGCGGGGAATGCGAAGCATTTCGAGCCTGCCTGTGCCTATTTGTAAGGGATAACAGGAGGTAGTTATGTTAGGATTGTTGATTGCCATTTTATCGGGCACGCTGATGAGCGTGCAGGGAGTCTTTAACACGCAGGTCACCAGACAGTCGGGAATCTGGGTGGCGAACGCCTTTGTACAGTTTACGGCTCTTCTGGTCTGCCTGGCCGTCTGGCTTACCACGGACAGGTCTTCCTTTGCAGGGCTTTTCAAGGTGGAGCCAAAGTATATGCTGCTTGGCGGCGCCATCGGCACGTTTATCACATACACCGTGATCAAGAGCATGGAACAGCTTGGCCCTGCGCGCGCCGTGATGTTTATTGTGGTTTCCCAGCTGATCATCGCCTATGCCATCGAAGTTTTCGGACTTTTCGGGGTGGAGAAGCAGCCTTTGGAAATGAAAAAAGTGCTGGGAGCGGGTGTAATGATCGCGGGAATCGTTATTTTTAAGTGGACATAGGACGAGATTTATTTTACAATAAAATTACAGCGCATAGCGGGAAACCTCCCTGAGGGCGAAGAGGCCGGAAAGGGAGACTATGCAGAGGAGAAAAAGAAAACGACAGACGGACAGGATATGGCAGGCAGGACTGGTGTTCGCCCTGCTTTTGCTGTTGTGCGGCTGCACGAAAAAGGACGAGCTGCTTCTTTTGAACGGGGAGAATGCAGCAGGGAAGCCTGAGGAACAGGCTGTTTTTCCGGAAGATGCCGCAGGATCGGAGGTTCCGGGGAAAGAAGAACAGCCCGCTTTAGAGGGCGGGAACCGGCAGGTGCAGGACGATGAGACGCAGGGGGCTGAGACAGCGCCTGCATCGGCGTCTGCACAGCCGGCTGCGGTGAATCCCCGGTCAGCTGTGATTTACGTCCATGTCTGCGGCGCGGTTGTGAATCCGGGGGTTTATGAGCTGGAGTCGGGGAGCCGCGTCTACGAGGCGGTACAGGCGGCAGGCGGCTTCACGGACCTGGCCGAGCAGAATTATGTAAACCAAGCGCAGGCGCTGGAGGACGGTGTGAAGCTGGTGATTCCCACAAGGGAGGAGGCGGCTGCAGCGGGAAAGGCGCAGAACGGCGTATCGGAGAAGAACGGTACTTTGCAGGACAATGCAGGGGAAGAAAACGGCATCGCGGGCGGCGCGGCACAGGACAGCGCGGAGAAGGCGTTTGGCATTGTGGGCGGCACAGCTTCCGCCGGACAAAACGGGGATGGCGGCGCGCCGGATGGCCGGATCAATATAAACACCGCGTCGGAGGCAGAGCTTTGCGAAATTCCCGGCGTAGGCGCCACGCGGGCGGCGGCCATCGCAGCCTACAGAGAATCCCACGGCGCGTTTGAGAAGCCGGAGGATATCATGAAAGTGAACGGCATCAAAGAAGGCATGTATGAGAAAATAAAGGACAGCATCCGTGTAGAATAGAGAGACGCAGACGAAACAGGCGTTTTCCTTAAATAACAGGCAGAGGCAGGGACTATGGCACAGAGAGTTTTGGTAGTGGATGATGAAAAGTTGATCGTGAAGGGAATCCGGTTCAGTCTGGAGCAGGACGGCATGGAAGTGGACTGCGCCTACGACGGGGAGGAAGCCCTGAAACTGGCGGAGGAAAATGCGTACGATATGGTCCTTTTGGATGTGATGCTGCCGAAAATGACAGGATTTGAGGTGTGTCAGCAGATCCGCGGCTTTTCCAATGTGCCGATTGTTATGCTGACGGCCAAGGGCGACGATATGGATAAGATTCTCGGGCTTGACTACGGCGCGGACGATTATATCACGAAGCCTTTTAACATTTTGGAGGTAAAGGCCAGAATCAAGGCCATTATGCGCAGGACGAACCGGCAGACGCCGGAAAAAAAAGAGTCGCTTAAGACGGTGGAGCGGGGCGATATGCGCCTTGACTGCGAGGGCAGAAGAGTGTATATCAGGGATCGCGAGATCAACCTGACAGCCAAGGAGTTTGAAGTGTTAGAGCTTCTGATGCGGAATGCCGGAAAGGTTTACGGCAGGGAGGAGCTTCTGAAACTGGTGTGGGGAAGCGACTATCCCGGCGATGTGCGGACAGTGGACGTACATATCAGAAGACTGCGCGAAAAAATAGAGGAAGTGCCCGGAGAGCCCGCTTATGTGCGGACGAAGTGGGGCGTTGGATACTACTTTGCTTAATTTACATTTACGTCAAATTACATTCCTGAGGAGCCTGAAAGGGCGGATTTTCGTGATTCTGCTCATAGTCGGGCTGATTCCGTGTTTCATCATGCGCTATGCAATTCTGCAAAACTACGAACGGCGGGCGGTAAATGTCAGAACTTCTGACATATCCACGCAGGTCAGGATTCTGGCAAATCACCTGATTACCTATCATTATTTGCAGGACACTTCCTCCGAGGTCATCAATGCGGAGCTGGAGCAGCTCTCGAATCTGTATGACGGCCGTGTGCTTGTCATCAACGCGGAGCTTCGGATTGTGAAGGACACCTACGGCATCAGCGAGGGGAAAACGATTATCTCGGAGGAGGTTATTCGCTGTCTGCGGGGCGAGAGCGCCAACAGATACGACAGGGACAACGGTTATATTGAGATGACCATACCAATTACGGAAACGCTGGAGGCGGATCTGCCGGTAGGAGCCGGGGAACGCATCGAGCTGGTGCGGGGCGTGATGCTGGTGAGTGCATCAAACGACAATATCATAGCTACCATGGATATTCTGAACCGTCAGGCGGTGATTGTGATGTCCATTGTGGGTGTGCTGATTTTCGTGGTGACACTTCTGGTATCCAAGTTCCTCTTTTCTCCCTTTAAAAAGATGATAAGGGCGCTTGATCAGGTGCAGGAGGGATATACCAACGACCCCATTTCCGTGACGGACTGTCTGGAGACGGAGCATATCGGAGACGCGTTTAACCGGGTGCTGGGGCGTATGAAGATGCTGGATGATTCGAGGCAGGAGTTTGTCTCGAACGTGTCCCATGAGCTTCGGACGCCAATCACCTCCATGAAGGTGCTGGCGGACTCTCTGATTACCCAAAAGGACGTGCCGCTGGAAGTCTATCAGGAATTTATGACCGACATTGCTGCCGAGATCGAGCGGGAGGATAAGATCATTAACGATCTGCTCTCCCTCGTTAAAATGGACAGGAAGTCGGCGGATCTGAATATTTCCGAGGTGGATATCAACGCCCTTGTGGAGCTGATTATGAGACGGCTGCGTCCTATCGCCAAGCGCCGGGATGTGCAGCTTGTCTATGAGAGTCTGCGGCCCGTGACGGCGTCGGTGGACGAGGTGAAACTCACACTGGCGTTGTCAAATCTGGTGGAGAACGCGATCAAATATAATAAAGAGCACGGATTCGTGAAGGTGACGCTGGATGCAGACCACCAGTTTTTTACGGTGCAGGTGGAGGACTCCGGCGTAGGGATACCGGAGGACGCGCTGGAGCATATCTACGAGCGTTTTTACCGTGTGGACAAGTCCCGCTCCAGAGAGATCGGCGGTACAGGGCTTGGGCTTGCCATTACAAAAAGTGCGGTTCTCATGCACAGAGGTTCGATTAAGGTGGCGAGCATTGAGGGAGAGGGAACCGATTTTACGGTGAAAATCCCCTTGAAATACATTGCGGTATAGGGACATGGAGGGTAGCATGAGAAAAGCGGAACATCTCTTTTTCGCGGTGGTTCTGGTCATGGGACTGCTCCTGTGTACTGCCTGCGGAGACGGGCGGGACGCGCAGGACGGCGCCTCATATAGGATATATTATGTAAACAATGATGAGACGAAGATCGTTGAGCGCAAGTATACGAGCGAGACTTCGGACGTAACGCTGCTGTTTGAGGAGTTTTTGGAACAGCTCGCCCATATATCGGAGAAAATGGAGTACGAGACGCTGTTGGACAAAGAAATTTCGGTGGTGGGGCACACGCTTGAAAACGGTCTGCTGACGCTGGACTTTGACGAGAACTATCACAATCTGCGCGGGACGAGAGAGATTCTCGTGCGGGCTTCCATCGTGAGGACGATGGTGCAGCTTCCGGGCGTGGAGCGCATTACATTCACGGTGATGGGAGAACAGCTTATGGACGCGTCAGGAGCGGCGGTGGGCGTGATGGCGGCGGACACCTTTATCGAGAACGCGGGCAATGAGATCAACGCCTATGAAAAAGTGGACCTAAAGCTCTATTTTGCCAACGAGACGGGGGACAGTCTGGTGGAGGAGAACCGCCGCAATGTGGTATATAACAGCAATATTTCGCTGGAAAAGCTGGTGGTGGAAAAGCTGGTGCAGGGACCGATGACGGAGGGGGCGTACCCCACCATCAACCCGACCACAAAAATTGTCAGCGTTACCGTGAAAGATGGAACGTGTTATGTAAACTTAAATAATGATTTTCTCAGCCAGCCCTACAACGTGGCTTCCGATGTGACCATTTATTCCATCACCAATTCGCTGGTGGAGCTGTCCAATGTGAACCGGGTGCAAATATCCGTGAACGGGAAGACTGATATTTCATACCGGGAAAACATGAGCCTGAACAATGTGTTTGAGAGAAATCTGGACATACTGGATGCGGGGAGCGTGCAGTGATGGAAAGTTATGTAAACTTGAAGATCCCGGACGAAATAAGGATAGAAATTTGATGATAAATATGAAACGCTTTTAAGCCGGTTGCATTTGCATAATGAAAGCCACGATTTGATGAGTTTCGCAATTATCTGAATAAAACAGAAAAGTAAGGAGGAGAGATATGCGCAGACCACTATGCCTGACCGGACTGGCATTTGTGATGGTTCTGCTTCTTGGGATAAACCTGATTCCGCATGATCCGCCGGACTATGGCGCTTTCGACGGGGAAACGGCTGCCGCCGTGGGACGTGTGGGGTGGAAGGAGCACAGAATTTCCGGATCGGAGGAAGTTCTCGTAGTAACCCTTGAGCAGGCCATTATTCTGAAACCGGATCAAAGATCCGTTCTGAAACAAATCTTAGCAGATTCTGACACAGCTTTTTCTGATTTGATCGCTGCAGATTCCGTAAAGAAAACAGAAAACTTTTTAAAAGAAAACAGGGAGCGTCTCTGTCTGGAGAACGCGGAGGAGATCACGGGGTTATTATGCTATCTCGGGGGAGAGGAGAATCCCGCCATGGGCAGTCTTGTGCTGGTGGAGGGGAAGCTGCGTCCGTTTTCGCGAGCCACCAATCCCGGCGAGTTTGACGCAGCCGCTTATTACCGCGTTATGGGGCAGCAGGGCAGATTGACGGGAGCCTCCTGTCTGGCGCAGAGCGGGGACTTTTCGGGTTTCCGGGAAGGATTGTACCGCTGTCGGGAATACCTGTCGCTCCTTCTGGGCGCCTGTTATCCCCAAAAGGAGGCGTCCGTCATGAGGGCTATGCTTCTGGGGGAGAAAGCCATGCTGGACGGAGAGGTCAAAAGTCTGTACCGGCAAAACGGTATCATACATATTCTGGCCATCAGCGGCCTTCACCTCTCCATTTTGGGAATGGGGTTTCACGGGATGCTGCGGCGAATGCATGTCCCTAAAGTAGTTAACATAATATTGACGCTTGCGGTGATGTACTGTTACGGGGTGATGACGGGCATGGGTATCTCCATCGTCAGGGCGTTTGTGATGTTTGGCATGAAGCTGTGCGCGGACTTATGCGGCAGAACTTACGACCTGCTGACGGCCATGACGACGGCTGCGCTTCTGATTCTCGTCAGACAGCCGCTTTATCTGACCTACAGCGGTTTCCTGTTCTCCTTCGGTGCGGTGTGCGGTATCGGGCTTTTGCCCTCGGCATTCTGTCACTTTCCAGCGCGATCTGACCGTTTTCCTATGGGGAACCGCCTGGTAAAGGCATTGTTTACGGGAGGCTGGATTTCCCTCTGCACCCTGCCTGTGTATCTGTGCTTTTATTACGAATTTCCGCTCTATTCCGTGCTGCTCAACCTGATTGTGATTCCGTGCATGGGCGCGCTTCTGCTGAGTGGAATCGCCGTGATGGGGGCGGCGGTCTGCGCCCTGCCCTTTGGGCGGCTGGCAGCCTTTCCTGGCATCTGGATTTTAACCTTTTACGAAAAGTGCGCCGCATTCTGCCTGAGACTGCCGGGACGCCGGTGGGTGGCGGGAAGGCCGCAAAACTGGCAGATTGTGGCTTTTCTGGCGCTTTTGGCGGCGGCGGTTTTCTTTGCGGGAAAGGCGGAAAAGAGAAACAGGGGATATTTCTGGTGCGCCGTTTTTTGTGCGGTGATCCTTCTGGGCTTTCGGATGCCCCGGCGCTTTGAGATTACCATGCTGGATATCGGGCAGGGAGACTGTATTTATCTGGCGGACGGTGCGGGAGGGCACTATCTCATTGACGGCGGCAGTTCCGACAGGAAAGATGTGGAGACATATCAGATTGCGCCGTTTCTAAAGTACAGGGGGGTAAGCAGGCTTAATGCAGTGTTTGTCACCCATTCGGACGCGGATCACATAAGCGGCATTGAGGGAATGCTTCGGGATTACGGGGAGACGGGGATAGAGATAGGCTGCCTGTTTCTGCCAGACGTTGGGAAGGAGAGCAGGGACGAAGCCTGGCATAGATTGGAGGAGCTGGCGGCGGACGCAAGTGTGCCTGTCAGGTATCTCCATGCGGGGGACCGGTTGGATAGCGGAAAAGTTATGTTAACTTGTATACACCCAAACAAAGATTATATAAACCAAAGCGCCAATGCCTGTTCCATGGTTCTGTATCTGACCTGTGAAAATTTTTCCGCGCTCTTTACGGGCGATCTGGAAGGGGAGGGGGAAGCGCTGGTGACAGAGCGGCTGGCCCATATGGGAGACGGCGCGGAAATAGTTATGCAGCCCCTTACCCTGCTGAAAGCAGGCCATCACGGATCCAAAAACGCCACAAAGGAGCCGCTTCTTTCGCTTATAAATCCCCGGATCGCGCTTATCTCTGCGGGGCGGGATAATTCTTACGGCCATCCCCACAAAGAGACGCTTAAACGGCTTACGGACAGGGGATGCCGGATTTATCAGACCCCGGAGAGCGGCGCCGTGACGGTGCGGGTGAGCGGTGGAAGTGTCCGGGTGGAGCCGTACCTGGGGCGATAGGGAGAAAGAGGCGGGTCAAATGGACGATTGCGAAATGAAGTGGGATATCGTATACTGTGTGTATGAAAAAACAGGTGATTGTCTGATATGAAAATGTGTAAAAGGAGAATGCTTATGTACGAATGTCCAAACTGTGGTAACCATCTGAAATATGACATAGCCGCGCAGCAGATGTTATGCGATTATTGCGGTACGACCGCGGATCCTTACAGCCTGCATGAGGAGCAGGAGGCTTTGGAGCGGGGAGAATATGACGCGACGGTCTTTGTCTGCTCCCAGTGCGGGGCCAGACTTTTGAGCGAAGACACCACGGCCGCCACGTTCTGCTGCTTCTGCGGTTCCCCGGCCGTTCTGGAAAGCAGGGTCGGCAAAGGGCGGCGGCCCGTCCGCATCATTCCTTTTTCCAAAACGAAGGAGGACTGCAAGGCTTCTTATGCCGGAATGATGAAGCGCGCCATATTTGCGCCGAAGGAATTGAAGGACGAGTCGTACATCGAAAAGTTTCGCGGGATTTATATGCCCTACTGGATCTATTCCTTTGAGAAAAAGGGAAAAATTTCTTTTCGGGGAAGTGAGAGCCATCAAAAGGGAGATTATCTGGTCACAAAACATTATGATATCGTCAGCGAGGTGGATGCGTCTTACCGCGGGATTGCCTATGACGCGGCGGCGGCCTTTTCCGATGAGTTGAGCGGCGCCATCGCGCCCTTTCAGATGGAGGCGGGCAAGCCTTTTACCCCGTCTTTTTTAAGCGGTTTCTATGCGGACGCCAACGATGTGGACAGCAGCGTGTACAGGCAGGACGCCGGTGAACTGGTGGCGCAGGAAGGATTTGAGCGGCTTTCGCGAAACAGGACATGCGCCAGATATCATGTGAAGGATAGCGGCAATAAGGACGCGCTGAAAAACGCGCTGCGCCCGTCGTGCACCTCGGCGGAGCTGGCTATGCTTCCCGTCTGGTTTCTCTCTTACAGGAAGGGCGACAGGGTGGCTTACGCCGTGGTCAACGGGCAGACGGGGCGGGCGGCGGCGGACCTGCCGGTGGACAGGAAGAAATATGTGGCGGGTTCCCTGCTTCTTTCGCTGCCTTTGTTTATTCTGCTGAATCTGCGGTTTACCATCACGCCGGGCGTTTCCCTGTTTCTGGCGGCGCTTCTTTCGCTTGCCTGTGCGGTGATATCCGGGTTTCAGATGTACCGGATCAGGGAGCGGGAGCTTATGGAGAACGATAAGGGGTATCGGTCTTTTGGACAGCATGAGCGGATCGAAGAGAGGAGAATCCTCGGTTTGTCCGCCGGTGAGATAAGGATGCTGCAGATTGTGCTTGGCAGCGTGCTGTTTATGGTTTTCATGCCGACTGTCGTATGCATTGCGGCCCTGCGCAGCGACAGCGGGTTTGTGATACTTGCAGCTCTTCTGTTCAGTTTTGCCCTGATATGCGTCGTAACCTGGAAAAGATGGCAGAAGCCCGTGAGAAAGGGCGCGGCCAGAGAAATCCTTCCGGCGCTGAAAAAACCTGCCGCGGCAATTTTGCTTGCCTTTGTGATTATGATGTGGAATCCCGTTTCCGATCTCTATTATTACGGCGGGGCGGCGGTCTCTATGGCGGCCGTGATCTGGACGATACTGGACATCATAGGGCGGCATAATCTGCTGACGACGAGAAAGCTGCCGCAGTTTAACAGACGGGGAGGGGACGGAAATGCGTGAGGATAAAAAGATAAAGACATTGATTCTGGTCTGTGTCACAATCGTCATTATGGCAGTTCTGCTCTTTACATGGGGGCTGATGAAAGCGAAACGGCAGATTCAGAAGGGCAGCGAAGCGCTGGATTGGTTTGCGTCGGAAGAGACGGAGACAGATGCGGAAACCGGCGAAGAAGCCGATTCGGATAATTGGATTTACATAAATGAACCAGAATACGTTGACGATGAAGTTTACATAAATCAGGAAGAAGACATCGGAGAGACTGATTCAGTTTACATAAATTCAATTGAAAGCGCCGGAGACTGCGAAGAGGTTTACATAAATCAAGACACGGGTTACCGCGTTTTCCTGCAGGACGATGCGCAGCTTCTGGGCGAGGAGGAAGAGCGGGAACTTGCGTCGCTGATGGCAGACATTACGGCCTACGGAAATGTTATGTTTAAGACGACGGACAGCGGCGTCTGGGATACGGCCTCCTACGCGGGGGAGTATTACAGAGAAAAGACCGGCACCGAAAGCGGCATTCTTCTGCTGATTGATATGGACAACCGTATGATCTGGATTCACAGCGACGGGGCCGTCTATCAGGTGATTACCAGGTCTTACGCCAATACGATCACGGACAATGTGTACCGCTATGCCTCCGACGGCGATTACTTCGAGTGCGCGTCGCAGGCGTTCGGGCAGGCGCTTGCGCTTCTTAAGGGAAACAGAATTGCCCAGCCCATGAAATATATCAGCAACGCCCTGCTTGCGGTGATTCTTGCTTTGCTTTTGAATTACGGTGTGGTGTTTACCTTTACCAGAATAAGGAAACCGGGCAGAGGAGAACTCTTGGGGAATGCGGGGAATTATTTCCGCTATACGGAGCCGCAGGCATTCTTCGTGCGGGAGAGCCGCACATATAATCCGACCAGCAGCGGAAGCGGCGGGAGCGGGGGAAGCAGCGGCGGCAGCAGTGGAGGAGGCAGCAGCAGCAGCGGGGGAAGCAGCGGCGGCGGAGGCGGCCATCGGTTTTAGACTCACGGCTTAGGTTGCTTTTTTGAGGACGAGTGGCTATACTGAATATAAGGCCGCATAAATTTTCTCCTAAGCGGCTTAGTGCGGCAAACGGAACAAGTGCAGTCTGTATTTGTGATGTTTCGGAATGAAAGAAAACGGAAAAAGCATTGATCGGGTTTTGGTAATGTGGTAATTTATGAAAAAACTGAGTGAAGAAATCAGGGAAGGAAACTTAAAACAGGTATATCTTTTGTGCGGGGAGGAAGCCTATCTGCGCAGACAGTACAGGGACAGGGTGAAGAAGGCCCTCATGGGGGACGGAGATCTCATGAATCTGAACTGTTTCGAGGGGAAGGGGATTGTGTCCGGCGAAGTGATTGATCTGGCGCAGACCATGCCCTTTCTGGCAGAGCGGCGGGTGCTGGTCATAGAGAACAGCGGATTTTTCAAGAAAGGCGGAGAAGAACTTGCGGCGTATCTGGCGGATCCGGCGCCCAGCGCCTATTTCCTGTTCGTGGAGGCAGAGGTCGATAAGCGGAGTAAACTCTACAAGGCGGCTGCGGCAAAGGGACGTGTGATCGAGTGCAAAACCCCGGATGAGAGCGTGCTGAAACGCTGGGTCGCGGAACTTCTTATGAAGGACGGAAAGCGGATCACCCAGCGGGATCTGGACTTTTTTCTGGAAAAGACGGGGACGGATATGGAAAACATCCGGGGCGAGGTGGAGAAGCTGGTCTGCTATTGTCTGGAACGGGATGTGATTACCGCACAGGACATCGAGGCGGTCTGCGTCAGACAGATCGGCAGCCGGATCTTTGATATGGTGGAGGCCGTTGCGGATAAGAGGCAGAGACGGGCTATGGAGCTTTATTATGATCTGCTGACGTTAAAGGAGCCGCCCATGCGGATTCTGTTTCTGATCGCCAGACAGTTTAACCTGCTTTTGCAGGTGAAGGAGCTGAAAAACAAAGGGTATGACGCGCGGGGCATCGGTGAAAAGGTGGGACTGGCGGGTTTTATCGCCGGAAAATATGTCAATCAGGCGGCGAAATTCAAGGAGGCGGACTTAAAGCGGGCGGTCACCGACTGCGTGGAGGCGGAAGAGGCCGTCAAGACAGGACGGATGAACGATGTGATGAGCGTGGAGCTTCTGATTGTGCGGGAGAGTATGCAGGCGGCGAAGGCGTGAGACGAAGAGCAGCCGCACCGCAGGTAAAAGCACCGGACCACACAGCCGCAGCGATATGCGAAAGCCCCGGAACGGCTGGCGAAAAACTTCTGGTTGCGCACAGCGGTATATTTACAGTACAATAGGAACAGGAATGATAAGTTAGCGTCATTTACTTACAGGAGATAATTGGAGGCGTGACATGGGTATGCATATTGTTTGTCTGGATCTGGAAGGTGTGCTGGTGCCGGAGATCTGGATTGCTTTTGCGAAGGAGAGCGGTATTCCTGAGCTTACAAGAACGACGAGGGACGAGCCTGATTATGACAAGCTGATGAACTGGCGGCTCGGTATTTTGCGACAGCACGGTCTGGGGCTTAAGGAGATTCAGGAGACGATTTCGAAGATAGATCCGATTCCGGGCGCGAAGGAGTTTCTGGACGAGTTAAGGCGTATGACGCAGGTTATTATTATCAGCGATACCTTTACCCAGTTTGCCGGACCGCTGATGGAGAAGCTGGGGTGGCCGACGATTTTCTGCAATTCCCTTGAGGTCGCGTCTGACGGGGAGATTACCGGATATAAGATGCGTGTCAAAGAGTCTAAGCTGACCACGGTGAAAGCGCTGCAGTCCATCGGTTATGAGACGATTGCGGCCGGGGACAGCCATAATGATCTGGCCATGATACAGGCGGGAAAAGCGGGATTTTTATTTAAGAGTACGGAGCAGATTAAGAAGGACTATCCGGAAATACCCGCATATGAGACGTACGAGGAGCTGTTATGTGCTCTTCGGGAAGCGATGGCGTAATCTGCGGAAGCATAAAACAGGCTGGGATTCCGGCGACAGGTGAAAGGAGAATTGACTATGAAATGTTTGCGTGTGGCTTTGGAGGTCGATGTTGAAAAATATGAGGCAGGCAAAGGCATGGAGGATGGCGTTGAGCTGTGGTCGGATGTGGTGACCAGAGGCTGGTTTGTCACGGATTCCCTTGTGCAGATTAAGAAGGAAAACGGGGCGATTGTATGTCCCTATATTCTGCATAAGAGAGGGAAGACATTTATTGCGGAAGGGGACTATATCATCAGGGAGCAGGACGGGTCCCGGCATGTCTGCAGTGAAGAAAAGGTATTCAAGAGATTTAAACCTGTGGAGGAGTAGGGTATACCCTGCACTTATTATGTAAAGTATACCGCGAAAAAGACATTCCATACCAAACATATTTTAGATTCACTCTTTCTGTAATATGATGGTTCTACATTTGGAGGTGCGTATCAAAGCACAGCCGGCAGCAGGACCATACAAATACAATACAGGAGGGGTGAATTTTTTATGAGAGAAAACAGTGGGAATAATCTTGTAAATAAACATAACGGCAGGCAGAGAAGAAAGGCCGGGCGGCGGCTTCTGACGGGGGTTCTGGCGCTAGTCATGGTGTTGACCGGACAGCCGGGGACTGTCGGTCTGCTTCCGGTACAGGCGGAGCAGAAGGCGGAAATCCGGATGATCACAGGCTTTGCTTCTCTCGCGGAGGAGACGGCGCGGCAGGAAGTGCCGTTTGGGACGCAGCTTAGGGAACTGAGTCTGCCGGACACACTGGAAGCGTATGTTTTGTCCGATGACCAGAAAAATTCAGGGGGGGGGGTAAAACCGCCTGATGATTCTGGTGGCACGGAGAACGAAGAAGGAAGCGGGAACGCGGACGGCGGGGAGAACGAAGAAGGAAGCGGGAACGCGGACGGCGGGGAGAATGAAGAAGGAAGCGGGAACGCGGACG
>CARQVR010000007.1:40098-76771 GCA_949051815.1 uncultured Lachnospiraceae bacterium
AGAACGAAGAAGGAAGCGGGAACGCGGACGATGAGGAGAACGAAGAGGGAAGCGGGAACGCGGACGGCGGGGAGAATGAAGAAGGAAGCGGGAACGCGGACGGCGAAGAGAATGAAGAAGGAAGCGGGAACGCGGACGGCGGGGAGAACGAAGAAGGAAGCGGGAACGCGGACGATGAGGAGAACGAAGAGGGAAGCGGAGACAGCGGCGCAGGTGTGGAAAACTCCGGCGATAACGAAGACAAAGAAGGCAGTCTGAAAAATCTGACGGCCGTGAAAGCGAAGCGGAAAGCGGGAAACGGGACGGCATTTTCGCGTATAAGGACAAGAAGCGACGTGACCCAAATGTTTGTCAATACGAAGAAGCCGTCCGGTTCGGACGTCAGCCGGGAAGATGAGGCAGACAGTGTGCAGAAGCCGGGAGCAGCGCCCGTCCGGATAGCGGATGTCACATGGGAGAGCGCGCCGTCCTACGACGGGGAGCAGCCCGGGGACTATGTCTTCTCGGCTGTCCTGCCCGAGGGCTATGATATGGCGGCCGGTGTGGAACTGCCACAGATCAGGGTGACGGTTGCGGAGGAGACTCTGGAAGAAGAGGCGTCTGCAGCGGTCTATGCTTCCATGCCGGTAAATGAGGTGGCATCCCTTACGAAGCGGGAGGGTACAAGGGAGACTGCGATTGTCTCCTCGGATGACGCCGGGGACAGGCACAAAGTGCGTCTCCTCTGGCAGACCATCGGAACGGTGTCCAAAAACGCTCCGACTACAGGCTGCGAAAAATCATGGGTAGCATTCCGGGTACCCGGCATGGACGAGGAACTGAAATTCAATTTTACAAAGGACATGCTGTTAAACCCGTCCGAGGCATACAGGCTTGCAGAGTTCACCCTGCCTTACACATACGAGGACGGCGGGGACATCTTTCCCGATAAGCTCGGGATATACAGCGCCCTCTCGTCTCTTTCCGGGCAGTTTATGGGACGTGTGACGCTGCAGGCATACGATTACTTAAGCAAGGAATGGAAGAGCTATGTTTACTATGAGATCAGTCCGCAGATGTCGCTGACCGGCAGCGCTCTCACGGAGGCAGTCTGGGTCAGTCTGGATCAGCCTGTCACATGTATAGATTATGTGGACATTGATCAGGGCGACCTGTATATGGAAGGTTCGGGCAGAGTGGAGAAAAGCTGGGATCTTGTCTGCATGGACAATTTCGGCGTGGTAGTGACGGAAAAAAGTAAGGGCTGGAGCGATAACTGGGAGCTGCAGCTTAAAAACGGAAGCGCATATCCCGACAGGTACCAAATCGGTCTGGAAGGCAGCCTGGAAGGGTTTAAGCTGACTGCCGCATCCGGCGTAAACGGTATTCCGCGGGAGGACAGACCGTGGGTGTGCGCGGTTATCCGGGGAAACGGGGAAGCGACATCCACATTAAAGATCGGGATAGGAATCATTGAGCGGCGTGTGTTTTTGCAGTACTGTGATGCCAAGGGCGTGGTTTACAGCGAGACAGTGGCGGAGGGTGATTCCTGTCAGGTGGCGGACGTGACGAAAGCGGCCCTGAATCAGGGGCGGGATATTGTCCTGAAAGAAGGACATGGGTTTGCGGGGGCTTACACGGGGAGCGACGGAAAAACCTACCGGCCGGGGGAGACGATTGACAGTGTGGAGCAGTCAATTAACTTTTACATGACATGGGAGCCGCAGACCTGCCGTGTGACTCTGGACGGACAGATCGACCAGAAGGGAGAACGGACGCTCACAGAAAACGGGAAGTACGAGATGGAGCTGACCTACGGACAGTTGGGAGTGGAAGACGCGCCAATCCCGCCGCAGGCGCCGGACAGATACCGCTTTAACGGCTGGGTCGGCGAGGCGGACGGCAGGGAAGTGCAGTTTTTTGACAAAGAAGGGAAACCCTTTAACAAATGGCGTGGTGACGGGGACTCTGTTCTGACCGTAAGATGGGCGCTGAAAAATATTTACTATTATCTGAACCCTGGCGCTTCTGACGCATGGTGCACTAATGCAGGATTTATATTTGAAAATCCTGCATCCGAAGACAGAAGGCCTAAATTAAGCGAGTATGGGAAAAAGCTTCCGCAGACAGAGGATGAAGTATACCGCCACGGTTATGAACTGTTGGGCTGGTATACTACCAGGAGCGGGGAAGGAGAACGGATTGATGAGGACTATCCCCTTCCGCTGGAAGATACATACTTTTATGCAAGATGGAAACCGGTGGAGGTGACGCTTAAGCTGGATGCCGGTGACGGCAGCTTTGACGGCGGGGGACAGACATGTGAGATAGGGGAAAAGGTATATTATAAACAGAAGTTCGGGGAGATTTCTGACAAGCTTCCCGTGCCTGTCCGTTTGGGCTACGAGCTTGCAGGGTGGGGGTACTCGGAGCGGTCGCAGATCCGGGATGTGCTGGATGACAGTTCAGCGCTGCAGGAGACGGCTGATTTCACCTTGTATGCTGTCTGGAAAAAGAAGGAATTATCCGTTTATCTGGATGCCGCCGGCGGCAGCTTTGCAAGTCCCGAAGATGCCCGGATGAAGGCTTTACCGGGAGATACGATAACTTTGCCTGCGCCCACGCGCACGGGGTATACGCTTACGGGCTGGAGGGATGCAGCGGGGAATGAGACGAATGGATCTGCCTGTCAGATTCCGGGGAACGCCGACGCCTCCTTTACGCTGACGGCGGTGTGGCAGGCAAACACGTATCAATTGGAATTTAACAGAAACAGCAGCGGCGCAGGCGGCATGGCGGCACAGACGCTCACCTACGACAGCGCTTTCACCCTGCCTGAAAATCAGTTCGCCCGCACGGGATACAGATTTGCGGGGTGGAATACAAAGGCGGACGGCAGCGGGATTTCCTATGCTGACCGGGCGGCGGTGAAGAATCTGGCGACGAAAGGGTCGGTTACCCTTTATGCTAAATGGACACCGGTTACCTTTTCTGTCAGCTTCGATCCAAATGGCGGGACATTAACGGACAGCGGGGACAGCGGTATGCCTGTCACCTACGATGCCGCCTATGGCGCGCTTCCGGTTCCTGTCAGGAACCGGTATAACTTCAAGGGCTGGTTTACCGCAAGAGAGGGCGGTGAGCAGATGACGGAAACAAGTAAGGTGGAAACGGCGGCGGCGCACACCCTGTATGCACAGTGGGAGTACGCATGGTTTACGCTGTCCTTCGACCTGCGCGGCGGCTCTGACAGTAAGGACTGCGCGTTCGGGAATATGGAGGGCGGGAAAAAAGAGGGTATCGTGCTGCCGACTGCCATCCCAGAGAGAACAGGCTGGGAATTTCAGGGCTGGAGCGTCAGGCAGGGCACAACGGCGGACGCGGGCTATACGAGAGAGGACATTCAAGGCGGCAGCGCCCCTAAGGTATTGAGCGGCGGCAAAGAGAAGGTGACCCTCTATGCGGTCTGGTACAGCGATACGCCGGTCCTGCGCTATGATGCCAACGTGGTCGGGACGGACGGCGGTGTGTCGGGTATGCCGCTCGATGCGCAGATGAATAACGGGAGCGTGACTGTCTCGACGCAGAGACCGTCCCGGACAGGTTATACCTTTATGGGATGGGCGCTTACGCCGGACGGACAGGCATTATATAAAAAGGAGGGGGAAAATAAAACA
The DNA here is from genome assembly GCA_949051815.1 of uncultured Lachnospiraceae bacterium. Taxonomy (GTDB): domain Bacteria; phylum Bacillota; class Clostridia; order Lachnospirales; family Lachnospiraceae; genus UBA3282. The sequence continues at coordinate 43,755 of CARQVR010000007.1, forward strand.
GAAACCATAAACTCCGCGGTCTCCGTGATACTGTATGCGGTGTGGAAAGCGGATGAAGCGCCGGGCGTAGGCACGTTTTCATCAAACTATGAATGCAAATATCTTAAGGGCGGCAAGTGGCATTTTACTACGCTGAAAACGGCGTTGGCTGAGGTTCCCGCAGGTAGTGAGATTGTGCTGCTCAAAAATATTGCGGGGAAGGATGCGGCAGGAAACAGTGAAATGGCCCTGTCCGTGTCGAAGAACTTTACACTGAATCTGAATAAATATAAGCTGGATTATGACGGGACGGTTTCCTTTTCCGGCTCCGGCGGAGAGATTACGATAAAAAACGGAAACGTGGGAAGCCTGTTTGTGGTAAAAAGCGGTGCGAAAGTGATAGTGGACAGTGTACGTTTTCCGGGGGATAACACGGATGGCACGGATATCAGGACAGAGGGAAGCGGAACGCATCTGACGCTGCAGGGGAAGACGGTAGTCCTGGACAGGACATTGCGGATCGGCCAGGGCACAACCCTGCATGTCAAGTATGCGGAGATTGGCGTGGAATGCAAAACGAAGACAAAATGTGTGTTTGAGGTTGACGGTGGAACCCTGGAGATTGATGACGGCTATTTCTATGTAGGAGCCTTGAAGAAAGACGACAGTTCATCTTCGGCGACAAACCTGATTGTCTCAAAAAACGACAATCCGGCGTCGGTTTATAAACTGCGCGGCGGGTACTTTGGCGGCGAGACGTACAATGCTGGAGACTCGACGGGCTGGGGGCTTAGTTATTATAGCGCTACAAGTGCTGAGGGGCGCTATGTCGTATGCCATCCGACCGTGCAATACAACGGAAATAAAGAAAAGGACCTTAGAGGTATGCCATCCATTCCCTGGCTTCGTACATGGTTCTATAGCCCTGCGGACGCCGTTTTACCCTCCGCGGACTGTTGGGAAATATCGGACGGTGGGCGTTCGCCGCGCAAAGTAGAGGAGAAAGAGATTGGCAACGACGACTATGTTTCCGAAAACACATGGTTTAAGCTTCTTAAGGGTGTTACTCTTAACAAAGGTCTGGTTCTGGACAAACAGGATCACAGGTCGGTGATCGACTTGAACGGCAATGAAATCCAGGTGCAGGTACAGGAGGGTGTTTCTCTCGATTCCTTTGTCCTGAAAGGAGGGATGCTGAACGCTTCGAGGGGAATGGTGAAATCCATGACTTTAAAGCACGGCACGGTGGAAGCGGATGTGCAGATTATGAACTGGGGAGAAATTGTTCTGGATGATGTGATCTTAAAGCGCGGCGCGACCATTTATATAGGTAAGAATTGGAAGGCGGATTTTGAGGCCAGCTATGTAACCAATGAGAAGGATTTTGGCGGTACGAAGCTGGTGCAGGAAGGAGAAATGAGATACAATTGTTACCCTTACAGGGCAGTAGAACAGGGGACGCCCCGTGTGACTTTCCACGCAAACTATCCGGGGGAAAGTCTGCAGGAGGAACAGACCATAGTGCTGGATCAGGCGATAGGGAGCGTGTATAAGATTCCGGCAGCATCCGGTTTCGCGGTACCCGGCTATGTTTTCGATTATTGGAACACGAAACAGGACGGAACCGGGGAGCGTATTACCTCACAGATAAAGTACCATGACAGGGATGTCACAGATCTCTATGCCGTCTGGCGCAGGACTTACGTCACGGCAGTTTTTGACAGAAACGGCGGGGAGTGGAAAGATCAGGCAGCTCTTGGCGTGACGCAGGATGCGGCAATCGCCGCGCGCAATGTGCCTTACAGCATGGCGCTGGGGGCGCTGCCTACGGTATCCCGTGACGGATACGGCTTTGCGGGCTGGTATACGGAAAAAACCGGCGGCAGTCAGGTGTATGCGGATACAAAAGTGACGAAGGACCAGACTTACTATGCCCGCTGGACGCCTGCTGACGGTACGAAATATACGGTTGTCTGGCAGGGGGAGGTGACCGGCGGCGAAAGGGAGTTTGGACGGGAGGAACGCTTTGGCAGGACGGACGGGACGGTGCAGCTTAGTGGCCTCATACAGTCTTTCGACGGCTATGCCTATTCGGGCTACACGGTGACGCACAGCGGGAAACCGGGAGGAAGTTCAGGTACAGAAGCCGACGCAGCGTTTTCCATCCGGGCGGACGGTTCCCTGGTGGTGACAATAAAGTACAGGTTAAAATATAACGAGGTGGCTGTCACGGTGAAGAGGCAGGATGTGGCGGATGTGGGAGCCGTATCTGCCGAAACCCCGGTATCCGGTGTGAAAATCATTTTGTCGGGTTTGGGGCATGTGGATCAAGGCGGCGCAGCGGTTACAACAGGCAGCATGATGACGAGCGCAGCCGGGACAGCATCTGCTTATTACAAATATGGCAGCGGCGTGACGCTGACGGCGCCGGAGATTGAGGGCTGCCGCTTTGCGGGATGGAGCGGGCATTATACGGCGGCGGAAAATGCGTTGACGTTCTCCATGTCGGACCGGAAAGTGGCGGTTACCGCCCTTTACAAACAGAATGCCAGTGCCGTGGAGAAGAGTCTGGGTCATATCAGGGTTATGACAGAAGGGGAGAAAGTGGCGGCGTCCGGGCAGGACGTCCGGAAGGCGATGCCGCCTGAGGGGGTTCCCTACGGCTACACGTATATCCTGACGTTTACGGCGGAGGAAGGCTACGGGCTGCCTGAACAGATTGCCCTGCAGCGTGGGACAGAGAGCGGAAAGATTTTGACAGACGGGGAAAATGTCACCGGAAACGAAGTTTATAGCAGGTCAGCGGACGGAAAGACCGGTATATTGACCGTGAAAAATGTAAAGACGCCTCTTTACGTGGCAGCGGCGGGAGAGGCGAAGCAGTATACTGTCACTTTCACGGGACAGCATGTGACGGCTTCCCCTGCGGGACCGGTCCATGCGGGTCACGGCAGCGTCTTTATGATGAATCTGACGGCGGAGGATGGGTATGATCTGCCGGATGGACTTACGGTTACTATGGGAGGAAGAGAGCTTACTTTGGGGACGGACTGTACTTACGACACGGTGGACGGTTCGGTCTGTATCGGAGCAGTCACAGGGGATGTTGAAATCTCTGCGGCCGCAGTACCGGCGCCCGCTTCCTATCAGGTGGAGTATTATCTGCAGGATGTGGACGGCGCATACGGTGCGGTTCCTTACGATACGCAACGGTTTTATGACAGGAAGACGCAGGAGACTGTCAGCCTGATAAAAACAGATGGCGCTCTTGGGACAGAATATGAAAAAACTTATAGTGGATATACCTTTGACAGGGATGCGGCGGAAAATGTGACGACAGGTACGGTGGATGCATCAGGCGCCCTTACATTAAAGGTTTGCTATAAGAGAAACGAATACCGGGTTGGCATCGCGGACGGATATTTCTGGGCTGACGGAACGGATGAAGAGAAAACTTACCCGTATGGTTTTCCTGTGGAACTGGCAGTGGAGGAAAAGACAGGATATGACGCTGACTGGTCGGGAGGCGGCGGTCTGGGCGGTCTGGGCAGACAGGTGTCCTTCTATATGCCTGCGAAGGATGTGAAGATCACACCCTCTTACAGGTCGCAGCCGCTTGCCGCTACGGAGGCGGGGCTTACGAACGTACGCTTTACAGAGGGAACGGAGACGACGGCATATTATGAGCAGGAATACAGCGCGGTCATCGAGCCGCTTACCGGCTATGACCTGCCGGCCGGGATTGTCGTGAAGGTGGCGGGAAAGCCGCTTGCCTCCGGGGATTTTACTTATGATCCGGTTACAGGCGCCGTCAGCATCAGGGCGGAAAAGGTGACAGGCAGCATAGAAATCACGGCGTCAGGCGAACGCCAGAGGAAACACGCTGAGATTGCATTTGAAAACAATGAGATGCCGGATGGCAGGAAGATTCTGACGGCTGACAAGATGGCAGAGGAAGTGGCATCAGGGGAGGCATTTCAAGTCAGACTGAGTGTGTTTGCAGAATCCGGCTATGCCCTGCCGGAGCCGGAGAGAGAACCTGACAGCCTTACTGTCACTATGGGCGGCAGGACGCTCGTATGCGGGAGGGACTATACCTATGACAGCGATTCCGGACTGCTGCGCGTACCAAACGTGGTGGAGGACGTGACCGTCAAGGCATCTCCCACGGTCAAAGAGCAGAAAGCGGACTATCGGATCGAGCATTACAAGGAAGACATGGACGGTGTCTACACCCTTGCGCAGCGCGTGCGAAAGGAAGGCATTGTGGGGACGACCGTGACGGCGGGGACGACGGTAGTCCAGCTTAAGAATTATACCGGCTATGCCTATGATGACAGCATTCCGGGAACCGTGGCGTCTGAGGAGGTGAGGGCGGACGGCAGCACTGTGCTGAAACTCTATTATAGTAGAAAGGCCTGTATACTTACCCTGTCAGCCGAGACAGGTATCACCGTGGAGGCGCGGGCAGGGGCAGCAGGCGGCGCATCCGGCGGGATAGAGACTGTACAGCCGGAAGGCAGGAAGGAGATCATATATAAATATGGTCAGAGCGTGACCGTCCGCGTTTCTGATACGACGGAAGGAAACAGCTTTACAGGCTGGTATCAGGCAGGGGAGTCAAAGGGACGCGCCGCCTCCTACAGCCTTGTTATGACGGAGGACCTGACGCTGACAGCTAAATCAGGAGAAAAGCGTTATGAGCTTGTAGTGAATGGAAGCCACGGAAAAAGCAGCCTGGAGGAGGACTGTGAGGAGAATATTTCCGGCGGCACAGAAAAGACGGTGGAGCTTGTGGCGGACACCGGGTATCATCTGCCAACGGCGGTCGTTCTGATTGTGGACGGGGAGGAGTCGCAGGGATATACTTACACTAAGGAATCGGAGAATCTCGCTAAAGTGTCGTTGAGAGTGACCGGGGACACAGAGATTGTGTTTGTGGCGGAGGCGAATCATTACAGGCTGATCCTTGACGCCAACGGCGGCAGGGTGAAGCTTAATGAAACAGATGCGGCAGAAGCGCAGGTTGAAAGGGAAGCGGTGTATGACGCGGCATACGGGGAACTGCCCAAAGCGCAACGGAGTGGGTATACTTTCCGCGGTTGGTTTACGGAAAAAGCGGGCGGCGAAGAAATTACAGGAGAGAGTGTGCATCTGACGGATGGTGACAGGACGGTTTATGCAAAATGGCGGATGAATCCGAAGAAGGATTCCGGCGAAAGCGGCAGCGTAGATAAAGAGCCGGAGCTGCCGCCCGGGGAGGAAACATCTGGGACAGGACCGGATATGCCGCCTGAGAATCCGGAGAAAGAGGAGCCGGAGACAGAGGATCCTGCGCCTGAAATGAAGACGATACCGTCTGATCTGCCGGAGCGGGAGAAAGAGCCGGAAGACGGTTCCGGTGAGGAAGAGGAAAAGGGCAGCAGTCTTCCGGAAGGAGAAGGAATTGTCACTGTGCCCGCCGTCATGCAGGACGGCAGGCTGACACCGGAGGACAAAAAAGTCTGGAAAGCAGGGGAAGCGGATATCCGTACGGTGGTATTTACCGTTATGGACAGTGCAGTGATCGTGCATATGAATAATGTAGAGGGGACAGCCTGTGTGGCAGCGGTAACTGACGCGGCGGCTGCCGCCAATGCGGTGATGCGGGCGGAGGAGTACAGGAGACTTACCGCGGGGGACGTCATAGAGATCAGAATAGATGTGACCCCTTACGACGATCAGGTTTCCGGACAGGACAGACAGCTTATACAGGCACAGGCGGCAAAGTCTGCCAATGCGCCGCTGACGGTAGAAGGTGAAGACGGCGCGCAGGATCCCGCAGGAACAGAGGACGGACTGACGGTTGGCCTGTACATGGATATCTCTGTATTTATGCGGATTAATGAGGAGCCGTGGCAGGAGATTCATATTACCGGACAGCCGGTTGGGATTGTCGTGCAGATACCGGAAAGTCTTCTGGAGGATTCCGCAGACGGGAAATTCTGTATATTGCGGGTTCACGACGGGGAATGCGACCTGTTGGAGGATATGGATGAGACGCCGGAGACCGTTACCTTTGAGAGCGGGCTGTTCTCTGTCTATGCAGTCGCATATACACGAAAAACAGCAGATGCTGATACCGGTATGACTGTCGGAGCGCGGGCAGGCAGGATATCTGCGTGCAGTCTGTGTCATATCTGTCCTGCATTTTTAGGGATCTGTTATTTCATCTGGCTGCTTTTAGCTGTGGTAACAGTTATTGTGATCAGGCTGTTTTACATGAGAAAGCAGAAGAAAAAGGATGAAAGAGAGAAGGAAGATGTATAAGTCAGGCAGGACGTATAAGACAAGGAAGACGTATAAAACAAAGAAGACGTATTAGACAGGCAGGACGTATAAGATAAGGAGTTAGCAGAAAGTTTTATAAAGGCAGCCCCGGGAAGGAGAAACCGGATCGTTTCTTCGCCCGGGGTTTTGCTGTGTTGGCGGAAATTGTTTCGGGGAGAAGTTTAAGTCCCGTTTAAGGGACTCATAAAATGCTATAGTGTTTCCAGCAAGGGGGTGTGACAGATGAACAGGGGTTTAAGCATAATCACGGTGTTACTGGTTCTGACTGCCGCTTTCTGTGTGAGCGGAACGGTGATGAGCAAGGAACGGAAGGACTACACGCAGGAAAATGAGAGATATGCGCTGCTCGAGAATGCTTTCAGGGAGCGGACGAGAGGGATTCTGGAGGAGCGCGGGTATCGAAACAGCGGCGTGACGGTCACCTGGACGAGAGAGAGCGGAAGCGCGAGAAGCTATCGGGTAGAGATTCATCACAGAGGAATCGGGAATCTTTGTGATGACGAGAGGGAGAGCCTGACCGAGGCGCTGCACTCCGAGACATTCTGCAAAGAGGTGGAGGAGCTTAAGATTGTTTATACATGATATACGAGCGGATTCCGAAAATATCCTGTCTGTGATGTTGACAGATTAGAACGTTTGTTCTATAATTAATAAAAGGAACAAATGTTCTAAACAAATGATTCTTTGGGAGCAGGATGCTGAGCCTGCTCCGTGGGAAAAAGAAAAGAGCCACAGTGAAAACCATTTAGGAAAGAATTGCGGAGCAATTCTTTGTCGCAGACTGTCAGGTCTGCGACGTGGATAGACATTTCAATATTTTGGGATTATACTAATATAGAAAATTCACGAAAAAGGAGATTCCTATGAGACATAATCCCAGACCACAGGAAATGTACAGGCATTTTAAGGGCAATTTATACCAGATCCGCTGTCTTGCGAAGAATAGCGAGACGAGGGAACTGATGGTGGTTTATCAGGCGATGTACGGCACTTTCGAGATATTTGTGCGGCCGCTGTCCATGTTTATGGAGGAGGTAGACCGGGAGAAATATCCCGATGCCAGACAGAGATACCGCTTTGAGCTGCTGCTGGATATGGAGGACGAGGAAGCGGCCTCTTTGCCGGAACTTTCCGGGCAGGAGGAGACAGCCGGTTTATCCGCAGGTGCGGCCAAAGATAAGCGGACGGCGGATTGTGTCACAGCGGATGTCATACCCGAAACTGTGCCGGTCGAGACAGAGCCGGAGGAAGAACAACTGAATATTGATCCTCTGGTGTTGGCGTTTCTTGACGCGGATTCCTATGAACAGAGGCTTATGATTCTCGATTCCCTCCACAACCGGATCACGGACAGCATGATTAATACCATGGCGGTAGCGTCGGATCTGGAGATCAAGGAGGGAGATCTGGAGGACAGATATCTGGAACTCCGGAATTGTCTGCGCACATTTGAAAAATTCGAGTGCAACAGGTTGAGATAAGCCGCTTTCTGTACGAACCGCAAGCCCCCGCCGGAGAGATCCCGGATGGGGGTGCTTTATGGCTTACGAACTGGAAAACAAACTTGTGGTGGGCGTTTCGTCCAGAACGTTGTTTGATCTGACATTTGAAAACAAAATATTTGAAGAAGAGGGCATGGAGGCGTACAGCCGCTATCAGGTGGAGCATGAGGACGAATTGCTCCGTCCCGGTCCCGGCTTTCCGCTGGTGCGGGCGTTGTTGCATTTGAATGAGCTGCCGGGTATGGAAGGGCGTGTGGAAGTGATCATTATGTCCAGAAACAGTCCGGACACATCGCTTCGTGTCTTTAAGGCGATCAGGCATTACGGCCTGCGCATTACACGGGCAGTATTGTCCGGGGGAGCACCGCTTGCCCCGTATCTGACAGCATTTAAGACAGATCTCTTTCTGTCGGCATGGGAGGAGGATGTACAGCGTGCCATCGACTCGAATATTGCGGCGGGCATTATCTGTACGGAAGGAATTTCGACCTATGACTGTGATCACAGGATCAGACAGATCAGAGTGGCATTCGATGGCGACGCGGTACTATTTTCAGACGAGTCCGAGAGAATTTTTCAGGAGCAGGGTCTGGAGGCATTCGAGGAAAACGAGAGACGGAATGCGGATAACCCTTTGCAGGCCGGACCTTTTGCCAGATTTTTGAAAACATTGTCGGAACTTCAAAATAATTACCCGGAAGAAGAAAGCCCGATCAGAACCGCGCTTGTCACCACAAGGTGCGCGCCGGCTCACGAGCGCGTTATCCGCACGCTGCGGGCGTGGGATGTGCGCATTGACGAGGTGTTTTTTCTGGGAGGAATACAGAAGAAGGACGTGCTGCATGCATTCGGTGCGCATATCTTTTTTGACGATCAGTCTGCCCACACGCTTCCGGCTTCCGAGGTGGTGCCCTCTGCCCGGGTTCCCTATAAAAACACAGAAGCCGCAGGGGAGACAGAGGAGAAGGACAGCAGTTAAAAGGGCCTGACGGCCCGGCCGTGTATGGTAACGCTAAAGGAATATTACAATATGAAGTATACAGAGATTGTTTCCGCTGAATTTATAGAGCGGCCAAACCGGTTTATCGCCTATGTGGATCTGATGGGCGTGCGGACGAAGGTGCATGTGAAAAATACAGGCAGGTGCAGGGAGCTTCTGACGGATCATGCCAGAGTGTATCTGGAGAAGAGCGGCAACGCCTCACGCGCCACCGCATATGATCTTGTGGCGGTGGAGAAGGACGGGCGTCTGGTCAATATGGACTCCAATGCACCGAACAAGGCGGCAGGCGAATGGCTGCGGGCGGGTGGACTTTACAGGGACGTCAGTCTGGTCCGGCCGGAGAAGACCTTTGGCAGTTCCCGGTTTGATTTCTATGTGGAAAGCGAATCCGGAAGGAAGGCTTATATCGAGGTAAAGGGCGTGACTTTAGAGCGGGAAGGCGTGGCGGCGTTTCCCGACGCGCCCTCCGAACGTGCGGTTAAGCATGTGGAGGAGCTGATTGAGGCCCGCAGGCAGGGATATGAGGCGTATCTTCTGTTTGTGATCCAGATGAAAGGCGTTTGTTTTGTGGAGCCAAATTGGGATACCCAGCCGGCTTTTGGAGAGGCGCTTAAGCTGGCGAGAAGAGCGGGTGTGAGGCTGCTTGCCTATGATTGTCTGGTGAGGGAGGACAGTATGGAACTGGATGCCCCGCTGCCTGTGTTTCTGGACAGTCTGGACAGAATCGCCAGGCCTCTGCTTGCATGGTATGACGCGGGCAGACGCATCCTGCCGTGGCGGGAGGAGCCGACCCCCTATCATGTGTGGCTTTCGGAGATCATGCTGCAGCAGACAAGAGTGGAGGCGGTGAAACCCTATTACGACCGTTTTTTACAGGCGCTGCCTGATATACGGAGTCTGGCGGACGTGGAGGAGGAGAGACTTCTCAAACTGTGGGAAGGTCTTGGGTATTATAACCGGGCCAGAAATCTGAAAAGCGCGGCGCAGATCCTCGTTTCGGAGTACGGAGGAGAGATGCCTGATGATTATGAGAAGATTCAGGCGCTGCCGGGGATCGGCAGCTATACGGCGGGAGCCATCGCTTCCATCGCATTCGGCCGGCCCTATCCTGCGGTGGACGGTAACGTACTGCGGATTCTTTCAAGACTTCGGAGTGACGACCGGGATATTCTGAATGCGAAGGTGAAGAAAGCGGTGGAGGACGAACTGCTTGACGTGATGCCAGAGGACCGGCCCGGCGACTTCAATCAGGCGCTCATGGAGCTTGGCGCGATGGTGTGCATACCGAACGGCGCGCCTAAGTGCGGGGAATGTCCGTGGATGGAACTGTGCCTTGCGAGAGCGGAGGGACGGACGGCGGAATTTCCGAAGAAGGCGAAAAAGAAACCGAGAAGTATTGAGAAAAAAACGATTCTGGTGATACAGGACGCAGAGCGGGTGGCGCTGCGTAAGAGGCCGGAGAAGGGGCTTTTGGCAGGTATGTATGAATTTCCTTCTCTGGAGGGACACTGTGAGGAGGCGGAGGTATCCGCTTATCTCAAGGAGATTGGCCTTTTGCCCATCAGAATAAGAAAACTTCCGCCTGCGAAGCATGTGTTTACCCATAAAGAATGGCATATGACGGGGTATTTAATCCGGGTGGATGAGCTTGCGGCGATGGGGCAGGAGCCGGAGGGCTTCGTCTTTGTGGAGCCGGAGCAGACGCGGACAGACTACCCGATTCCCTCAGCCTTTGCAGCCTATGCTGAACGGGTGGAGATGAGAAGGGGGAAGGAAGCGCGGCTGCTGTGAGGCCGGATGCAGGAATGTAAAAATAAGGAAAACATAAGAATTTTGAAAGAATATACGGGGAATTATATGCTAGAATAGACAAAGACTGTTTAGCGGGAAACGATTTACAGAATCAGAAATGAGAAAGGTATGGATATTTTGGCATGAAATTATTATCTGTAGCAATACCCTGTTATAATTCGGAGAAATATATGAAGAAGTGCATTGAGTCGCTGCTGCCCGGAGGCGAGGATGTGGAGATACTGATAGTGGACGACGGCTCCACTGACGGGACGGGAGAGATCGCGGACGCTTACGAGAGACTCTATCCATCCATCGTTAAGGCGATCCATAAGAAAAACGGCGGGCACGGCTCCGCTGTAAATGCAGGGCTTTCCTGCGCATCCGGTCTCTTTTATAAGGTGGTGGACAGCGACGACTGGGTGAAAGAGAGCGCTTACCTGAAAATTCTTGAGACGCTGCGGGACATCGTTGCGGGAGATACCACACTCGACATGCTGATCAGCAACTTTGTCTATGAAAAGGAAGGTGAAAAGAAGCATAAGGTGATGAAATACCGCCATGCGCTTCCGCAGGACCGGATATTTGGCTGGAATGATGTGAAGCATTTTCATAAGGGGCAGTACATTCTTATGCATTCCGTTATTTTCCGCACGAAACTCCTTCGGGAGTGTGGGCTGGAACTGCCGGAAAACACCTTCTATGTGGATAATATTTTCGTGTTTGAGCCGCTGCCTTTCGTGAAAAACATGTATTATCTCGATGTGAATTTTTATCGCTATTATATAGGCAGAGAAGGCCAGTCGGTCAACGAGGAAGTAATGATCGGCAGGATAGACCAGCAGATTAAAGTGAATAAAATCATGATAGACTATCTCGTGGATAAAAAGGCGAAGATCTGCGCGAAGAGCAAGCTGAAAAAATATATGATTAACTATCTGGAAATTATCACGGTTATTTCTTCTATCATGCTCATACGCTCCGGCACGGAGGAAAATCTGGAGAAGAAAGCGGAGCTTTGGACGTATATCAGGCAAAAGGATATCGGCCTGTATATGAGACTGCGTTACGGGGTGCTCGGCAATTCCATGAACCTGCCGGGAAAAGGCGGCAGAAAGATATCCGTGGAGAGCTACAAGATCTGCAGGCGGTTTTTTAAGTTCAATTAGAGAAAACTTGGTTAACATAAGTTTAATTAAAGAAAGCCCGGTTAACAAAACGAAATTATAAAAGCGCAATTAAAAACGCAATAACGCAATAAAAGAAAGAAGAGGGTGCCCCTCAGTCATTTCATGACTTTGGGACACCCTCCATGATTTCCGGAGTGTTGCTGCCAGCGGTGACTCTATACGAGCGTACCGGGTTTGTGTTTGCGCTTGCGTTGTACGCCGTGGTAAAAATGGAGGAGCACATCGGAGCGGTATACGATACCGTACATCACGGCGGCCATAATAAAGGCAGTGGTCACGTCGAAGACGGAGTGCTGCTTGATAAACATGGTTGACAAAACAATCGAAGCGCACAGGATAAAGGAACCAATGCGGATCCCCTTTTTCTTTTCCAGCCGCGCACTCTTCATAACCGCGATGTGGCAGCCGAGAGAGTTATACACGTGAATGCTGGGCCAGAGGTTTGTCGGCGTATCCGCACGGTAAAGCGAAGATACCAGTCTCGTGCAGATGTTATCTCTGGGCATAACGACGGGACGAAGATCGTGTCCGTTTGGCCAGAGGGTGCTGACGATCAGAAATACGGTCATTCCCGTAAAAAGGAAGGTGCACGCCCTGAAATAGTCGTCTTTATCCCGGAAGAAAAAGTAGACCACTACCACGGCGACATAGGCGAACCATAACAAGTAGGGGATGACAAACGCTTCGCAGAAAGGAATAAAGTCATCCGGTCTGAAATGAATCAGCCGGTAGTGGCTGGTTACTGTTTTTTCCAGATAGGTGAACCACTGCATATACACGATCCCGTAAAGGATGAGCGGCAGTGCATGTCTGTATTTTTGCCAGAGGTTTTCAAGTTTCTTTTTCATTTTCATATATAGAGTTCCTCATTTTGCCGGTCAGCCGGATGGCTCTGCTGCCGGTATGCTGTATCCTTTCAGACGGAAAGCATTCATCCGTCCGATTTCCTGATGACATGTTTCATCATAGCAGATAAAGGGGAAAAGTCAAAATAAGATTTCCATAAAGTTTTCTTAATTTTCCATAAAAATCTGTCCAATCTGTCAAAGATATATTGCGGGCGGGGCAGTTTCCGCAGTTTCCGCGGTGAAACATAAATTTTGTTTGCAATACATAGCATAATACTTTATAATATTGTTTTGAAATTGCCTCTATATTATTTATACATATTTATACAGTTATATAAATTATATAAATATAGAGGGAATAGATGAGAGTATAAGGGTGGAAACTATCAGAAAGGCGGGAACGAGGAATGTATTCATTGGATGAGGTAAGAAATGTTGATCCGGAGATTGCGCAGGCGATTGTGGACGAGCAGAACAGACAAAATTCACATATTGAGCTGATTGCTTCTGAAAACTGGGTGAGTAAGGCGGTTATGGCGGCTATGGGCAGCCCTCTTACGAATAAATATGCAGAGGGGTATCCGGGCAAGAGATATTACGGCGGCTGCGAGTGCGTGGACGTGGTGGAGGAGATTGCCAGGGACCGCGCGAAAGAGCTTTTTGGCTGTGAGTATGTTAATGTGCAGCCTCATTCCGGCGCGCAGGCGAACATGGCGGTTTTCTTCGCAGTATTGGAGCCGGGCGATACCTTCATGGGTATGAATCTGGATCACGGCGGCCATCTTTCCCACGGTTCACCGGTCAACATGTCGGGCAAGTATTTCAAGTGCGTGCCCTACGGTGTCAATGACGACGGGTTCCTCGATTACGATCATGTGAGAAAAATTGCACTGGAGTGCAAACCGAAGATGATTGTGGCTGGCGCGTCCGCTTATGCCAGAACCATTGATTTCAAGAAATTCAGGGAGATTGCAGACGAGGTCGGCGCGGTGCTGATGGTTGATATCGCGCATATCGCCGGACTTGTGGCGGCAGGGCTTCATCCGAGTCCCGTTCCCTATGCCCATGTAACGACGACCACCACCCATAAGACCCTGCGCGGTCCCCGCGGCGGCATGATTATGTCCAGTCAGGAAGTGGCGGATAAATATAACTTCAACAAGGCTATTTTCCCAGGGACACAGGGCGGGCCGCTGATGCATGTGATCGCGGCGAAGGCGGTGTGCTTCAAGGAGGCGCTTTCCGATGACTTTAAGGTGTACATGAAGAATGTGGCGGATAATGCGCAGGCGCTCTGCAAGGCATTGCAGGCGAGAGACATCCGCATTGTTTCCGGCGGTACGGACAATCATCTGATGCTGGTAGATCTGACCAATTATGACCTGACGGGAAAAGCGCTTGAGAAGCTGCTTGACGAGGCGCATATCACGGCCAACAAGAATACCATCCCCAACGATCCGAAGTCTCCTTTTGTGACAAGCGGCATCCGTCTGGGTACGCCGGCAGCCACTTCACGAGGGTTAAATACGGTGGATATGGAACAGGTGGCGGAGGCCGTTTCCATTGTTATTAAGGAAGGGGAAGCAGGCATCGGCAAGGCGCAGGCCATTATCAAGACGCTGACGGATAAGTATCCGCTGGTATAAGTGTGAAGGAAAACGCTAAGCTCGAAAGAACCTCGCTAAGTGTTTTCAGGCTTCACACAAGAGAATGCCAAAGAGCGGCATTCTCTGCATGACAAATGGGAAAATTGCAGTAAACTGCTCAGACATGGAGGATAACAATGATTCAAATAGCGGTTTTGGGATACGGCACCGTGGGCAGCGGCGTCGTGGAAGTGATTGAGACGAATAAGACGGACATCAATAAAAAAGCGGCGGAGGATCTGTCGGTTAAATATATTCTTGACTTGCGGGATTTTCCGGGAGATCCTTACGAGAGTAAGGTAGTGCATGATTACAGTGTGATTCTGAACGATCCGGAGGTAAAAATCATTTGTGAGACTATGGGCGGTACGAAGCCGGCTTATGATTTTACGAAACAGGCGCTGCTTTTGGGGAAGAGCGTGTGTACATCCAACAAGGAGCTTGTCGCAGCACACGGGCCGGAACTCATAAAAATCGCTAAGGAGAATCACTGCAACTATCTCTTTGAGGCCAGTGTGGGCGGGGGCATCCCGATTATCCGACCGATCAACTATTCCCTGACGGCGGAGCATATCGACAGCATCACGGGAATCTTAAACGGAACGACCAACTACATTCTGACCAAGATGGACAGGGAGGGCGCTGATTTTGAGGATGTTCTGAAAGAGGCGCAGGAGAAGGGCTACGCGGAGAGAAATCCCGAGGCCGATGTGGAAGGCTATGACGCCTGCCGCAAGATCGCCATTCTCTCGTCTCTTATGTCCGGCAGGAATGTGAGTTACGAGGATATTTATACAGAGGGAATCACGAAAATTACTTCGGCTGATTTCAAGTATGCGAAACAGATGAATAAGTCCATCAAACTGCTGGCTCTCAGCAGAGATACGCAGGACGGCTTTTTTGCCATGGTTGCCCCTTTCCTGATTTCAAGGGAGCATCCGCTTTACAGTGTAAACGATGTGTTTAACGCGGTTTATGTGCACGGAAATATGCTGGGAGATTCCATGTATTACGGCCGCGGGGCGGGCAAATTGCCGACGGCCAGCGCGGTGGTTTCCGACGTGGTGGACTGCGCGAGACATCAGGGCAAAACCATCATGTGCTTCTGGGATGAGGAAAAGGTGGAAGTCGCGGACGTGACGAGCGCGAGGAGAAAATTCTTTGTCCGGATAGCGGCGGACCAGCGGGAGGCGGCGATGGCAGTCTTTGGCGCGATGGCGGAAGTGAATGTAGGGCTGATGAAGGAATTTGGCTTTATGACACAGGAGATGACCGAGAAAGAATTTAATGAGAAGATAGAAAAAACAGGCGGATGCATCAACAGAATCCGGATCATGGCGTAGCAGGGGGAAAGGACATGAATAAGGTAGTTAAATTTGGCGGCAGCTCTCTGGCGAGCGCGGAGCAGTTTAAAAAGGTGGGCGCGATTATCCGCGCGGACAAGGAACGCAAATTTGTGGTGCCCTCTGCGCCCGGTAAGAGGTCGTCAGATGACACGAAGGTTACGGATATGCTGTACGCCTGCTATGAGCTTGCGGAGAAGGGACAGGATTTTACCGGACAGATGCAGGCGATCAGGGACAGATATCAGGAAATCATAGACGGACTGGGCCTGAAACTTTCTCTGGATAAGGAGTTTAAAGGCATCGAAAAGAACTTTAAGGAAAAGGCAGGATCCGACTATGCGGCTTCCCGCGGCGAATATTTGAACGGCATTATTATGGCGCAGTATCTGGGTTATGAGTTCGTGGACGCGGCGACGGTAATCCGCTTTAAGGCGGACGGAGAGCATGACGCGGAGCTGACAAACCAGTTGCTAAAGGAGCGGCTTGCAGGCGTGGAGTCTGCTGTGATTCCCGGCTTTTACGGCGCTTATGAGGACGGAAGGGTAAAGACCTTTTCCAGAGGCGGTTCCGATATCACAGGCTCCATTGTAGCGAGGGCGATCAAGGCGAATGTCTACGAGAACTGGACGGACGTTTCGGGTGTGCTTGTGGCTGACCCCAGGATTATTTATAAGCCAGAGGGTGTGGAGACGATTACATACAGGGAACTGCGGGAGCTTGCCTACATGGGATTTTCGGTTCTGCACGAGGACGCTATTTTTCCGGTCAGGAGCGAGGGGATTCCGATCAACATCCGAAACACCAACGCGCCGGAGGACAACGGCACATGGATCGTGGAGAGCACCTGTCAGAAGTCAAAGTATGTGATTACCGGTATTGCGGGAAAGAAAGGATTTTGCGCGGTCAATATAGAGAAGGAAATGATGAACTCGGAGATTGGTTTCGGGCGCAAGGTGCTGCAGGCCTTTGAGGAGAATGAGATTTCCTTTGAGCATGTGCCTTCCGGTATCGACACCATGACGGTGTTTGTGCATCAGGACGAGTTTATGCACAAGGAGCAGAAAGTGGTTTCCGGCATTCACAGGCTGGCGGATCCGGATTCCATCGACATAGAGGCGGATCTGGCTCTGATAGCGGTGGTGGGACGCGGCATGAAATCCACCAGAGGCACGGCGGGAAGGATCTTTTCCGCGCTGGCGCACGCAAACGTCAATGTCAAGATGATTGATCAGGGTTCCAGCGAGCTGAATATTATTATCGGCGTGGCCAATGCCGATTTTGAGACGGCGATCAAGGCGATTTATGATATTTTTGTGATTTCTCAGATTTAAAAGGTTCAAATATAGCGGAGTGTATCTTAAAAAGGACAAAAAAATTGTTTATTTTTTGTCCTTTTTGTGCTAATATAACAGATATATTGTACAAATAGCATAAATAAATTTGGATTTCAATGATTTTGGAGGGCACAATGGCAAATAAACCGTTAGAGTCGCTGGTATATACCAATGACAATTGCGTGGGGTGCAATAAGTGCATATCCGCATGTCCGGTACTGACGGCAAACCGCGCGGCAGAGGAAAAAGGGAAAAATAAGATTCTTGTGGACGGCAGCCAGTGCATCAGCTGCGGCGCCTGCTTTGATGCCTGCGCACACAATGCGAGAAGCTATAACGACGACACGGAGCGTTTCTTTGAGGACTTAAAGAAGGGAGAAAAGATTTCCCTTCTGCTTGCTCCCGCTTTTCTGGCGAACTATCCGAAGGAATATGCTTCGGTTTTAGGCGGTCTTAAAAAGCTCGGCGTCAACCGCATTATCAGCATCAGTTTTGGCGCGGATATCACCACATGGGGATATGTCAAGTACATAACGGAGCATAATTTTAAGGGCGGCATTTCGCAGCCCTGTCCCGCGGTGGTGGGGTACATAGAAAAGTTTCTTCCGGAGCTGATTCCCAGTCTGATGCCGGTGCATTCCCCGATGATGTGCGGCGCGATCTATGTGAAGAAGTATATGAAGGTGCCGGACAAGCTTGCCTTTATCAGTCCGTGCATTGCGAAGAAGAATGAAATCGACGATCCGAACTGCGGCGGCTACGTTTCGTACAACGTGACCTTTGACCATCTGATGAAGTATGTGAGGGAACACGGTATTTCCGGCCCTGCGGTGACCGATGAGATCGAGTACGGTCTCGGCTCCATTTATCCCATGCCCGGCGGCCTGAAAGAAAATGTTTACTGGTTCTGCGGCGAGGATATTTTTATCAGGCAGATTGAGGGCGAGGAGCACGCTTACAGATTCCTGTCTGACTATAAGAGAAGAGTACTGGGAAATAAAGAGCTGCCGTTTATGGTGGATGCGTTAAATTGCGCGAAGGGCTGTATTTACGGGCCGGGCGTGGAGGAGGAGAAGACGAAGTCTGACGACACCCTCTATGAATTACAGAAGATCAGAGAGGCCAGCAAGAAGAATGATAAGAGACACGCATTCAGCAGGAGCCTGACGCCGAAACAGAGACTGGCGAAATTCAACAAGCAGTTTGCGGCACTGGATATCAATGATTTTATCAGACATTACACAGATAAATCTTCGATGGTGACGGCGAGGAAGCCAAGCGCCTCCGAGCTTGAGGAGATTTATGTATCCATGGATAAGCGAACGGATGCGGAACGCAGCATAGACTGCTCTGCCTGCGGATACGACACCTGTAAGAAGATGGCTACTGCGATTCATAACGACTGCAATAACATCTATAACTGTATTCAGTTTGTAAAGAGCGAGGTGGAGAAAGAAGGCGAGATCGCGAGGACGATGGCTTTCGAAGTGGAGCAGAAAAACGCTGAGTTACAGGAGAAAAATGAAAAAATTGCCGGACTGATCGCCGAAGTGCAGGTGGATTTTGACAGTCTGGATATCTCTATCAGCGAAATGTCCGAGGGCAATAACAGCAATGCGGAGGAGAGCACGGGGATCTCGGCTTCCATGAGCGATGTGGTGAGCTTCTGCGATCAGTTGAATGAGGCGCTCGGAAAGATACAGAGCCTGCTTGGCAGACTGGAAGAAAACAATGAGGAAATCACGAATGTGGCGGAAGAGACGAATCTTCTTGCGCTGAACGCGAGCATTGAGGCGGCCAGAGCCGGGGAGTCCGGAAGAGGCTTTGCCATCATTGCCGAAAATATTAAAAAGCTGGCAGACTCATCCAAGGACACGGCCAGCGATTCAGACGCGAACAAAGAACAGATCCAGACGGCCATTTCCGAGCTTCTGTCAGATGCGAAGAAGCTGATCAGCGTTATTGACGGCGTGAATCTGCGTGTCACGAATCTGGCGGCTTCCACGGAGGAGATTGCGGCGTCGGCAGATATGGTGAGTACGATTTCGGGTGACCTCAAAGAGAAGCTGGCACAGTTAAACAGTTAAATACGGGAAGGAAGACGAGATATAAAAAGGACCGGCGCATGGACACGCCGGTCTTTCTTTGCGGGAAACCGGAAGGCAGTTCGCTCCGGTTTGTACATTAATAACCAAGCTCTTCCCCGACAAGATAGACCTTGATACGGCCGGGATGCATACTGCGTCTTGTCACGACAACCTGACAGCAGAAACATTCCGGGGAAAGGCAGTCGTGGCAGACGCCGGCTGCGGCGCAGGGGAGATTTCGCTCCAGACGAATCGCATTGGCGGGAGAGGCCGTGTTTCTGACTCTTGCCACGCCGCTTTCTGTATCGGGAACTACCTTATTCATGCCGGCGACGACGATGACATTGGAGGGACCCTGGATCAGACAGGCTACGCGGTTGCCGTTGCCGTCGATATTGATCAGCTGGCCGTCCAGCGTGATGGCGTTCGTACTCATAAGAAAATAGTCGGCAAGAACGGTTCTTCCGTAGATCTGCCGGGATTCTTCCGGTGTTTTCGCGGCGCTCCGGTCCAGCAGCTCATAGGAGCCGCCGTGGATCGCGTCTATCAGGCCGCACTCTTTCAGGGTTTCGCTGCCGCCCCAGCCGATGATGGCGCCCGAAGGCATGGCACCGAGAATCGCCTTGACGCAGGCTGCCGATGTATCAAAGTAATAGCCTTCCATATTTCTTTTTTCCAGATTTTTAATAATGGTTTCCGCCTGTCTGGCCAGCGCAGTTTTTTTTGGTGACATTTGTATTTCCTCCGTACCATACGATATGTTTTGTAATGCTTTTCAACCATTGTATCACTGTACCCCGGAGTGGTGCAAGCAGGGAATTAGTATCATAAGACTACTGCACCAGATCGTCAGTGATGCATACGAAACCGGGTGCGGATGTGAATGGGGATTGCCATGCGGCATTTGCAATTCCCGTTTCAGGGATTAAATTAACTGTTAATTTACATAAATATATAATATAATGAGAAAACAACAGACGATATAAAGGGAAGAGAAAAAACTTTAAAAAATTTCAAAAAATGTGTTGACAAATCAGTGCGAAGTGCTATAATAAACTCATAAAGAAACACTTCACATAGATAAACTAAAAGAAAGGGAGGTACGGTCCACCAAAAACTTAAAGTAACACATCAGAGAAGTACAAGTGAATAGGAGGCCACTAAAAGACGAGCGGAATCGAGTACATGGTAAAGGATGGCGAATCAGAAAACGAGTCCCGGGAAAGCTCCCACAGAAGGGGAAGAGAGAACGGATAACAGAGACGAGAAGAGATCCGAGGGGAGAGAGGGAACAGGACGCCACAGTATCAGGGATACGAGAGAAGAGATGGAAAGAGGACGTGAGGGAAAAGACGGAGGTAAAGGCCATTGGACAATGAGTTTTAGAAACGGGTATTGATTCCTTAGAGAATGAATACCCGTTTCGCATTGTCTTTTTTTATTTTATTGGAAATTGTGACAGTGCAAACCATTCAAGGAGAATGCAAAGCATTCTCTGAATCGTCTCTGTCTGGCGACGATTTTTTATTTTCTTATGGGAATCTTAATAAAATCGGGGTGGCTTTTCCACTAAAAATGGGTTATAGTATACTTATGCATACTATATCTTGTATGCGGTGGAGTTTAAGGGTCTGTTATATAGAAAGCGACGGATAAAAGATATCAGAAAGGACATGGTTACAGCCGATGGGAAAGCTGCATAAGAGAAGAAAGGGATATTCGGACGAGGAGCTGGATGAAGAAGAAGCGGATTTTGAGGATGAAGAAGGGGAAGAAGACGAGATAGAGGAAGAAGATGACGAAGAGGAAGAAGATGACGAAGACGAAGAAGATGACGAGGACGACGAGATAGATGACGAGGACGAAGAGTACGACGAGGAGGAGGAACGCCGCGCGTACAGGCGCAGGCGCAGGATCCGCAATCAGATTATAGTTTATCTTGTGATCTTTTTTGTGGCGGCCGGGATTGTCGGGGGCGGCATTGCGGTCGGAAGAAAGGCGGCTTCTTTTGTAAAACAGAAGAAACAGGAGGCGGCGGAAGAAAAGGCGAAGGAAGAGGCGGCGGAGCAGCAGGAGCCGGAGGAAGAAATGGTTATTGATACGCCTGAACCGGTGGAGGAAGAACCGGAGGAGGAAGATATTCTGGGAGAGCTGGCAGAGTCTTATTATTCTGAGATGTCTGTTGAGAATAAGGTGGCGGGCCTTTTCATGGTGACGCCGGAGTCGATCACGGGAGTAAAAACAGCCACGCAGGCAGGTGACGGCACGCAGGAGGCGCTGAACCAGTACGCGGTGGGCGGCCTGATTTACTTCGGACAGAACATACTGGATAAAGAGCAGATCACGAAGATGCTTTCAAATACGGCGTCCATGAGCAATTACCCGATTTTTCTCGCTGTGGATGAGGAGGGCGGTGAAGTCAGCAGGGTCGCCAACAGCAAGGTAGAGGTGACGAAGGTGGAAGACATGGCAGCAATCGGCGCGGGAGGCGATGCTTCTCTGGCGGCCGATGCCGGGACAACCATCGGTTCTTATCTGAATGAGATCGGCTTTAACGTGGATTTTGCGCCGGTTGCGGATGTGGCGGGAGAAGGCAGTGCGCTGGGCAGCCGCTCTTTTGGCTCCGATCCACAGGCGGTAGGCGATATGGTAAGCAATGCGGTAGGCGGTATAGAGGGAACGGGTGTGAGCGCCTGTTTGAAGCATTTCCCGGGGCTTGGGAGCACTTCGGAGGATACCCATGACGGAAGGGTGGAGATTACGAAGTCGCTGGACGAGATGCGGGCTTCGGATTTCGTACCTTTTTCCGCAGGCATAGAGGCGGGGGCGGATTTCGTGATGGTGAGTCATGCCACGGCGCCTGCGCTGGATGAGGACAATGTGCCAAGTTCCCTGTCGAAGAAGGTGATTACCGATATTCTGCGGGGGGAGCTTGGGTTTGAAGGCATAGTTATTACGGATGCGCTGGATATGACGGCGATTACGGATTACTATACGCCAGAGGAGGCGGCGGTGATGGCGCTGGAGGCCGGTGCGGATATGCTGCTTATGCCGGAGGACTTTGAGAAAGCGTACAACGCGGTGCTCGCCGCGGTGCAGGACGGGACGATATCGGAGGAGCGGATCAACGAGTCTCTGGATCGGATTTACCGGGTGAAGTGCGCGGGAAAACTGGAAAATTAAAGACAGACAGATACATGAGATAGGGCGGGAGCGTTGCATGGGGCGGCGTTTCCGCTCTTTTTTCCTGCAGCGCTTTTGTTACTTTTTAAACTGTGCCATACATTTGCCGCATGGCGTCGGAGCATTTTTTCCGGCTGGCGGCACGGGTCTTCCCGGGATGTTGACTTTGCCTGATTCTGGTTTTATAATATACTTAGTATTACATAGTATATGGCGATTTGGAAAGTTAAGCAAATGGGATTTATCCGATAGATGCAGAGGAAGGCGAAGAAAAGAAGGGGATTATGACTGATAAGTATGAAAGGCAAATGAAGAAAGGCGTTTTAGACATGCTGGTCCTGAGACTGCTTAAGTCGGAGGCCAAATATGGTTATCAGATTATTCAGGAAATGAGGGAGAAGAGCGGGGAAATATTTCTGTTGAAGGACGGTACATTATATCCGGTTCTTTACCGGCTGGAGGATGACGGGCTGGTGGTAAGCAAGTGGAGCAGCGCGGTGGGGAAACAGGTGCCGAGAAAATATTATGAAATTACGGAAGAGGGAATACAGACGCTTGCAGGGATTGAGGATGTCTGGCAAAGGATTTCCGACGGGATAGGAAAAATCATGGAGGATTAGGCGATGGACGAAAAGAGTTATGTAAACGCTGTTGCGAGAAAACTTAAGTGCGATGGAAAAAGGAAAAGGGAGATCAAAAAACAGCTTCTGGCAGACATTCAGGCGCGGGAAAATCAAGGAGAGCGGCTGGAAGAAATTATTTCCCGGATGGGTAAGGCGGGGGAGATTGCGGACGGCTTTAACGAAAATATTTCGCTAAAGGAACAGAGGCGCTATGCCGGAAACAAGGTGTTAAAGATTGTAATTCCCATTGTTCTGGCAGTGATATTTATTGGAATGGCCGTTTTCTTTATGATTCCGAAAACTGTGGATATAGAGAAGAGCAGAATTTTTGACAAAGAGGAAGTGGAAGCGGTCATGAAGGAGACGGTCGAATTGCTGGATGCGGAAGACTATGACGCGTTACAGAAAAATGCTACGTCCGGGATGCAGCCCCTGTTAAATGCGGAGACGAGAGAAAATATGCGGCGCACGCTGTCCGGAGACTGGGGAGAGCGAAGGCAGTTTGGCGCGGTGTATATGGTTGAGCTGATACAGGGAAACAGGCATTTTGCGGTCGGCGAGATGACGGTGACTTACGAGAACGTAAGTGTCACATACCGGCTGACATATGATGCGGATATGCGCTTTGCGGGTATTTATGTGAGATAAGGAATAATGCGCCGGTTTGCCGGAGCGCACAGGGAGAGGGTGAGGATATGACAGGGGAGATTATTTTTTCGTTTGTGTTGGTGCTGATCGGCACAGGTCCGGTTTTCATATTGGGAATTGTACAGTGCAGGAGTAAGGACCCTGTCGGGTTCTGGGCGGGAAAGAAGCCGCCGCGGAAAGAGGAGATCACGGATGTGCGCGCTTATAACCGGAAGCATGGTCTGATGTGGATTTTGTACGGGGCCGGATTTATCGGTTGCTTTGTGTGCGGGCAGCCGTTTGGGGGATTGACGGCGGCATATTTGTGTGTGACGGAAGCGATAGGGGGTATCTTTGTAATGGCTGCGTACCATAATAAGCTGAACCGCATGTACTATAAAGAATAGGGCGGTGTACCGGAAGGGACCTCCTCCGAAGCGGCGCTGTGTGCGGGAAAAGGATCGGATTTGTTCTTCAAATCGGAAGCCTTATCTGATTTCAGGGCCTGCTTACGATAGGACATAGGACTGACGCCCTGTATGCGCCTGAAACTCTGGGAAAAATAGCTGGGAGAAGAAAAGCCCAGCATTCCTGCAATCTGAGACAGTGACAGGCTTGTTTCCGACAAAAGATGCATACTTTCCTGAACCCGGCATGAGAGCAGATAATTAATGGGGGAGGTGCCATATTCCCGGCTGAAAGCATGTGACAGGTAATATTTGCTTACATGAGCAATAGAAGCCAGATCGTCGAGCGTCAGGTTTTGTTTAAAGTTATTTTCAATATAGCGGCGTACCACGGCACATTCTTTGCTGGATTTGTGTACAACCGGGATGAATGTGACGGTAAATTTGCTGTGTCTCATGAGGAGAAGTAAAACGACTTCCAGAAGGTCCTGACAGACAGTGTTGTAGCCCGGAAGCCGGGTTTCAATTTCCTGCAGCAGGCGGCGAAGGTAGAACAGGATCTGTTCGCCGTCAGTCTGAAAATGGATAATCGAGTAGCCGTCTTCACCGTCGTCTCCGGAAATGACATCCATTCCGTCTATACCCATGACAATATATTCCAGAGGATCATCCTCTGAACTGTTTTCTGTATGTTCAATACCCGGATTCACAATAATGACATCGTTGATACCGATAGGCACGGTCTTGCCGGCAAGCAGGAAGTGGCCGGAACCGCCGGTGACATAGAAGAGTTCGGCACAGGGATGCGCGTGAAAGATGGAGTGCCATTCGGGGCTGTAACGGGTGACGGTTACATAGCGGAGTTTTGTGACAGAACGGTCTACGGGATTGACTGCCAGTGGGTCGATCACATAATGGCTGGTGCTCATAGGACGGGTAAGCCTCCTTAATGACTTAATGATACGAAATATAAAAAATTACATCTATTATAAAATGTTTCTATATGAATAACAAGAAATATTTTACAAAAGTATTTTAACAAAACATAAAAAATGTGAAAAAAGTACCAGAAATATGAGGGAATGGGAATAAAAAATTGTTGATTTATATAGATAGAAAAGAGAGAGAAGCTGTTAAAATAGAAAAAAAGTCTAAAAAGAGCAAGATATATAAAAAAGAGAGCAAGAAAGATGTTGGAAATGAGAGAGTATATTGCTATACTGTCATCAACTGGTGAGGAGGTGGCATAAACCTCATTAGCCAACACAAAATAGGAGGTAGATTTTATGAAAAAGGTATTGAGTATGCTTTTGGCAGGTGCTTTGACGGCATCTACACTGGTGGGCTGCGGCGGCAGTGAACCGGCGCCCGCGGCAGAGGCTCCTTCCGCTCCGGAGGAAAAGTCAGAAGCTCCGGCTGAAACGCCGGAAGAAGCACCGGAGGCGGCTGCAGAGGAAGCGCCCGCAGAAGGCGCAACCATCACCGTTGCAGCAATTGAGACTGCTTATGGCAGTCAGATGTGGACGGATGTTTGTGCGGCATTTACAGCACAGACAGGCATCAACGTAGAACTGATTACGGACAAGAACTTAGAGGACGTGATCGGACCCTCTATGCAGGCGGGGGATTATCCTGATGTGATTCATCTTGCTACAGGACGTGAGAAGGCTCTGACAGAGACCTTTATCAAGGATCAGAACATTGTTGATATCACAGATGTTTTGTCTATGACTGTACCAGGCGAATCTGCCAAGGTCAGCGATAAGATCGCCGGTGGTTTCACAGAGACCAGCCTGACCAATCCTTATGGGGATGGTAAGACCTATCTGGCGCCTATGTTCTATTCTCCCTGTGGTCTGTTCTACAATGCCGGCCTGTTTGAGGAGAAAGGCTGGGAAGTGCCGACTACATGGGATGAAATGTGGGCGTTAGGCGATGCGGCAGCGGCTGATGGAATCGCTCTGTTTACATATCCCACCACAGGTTACTTTGATGCATTCTTCTATGCGCTTATGTATTCTGTAGGCGGCGCTGATTTCTTTGATCAGGCTACCAACTATGCAGAAGGCGTTTGGGATACCGCAGAAGCGAAAACCTGTTTTGAGATCGTAAGCAAACTGGCAGGCTACACGGAGAAGACGACTCCGGCACAGGCAAATGACCAGGATTTCACAAAGAATCAGCAGTTAATTCTGGACAATAAAGCATTGTTCATGCCTAACGGTACCTGGATCGTAGGCGAAATGGCAGAAGCGCCCAGAGCAGACGGATTCAAATGGGGCATGACGGCTCTTCCGGCTGTAACGGCTGGCGGTGACGGCTACAGCTATACATGGTTTGAGCAGGCATGGATTCCCGGCGGTGCAGCACATCAGGACGAAGCGAAGCAGTTTATTGCATTCCTGTACAGCGATGCTGCATGTGAGATTTTTGCAGGCGCAGGCGCTATTCAGCCGGTTCTGAACATTGCTGGGAAACTGGAAGGCGATAACCAGATGTTCTACTCCATCTATGACAAAGGCGCTAAGGCGGCTATGGGTAATTTCGCAGCTTATGACAGCGCTACAGTAGGTGTAAGCAACCGTGAAGTATGGTTTGATCCGGTAAACTCTCTGGTATCTGGCAATATGACAGAGCAGGAGTGGATTGATGGAATTAAGGCAGCTAACGATCAGATGCGTGCGAATCTGATTCAGTAATCTGAAATAGCTGTAAGTTTAAAAATTGAATAGAGAAACGGCGGTGGCAGGGCTGCTTACCGCCGTTTTTTAAAAGCAGGAAATGCTCTGAGGGATAAGGGTACCCGGAGACATGGATTGCCAGGAAAGGAGTCTGACGTATGAAGAAACGTTCCGGCCGCAATGGATTTATCTTTCTCTGCGTGGCGCCTGCGGTGATATTGTTTGTTGTTTTCATGATCATTCCTACGCTTAACGTTTTCAGGATGTCGCTGTTTCAGCGCAGCGCTTATTCCACAAAGGAAGATTTTGTGGGATTGCAAAACTTTACCCGTTTGATGAGTGACGCAAACTTTATCCGCTCCATGCAGAATACAATTTTGCTGATTGTGGTGGTGACCATTGTAACTTTTGCGTTTGCGCTGGTGTTTGCCGCTATATTGACGAGAGAAAAGATCAAAGGGCAGAATTTTTTGAGGATTGTATTTTATATCCCCAATATTTTGTCAGTCGTTGTTATTTCAGCAATTTTCAGTGCGATTTATGATACGAACAATGGTACTTTGAACAGCCTCCTGTCCCTGTTTAGCGGAAAAACCGTTGCGGTTTTGTGGAAGGGAGAGAACATGGTAATGGTCAGCCTGATCATTGCTATGGTGTGGCAGGCAATCGGCTATTATATGGTTATGTATATGGCTTCCATGGCCAGTGTTCCGCAGAGTCTGTATGAGAGTGCAGGATTGGATGGCGCCGGCCGGATTACGCAGTTTTTCCAGATCACACTTCCGCTGATTTGGACGAATATCCGTACAACGCTGACATTCTTTATTATCAGTACGATTAACATGGCGTTTCTGTTTGTAAAGGCTATGACTTCCGGCGGGCCGAACGGGGCATCCGAGGTGGCGTTGTCCTATATGTACAAGCAGGCTTATACCAATTCTTCCTATGGTTATGGAATGGCTATCGGTGCGCTGGTGTTTGTTTTCTCTTTTGGATTATCGGCGTTAGTCAATGTGGTTACCAAGCGGGAACCGCTGGAATTTTAAGGAGGGCAGTCTATGGAACGGACAAAAAAGACGTCGGCTGACCGGCTGTATAAGGCGTTTATCTATGTGGCTTTGATAACTCTGGCTGTGACCATTATTATACCAGTGGCATGGGTGTTTATGGCATCTGTGAAAGAAAACAGTGAGTTCTATGGAAATCCATGGGCATTACCGGCTGGGTTCTATATCCAGAATTTTGCTGATGCATGGGGAAAAGCCAGAATGGGAGAATATATGCTCAATTCCGTACTGGTAACGGCATTGGCGCTGGTGATTCTTCTGGTGGTGGCTTTACCTGCTGCTTATGCGCTTTCCCGCTTTGAATTCCGGGGACGTAAATTATTAAATGCAGCTTTTATGGGCGGACTGTTCATCAATGTGAACTATATTGTGGTGCCTATCTTCCTGATGCTGGTAGACGGAGACAAATTTTTGCGCGGTTTATTGGGGGACGGACTTCTGCTCAATAATATTTTTGTGCTGGCAGTCGTTTACGCGTCTACGGCATTGCCTTTTACCGTTTATCTTTTGTCGGGATACTTTTCTACGCTGGCTCATGATTATGAGGAAGCAGCCTACATTGACGGGGCCGGTTACGGCAGGACGATGGTGAAAATTATTTTTCCCATGGCCCAGCCTTCTATTATTACTGTGATTCTGTTTAACTTCCTTTCCTTCTGGAATGAGTATATTATAGCCATGACATTGTTGTCAGATCCAAAGGGTGGAAAGACTCTTCCTGTAGGACTGATGCAGTTGACGCAGGCACAGCAGTCAGCGGCGCAGTACGGCCAGCTTTATGCAGGTCTGGTTCTGGTTATGCTGCCGACTCTGATCCTCTACATTTGTGTACAGAAGAAGCTGACGCAGGGTATGACACTGGGTGGTCTGAAAGGGTAAGGTGAGAATATGAAATTCTGGAAAGAGAATGTGGGTTTACGGATTTGGCTTATTACAGTGTTTTTTGCAGCGGGTTTAAGTCTTGTCATTGGCGGATGGAAAATGACCGGTGATATGATGGGACTGGTCTTGATGATTATAGGTCTGGTTTTCCTTTTGGCGGCTATTATGATTTATAATAAACCGTTTGAGGATCCGAAAAGCCGGTAACGACCTGTTGAGGGGTGTGTTGGGTATAAAATAAAATGACCGAGGTGTGTGCAGATGGACAAGAAGATGGACGGGAGCGGCCGGGTTACGATTCCCACGGATGTGGACGTGGTACCGGAGACGCTGGAATTATTAGAACGGTGGGGAGCGGATGCGATCCGCGATTGTGATGGTACAGATTATCCGGAGGCGTTAAAAGGGGTGAACGCAAAGGTATATTCTACCTATTATACCACCAGAAAAGATAACGCATGGGCAAAGGCGAATCCGGATGAGGTGCAGCAATGTTATATTATGACCGGATTTTATACGGCGCAGGAGGAACCTTTACGGATTCCGCTCATGGCGGGTATCAGCCGTGAATTACTGGCTGTAAACACCAGAGATGACATAAAACGCTGGTGGGAAGTAATGGACAGGACAGAAGGGAGTCCTGTAGATCCGGAAGAATGGATGTATGAAGAGGAGAGTGGCTGCGTCGTTTTGCCGAATCCCAAAGCATGGCATGAATACACGGTCAGCTTTCTGGCTTACCTGATTTGGGATCCGGTGCATATGTACAATGCGGTGGTCAATGACTGGAGTGATTTTGAGCACCAGATTACTTTTGATGTGCGCCAGCCAAAGACCAGAGAATATACGATGAAACGGCTGCGCCGCTTTGTGGAAGAGCATCCCTATGTGGATGTGATCCGGTATACTACATTCTTTCATCAGTTTACGCTGATATTTGACGAGCTAAAGCGGGAGAAGTATGTGGACTGGTATGGTTATTCCGCATCGGTTTCCCCTTATATTCTGGAACAGTTCGAGAAAGAAGCGGGATATCGTTTCCGTCCGGAATATATTATTGATCAGGGGTATTATAATAACCAGTATCGGGAGCCGGGCAGGGAATATAAGGATTTCATGGCTTTCCAGCGTCGTGAGGTGGCGGCACTGGTAAAGGAAATGGTGGATTTGACACACGAACTGGGCAAAGAGGCCATGATGTTTTTGGGAGACCATTGGATCGGTACGGAACCTTTTATGGACGAGTTTTCTACCACCGGTATCGATGCCGTGGTGGGTTCTGTGGGCAATGGTTCCACACTGCGCCTTATCGCGGACATTCCGGGAGTGCCTTACACAGAAGGCCGGTTTCTGCCCTATTTCTTCCCGGATACCTTTAAGCCGGGCGGCGATCCGGTGAAGGAAGCAAAGGAAAACTGGGTGACGGCGCGCCGGGCGATTTTGCGAAAGCCCATTGACCGGATTGGCTATGGGGGATATTTAAAGCTGGCCTGCCAGTTCCCGGATTTTATCGAATATGTGGAGAGCGTATGTAAAGAGTTCCGGGAACTTTATGACAATATCCGTGGGACGGAAGCTTTCTGTCAGAAACGTGTGGCGGTACTCAATTGCTGGGGGCGTATGCGTTCCTGGGGATGCCATATGGTGCATCATGCACTCTATCAAAAACAGAATTACAGCTATGCCGGCGTGATTGAAGCGCTGTCGGGCGCGCCATTTGACGTGAAGTTTCTATCCTTTGATGAGATTCGGGAAAATCCGCAGGTGTTAAAGGAGATAGATGTGCTGATTAATGTGGGCGATGCAGATACGGCGCATACCGGCGGTAAGGTCTGGGAGGACGCTGTCGTGTCATCGGCCATCCGGGAGTTCCTTTACAATGGCGGTGGACTTATTGGTGTAGGAGAGCCTTCCGGACATCCTTATCAGGGGCGGTTTTTGCAGCTTGCATCAGCCTTGGGTGTGGAGAAAGAGACAGGCTTTACCTTGGGGTATGATAAATATAACTGGGAGGAACATCCGGATCATTTCATTCTGGAAGACTGTAAGGAACCTGTGGATTTTGGTGAGGGAAAGAAGAGCATTTATGCGCTGGAAGGAACGCAGATTCTTGTTCAGAGAGAAAAGGAAGTGCAGATGGCAGTCAATGCCTATGGAAAAGGCCGTTGTGTCTATATTTCCGGCCTTCCCTACAGCTTTGTCAACAGCCGGATTCTCTATAGGGCGGTTCTGTGGAGCAGTCACAGTGAGAACCAGCTTCACCAGTGGTTTTCAAGTAATTATAATGTGGATGTGCACGCGTATGTTAAGAACGGAAAGTTCTGCGTTGTGAACAACACCTATGTGCCGCAGTCCACCATCGTATATAAGGGGGATGGGGAAAGCTTCCCGCTGGATCTGGAAGCCAATGAGATAAAGTGGTATGAGATTTAAAAGCAATAGGTAAACAGAAGGGAAATTTGCGGTGCGCTGTGGTGGATCAGTCTCTGTGTGGCAGCGGATGCAGATGTCCGTTATCATTATGAAGCGTGAGAAAATGAGCTTGTCCGAATAAACCCGGACAGGCTCGTTTTAAATTATTGTGTCACCGACAAAAAAACCTCAGAGCTGCTACTCTGAGGGTTTCGTTTTGGTGAGTCAAATGCAAGATTCACTCATATCTATTTTGCCTACCGGCATTATAGCATATGCAGAAACAGATTGCAGGATACACAGGTGGAGGAAATGGTATACTGGCGGTGCAACATATTTGTAATGCTTCAAGACTAAATGCCAACGGTGTTCCTTTAGATGCGATCAGGGAGCAATGGAAAAAATGGAAAAACCCGCATAAATACGGGCTTTTCCATATATTATAAAGAGCGCGAGACGTGACTCGAATTCAAGGAGTTTCCAAAAAGCCACAAAAATCAAGGAGGAAACGTATACTGTCCACCGTTGCTTTCAACTTGCTTTCACAACTTATATCTCAATTTAATTTCGATATCCGATAATTCATGTTAAATAATATTTTAAATACTCTTTTTATTAACAAGGTTCAGAAAGTATCGCTTGTCGCCCTGACTTATTTCCTTGTTTAATATCCGCTTAGCGTCTAAGCTGATCCCAAGCACTTAACGAGGTATTTTACGAGTTTAGTGCGACGATCTGATACGGTATGACATGATATACAGGCATTCCCAAAATTTCAAAAGAAATATGAATGCTTACCAAGCTGAAAAATGTTAGAATAAAAGAAAAAATATTTTACTCGTATAAGAGTATTGAATCGTAATACCCTCAAGGTTAACATAACAAATACCATTTTTATTTTTGTTACGCGCATATGCGTATACTGGGTTAAAAAATCGGGCATTGGCAGGATGGGTATTTTGTAGTAAATTATTAATGGAATATGATTGATCAAAGGAAGGAATAAAGAAATGAAAAGATTCTTTATATTATTTATGGTAGTGATCCTGTCAACTTTTGTACTGATCGGGTGTGGTTCTGATCAGAATGCGGAGACCATCTCACAATTGCAGGCTACAGTGGATGATCTGCAAAATCAGGCCGGAGAATACTCTGCCCTGAAAACAGAACTGGATTCAGCGAATAATTCCATAGCAGAATTGCAGTCTCAAATGGATGCGCTGACAGCAGAGAAAGAAGAAATGTCAGCTAAGTTGGAGATGATCTATAAAATAGAACCTGTAAATGAGACTATGTATACCATAGCAGATGCAGATATTTATGATGATCTGTATGGTGAGGCATTAGGTAACGAACCGACAGGCAATATTCCTGCTGAACAGGAAATAAAAATCACAGGAAAAAGTATCGTAAATGATTGGTATGAAATAGAGATGGAAGGAAAGAAACAATATATAAGTGGAAGTTTACTCTCCACAACCAAGCCAAGTGGCAATACTGGAAATATAAGCAATACCCAACAGCCTAGCGGAGGCAACGGCGGTTCCGGTGGCGGTACACCCCCAGCAGATGATGGAGATGTAACAGGTGGAGCATTATCTGGTTTACCAGAATGGGGAGCTGGTGGTCTAGAAGATTCAGGATATCAATGGAATATAGAATAAACAAGTAGGTAAAAAGATGTTTCAACAAGGTTAGGTTAATACTAACCTTGTTACTGATCGCCAGTAGTGCCAAGGGCGTAGGCGTTCGCCAATGCAGGGGGCAGAGTGGAGCGGAGCGGGAACGGAGCCGCCGGAATGCGGACGTCGTTAAGCGCCAGCACGATTTGGCGATCTCCCCGAAGGGGAGAGTCCGAGTTAGTATTACCTCGGACTTATGTGTTCTGTGTTACACATCCCCCAACCTTCTATTTGTAAACATTTCTTCCAACACAAACTATCCTCAATTCCCTGTGCCCGTGTTATAATCTGTGCCCAAAATCTTAGATTATACAAATGCTATATTTTTCAATTTCCCCAGAATCCCCTCATTTTTATGAATGCTTATCAAATAGCTATTTGCTACTATAATAGAGAA
>CARQVR010000008.1 GCA_949051815.1 uncultured Lachnospiraceae bacterium
AGATCCGGTGTGGGGAAGCGGTAACGGTCTTTCCCGCCCATAGCGGCAGGAGCCGCCGTCTTCGTCTGTTCGGCCGGCCGGCTTACCGCAGCCGGTCTCGTTCTGCCGCCCGAAGGCGCCATCTGATTGCCCGTCATGGGCTGGTAGGAGTCCATCGGCCTTTTCGGGCGTTCCGGCACCACTTCCGGCTCCGTTTCAGGCATTGCCTCCTCCTCGCTGATATGAACCTCGTCAAGCGCGTCGGATTCCTGCTCTATGTAATGGTAAGAATGCTGTTCTCTCTCTCTTACCGGAGGCAGCTCTTCCAGCTCCTCCTCGTCATAATGTAACGTAATCTCGTGAATATCATCCCGCACCTTCTCCACCGGCGCTTTTTCCGCTTCCCTTCCAAGAGCGGTATCGAGCATAACGCCGGACACCTTTTTATCCATGCGGAGCAGTTTTTCATTTTCCAGCTCTTCTTCCCGCTGTCTGCGCTCTCTGGCCTCGCGCTCCCGTCTTTCCGACATTTCCTCCCGCCGCCTGGCCGCCCGCTCCCTGCGGTATGCAGCGTCCTCTCTGGAACGCTCATACACCTTCCGGCCGCCCGCCGCCACACCGCCGATAAAGGACTTCTCCGTGACGATCACAAGACAGATAATGCCCAGAACCAGAATCAGCAGCACCGTGCCAACCGTGCCGAGAAATTTGCAGGACAGGTAGGCAAACGACCCGGCCAGTATGCCGCCTCCGGCATGTTCTGCGCTGCAGCGGGCATAAATCTCCGCGATCTGATAGCTTTCCGCCTCCGCAGGATTCGCGCTGAAAAACTCAAAGCTCATACCAAGCAGAAGAAAAAACAAAATGCCCGCCGCCAGCTTTCTTGTGGCGATATGGTTGCCCGCATTCAACATGCCGAATGCAATCATCAGAAAAATAATGACCGGCGCCACATAGGCGAGAAGACCGAAAATGCCGAACATCACGCTGCTAAGCACACTGCCGAACTTACCCACAAGCCCGAAATTACACAGAAATAAAATAAGAGCGAGCGCCGCAAGCACAATCAGTAAAATTTCATTTCTGACAGCCGGATCCATGGGCGCATCCTGTCTTACGCTTCGATTTTTTGTCCGTGAGCCTGCCGTATTCGCCCTGCCCGCACCTGTATTCTTTTTTTTCGTGGATGACCCTCTCGTACCCTGAGCCGCCATGACTGCCTCCCACATGTATCTGAAATTTGCATCTGCTTCGCGTTTTCTAAACAGTTACCTAAAAATCCTATATTAGTATAGCATTTTCATTTTGGCTTGTCATCCCTTATTTTGTAGCCGCCCTTTTCTTTTCTACCATATCATGGAGCTTTCCGATGGCGTCGCTGATTCCGCCCACCTCGCAGATAATGCCTTCTTCCACCGCCTCTCTGCCCACAAGCACCGTTCCCACATCCTTTGTCAGCATTCCGGTTTCCATCATCAGCTCCTCCAGGCGTGTCTTGGGCACTTTACAGTGTTCACAGACAAAACCGGTGATACGGTTCTGAATCTGCTTAAAATAATCAAATGTCTGCTGTACCCCGATCACCATACCGCTTAAACGCACCGGATGAATCACCATGGTTCCCGTGGGCACAATATAGGAATAGTCCGTGCTCACCGCAATCGGCACCCCGATGGAGTGACTCCCGCCGAGCACAAGCGACACCGTCGGCTTACTTAAGGACGCGATCATTTCAGCGATGGCAAGGCCGGCCTCCACATCCCCGCCCATCGTGTTTAAAAGGATCAGAACCCCGTCCACTTCTCCGCTGTCCTCAATCGCCGCAAGCTGGGGCAGAATATGCTCATATTTTGTGGTTTTCGCATTGCTGCTTAAGTTATCGTGGCCCTCCACTTCCCCGATGATCGTGAGCAGATGGATTTTATGGTGCTGCGCGTTCTCATCAAGCGTCACCTGCCCCACCTTTTCAATCCTCTCATCCCTCTGTTTCTCGTTCTCCCGTTTCTTCTCCTTTTCATCCTTATTCTGATCGTCCCTGCTCTTCGTATTCTTATTGTTTCCCATGTATGCGCTCCCTTCCGTTATATACTCATGCCTCTCTTCCTTCTCCGCTTATGCGTACAAAAAAGAGAGAGCCTGTCTGACTCTCTCTTAGTATGACTCATTTGCGAAATCCTAAACATCCGTGCGCTATTACCGTGTCCGCGCTTCATCCGGATCACTTTACAGCTCGAAATCGTCTCCCGACGTGATTTCCACCTGATAGTGCATATCCGCCTCCGCCACCTCGTAGTCGTAATCCATCTCCCGCTTTACATGTTTTTTCGGAAGCGGCAGGGGATTTTCCAGAAAACGGGGTTTCTTCTCCGGAGCCGCAGCCACAGGCTCTGAAATGACCGGAATAGGCGCCGCTGCCGCATTGATTTCCTCGATCTTCTCCCGCAAAACCTCCGCCTGTCCGCCAAGCGCCGCGTTCTTCAGGCCGAGCGCCGCCAGCACACACCAGAAAAACAGCACGACACCGTCCAGTCCCACAACGCTGAAATCTATCAGGAAGACAGGCGATAAAAGGATACAGGGCAGAAGCCACAAAGTAAAATCCTGCTCCCGTCCTCCCCGTATAAACTCGAATCCCAAAAAAGAGGCCGGAAGAAAGAGAAGCGCAAAAAAGAAAAATTCCGTCCTGATTACACCGAATATCCTGCCTCCGGATCCAAGACCGGTATACGGTCCGATCCAGCACATGAGTCCCTGATAAAAACCGATGCCGCTCACGGAAGCGTCAATCCCTATGGCAAAAAAGAATCCCGCCGCAATGCCTGCCATTGTCAGAAGCAGATACCCGGCCAGCCGTTTCCGGCTTCCCTCCTCTCCCATTTTTCCGGTAAAAAGCCCTGCCAGAAACGGAAGCAGAAACAGCGCGCTCAAATCCAGATAGCACAGGCATCCCAAAACGAAACCGACAAACACCGCCTGCACGAAGCCACCCAATCCTTTCCGGCCCGCAAGCGACGCTTTCACAAAGCCCAACACCAGACAAAGTCCCGCAAACCAGACCGCAAGCAGCATACACTCCGGATCAATCAGATAAATCTTGCGGATAAACACGTTGAAAAACGCCAGCGGGATAAGCACCGCACAGGCTGCAAACCGGCCGGCCGCTTTCCTCACGGCAAGATAGGCAAACAGCAGGGCGATCATCTGCAAAAAAATCTGGAACAGCATGGCCGCCTCCATACTGTTTCCCAAAAAGGAAAAAACCACCCGCAGAGCGCGCACGAACAGATCACTCAGCCCATGCGCAAGAGCCGGGCTGTCCGCCCCCGCTCTCACAACCGCAAGCTCGTAATATTCTCCCGGTTCAAAAACAGGCGCGTACCCATAGGCCGCCGACATGATCTGCCCATCTTTCAGCCTTAAAATCAGTCCGAAAACAAAGGAAACGGAAACCACAAGCGACTCCGTCATCGCCGCCGCATGGGCGGAAACGTGATATTTTTTCCGGATCGTCTGCGATAAAAAACGGATCCCCGTATAGAGACATATGAGAATCGGAAAGGGCAGAAATGTACCAAGCTTTGCAAGCGGCGCTCCCACATAGAGGGTATAAACAGAATTTCCCAAGTAGGCCAAAAGCATTACGCAGATTCCTGCGTAAACCACCCAGAGCACATAATCAAACCAAGTTTTCCGATAAGTCATAATCTCATCCTTCTCTTCTGAACCAGCCGCCAATGCGGAAAATACAGCCTCTGCTATGAGAGGCCGGAAATTCTTCTCACGCGAGACCTTTCGCAAGATCCGCAATAATATCGTCGATATGCTCGATTCCCACAGACAATCTGATCAGATCGGGCGCTACTCCCGCTTCTCTTAGCTGTTCGTCGTTCATCTGTCTGTGCGTGTGGCTTGCCGGGTGCAGAACGCTTGTCCTTGCATCCGCCACATGGGTTACAATAGCCGCCAGTTCCAGACGATCCATCATTTTCGCTGCGGCTTCCCTGCCGCCCTTCAAACCGAAAGATATCACCCCGCAGGTGCCGTTCGGCATATATTTTTTCGCCAGCTCATGGTATTTATTGTCGGGAAGCCCCGGATAATTCACCCATGCCACTTTTTCGTGGGCTTGCAGATACGCCGCACACTTTTGCGCGTTATAACAATGTCTCTCCATGCGAAGCGGCAGCGTCTCCAGCCCCACATTCAGTAAAAACGCATTCTGGGGTGACTGGCTCGAACCGAGATCCCGCATCAACTGGGTTGTCGCCTTCGTGATGTAAGCCGCCTTGCCGAATTTTTCCGTGTAGATTACGCCGTGATAAGATTCATCCGGCGTACACAGTCCTGGAAACTTTTCCGGACAGGCCGCCCAGTCAAAATTGCCGGAATCCACAATACAGCCGCCCACAGCCATCGCATGTCCGTCCATATATTTTGTGGTGGAGTGCGTCACAATATCCGCGCCCCATTTAAACGGATTACAATTGATCGGCGTAGCGAAGGTATTGTCCACAATAAGCGGCACCTGATGGGCATGGGCAAGCGACGCGAATTTTTCTATGTCGAGCACCACCAGCGCGGGATTCGCGATGGTCTCCGCAAACACGCATCTGGTATTTGCCTGAAAGGCTTTTTCCAGTTCTTCTGCAGGCGCATCGGGATCTACCACCGTGCATTCGATGCCCATCTTCTTCATGGTGCAGGTGATCAGATTAAAGCTGCCACCGTAGACCGTAGAGCTCATCACCACATGATCTCCGGCTTCACATATGTTTAAAACGGCGTAATGGTTTGCCGCCTGACCGGAGGAAGTAAGCATAGCCGCCACGCCGCCCTCCAGCTCGCAAATTTTCTTTGCCACAAAGTCGTTAGTCGGATTCTGCAGCCTGGAATAAAAATATCCGCTCTCCTCCAGATCAAAAAGCCGGCCCATCTGTTCGGAGCTCTCGTACTTAAACGTCGTGCTCTGGTAGATCGGAAGCACTCTGGCCTCCCCGTTCTTCGGCTCCCAGCCGGACTGTATGCAAATCGTCTCTTTCTTATATGGTTTACTCATCCTGCCCTCCGCTTCCCGCGTTGTTACTTTTCACTCTCATCCCAGTTATGGTATACCGCCTGCACGTCATCGTCCTCTTCCAGAAGATCCAGGGTCTTTTGCAGATTCTTGACCGCGCCCTCGTCCGTCAGTTCCACCCATGTCTGCGGAATCATCGTCACCTCGGAGGAAACAGGCACAACGCCCGCCTCTTTCAATGCCGCGTCCACCCCGCTCCACTGGTCAGGATCCGTATAAATCTCATAGCTTTCCTCCTCCTCGGAGAAATCCTCGGCACCGGCATCCAGAGCGGTCATCATCAGATCATCTGCGTCCATGTCACACTCTTCTTTGTCTATGATGATAAGTCCCTTCTTGTCAAACATAAAAGAGACGCAGCCCTGTGTGCCGATACTGCCGTTTCCCTTCGTGAAGGCGCTTCTTACATTGGCGGCTGTACGGTTAATGTTATCCGTCAGGGCATCCACGATAATTGCCACGCCATTAGGCCCGTAGCCCTCATAGGTGACATATTTATAATCCACGTTTCCGCCTTCCCCGGCGGCCTTCTTAATGCCTCTGTCAATGGTATCGTTTGGCATATTGTTGGCCTTTGCCTTGGCTATCACCTGCGCCAGCTTAAAGTTGTTCGCCGGATCAGGGCCGCCCTCCTTCACCGCCACCGCTATTTCCCTGCCGATGATGGTAAAGATTTTTCCCTTCGCCGCGTCGTTCTTTTCCTTTTTGTGTTTGATATTCGCAAATTTTGAATGTCCTGACATCTCTCTCCGTCCTTTCTCAATGTCCTGTATTTTATCAGTTTTCTTATGCGTCCTTCGCCCCGGTATCCCGTTTCGCGGACACGCTCTGGATCATGTGATCCTTTACTTCCATGATGCGGAATGTATAGCCTCCGTACACAAACTCAAAGTCCTCTCCCTCCTCCGGAATATGCTCCAGTCTCGAAATCACGAAACCGTTCACCGTGTCAAAGGGTTCGTCCTCAAAGGAAATCTGCAGTTTCTCTTCCAGCTCCTCTAACGGCATCATGCCCTGAATCACATAGTGATCCGCGCCGTTTTCTCTGATATAGGTTGCCTCCTCGTCGTACTCATCCTGAATATTGCCGACAATCTCCTCCAGAATGTCTTCCAGTGCCACCAGTCCGACAGTCTGCCCGTACTCGTCGATCACAATGACCATCTGGATCTTTTCTTTCTGCATAACCTGAAAGAGATCGTTGATCTTGCGCTTCTCCGTAATAAAACGCGGTTCCCGCAAAAGTCCTTTGATTTTTCCGATGGGGCGGTTTCGCATCTTTTCATTCATCTGCATCCGCATCACATCCTTTAGATGCAAAATACCGATGATGTGGTCTATGGTACCGTCATAGACGGGGAAACGGCTGTTATGCGCCTCCACGATAAAGGAAGCCGCCTCCTGCAGCGTCATGGTGCAGTCTATCGCGATCAGATTGTTGCGGTTAATCATGATATCTTTGGCTTCCTTGTCGCCGTACTCAAAGATATTCGTAATCATTTCCGCCTCGCTGGCGTGCAGGATTCCCTGCTCATGCCCCACACTTACCATGGAGAGGATTTCCTCCTCCGTCACATCCTCCCTGTCATCCGCATCCCGCACGCCAAACAGATGCAGCACCGTCTTTGACGTGACAAAAATAAGACTGCTGAAAGGGGATACGATACGCACATAGTAATAAAACGGGTTCACAAGCGCATGAAGCCATTTATCCGGATGCTTTGCCGCCGCCTTTTTCGGCACCATAACGCCGATCGTCATAATTATGTACAGAAGAAAAACAGTCACAATGAACGGCACCGCCAATGCCAGCGCATGCATCTGCCATCCGGCAAGCGCGCCGAAGCGGACGATCACCTGATCCGATACAAGATACGAAAAATAACTGTTCAGCCGGTACAGAATGAATGCGCCAAGCAACAAATTGATGGTCACCACACCGAGCTGTGTCGCCGTGGCGTAAGCAGCGTGCTGCTCCACCATGTAAGCCAGCCTGGACTGCTTCTTTTTCTGTTTCGCCGTCTGTTCTTCGGGTTCCTCCCCGCCTGCACCGCCGTCCTCTTTCTCCGTTCCCCTGCGATTTTGCATGGCCGTACTGAAACCGTAAAAAACCATTTCCAGAATCAGCATAAACACAAACCACAGGATGCTGTTACTGCCCGAGCCTCCGTCTTCCATAGCGTTACTTTTTCTCCTCCTCTATGTGAATAAATGAGATTGAATACATGCCCGTTCATGCAGACATGACGGTCATGACCTTTCGACCCTGATATCATATCAATTATTATCCTGTGTGTCAAATCTTCCGTCTCATCCTATGTACCCAGTTCCAGACTGATCATCAGACCCTCGTTTACCGCCCGCATGATATCCGAATCCAGATGGCAGACTCTGTCTTTTAACCGCTGCTTATCTATCGTTCGCAGCTGCTCTAACAGAATCACGGAATCTTTCACCATATCGTACTTTCCCGCGCTCAACTCTATGTGGGTGGGAAGCTTTGCCTTGTTCATTTTCGATGTGATCGCCGCGCAGATCACCGTCGGGCTGTGCCGGTTTCCCACATCGTTTTGTATGATAAGCACCGGACGTACGCCGCCCTGCTCAGACCCCACTACCGGACGCAGATCCGCATAATAAATATCTCCTCTTCTCATTACCTTACACTTCCTTTGACTTTTCGCTATTGCCTGCTGTTTTCCTGTTACCAGCAATAGTATTGCCGTCTTTTTCAGTCGTATACAAGATAATGATGCATTTTCCCGCGCGGCTCTTTTACAGGCTTTCCCCGTAATAATCTTTCGTGCAGACGATTTCCCCTTCCTTTAAATAAACCCTCGGAATCCGTTTCCCGAGATCACATGCCAGCTCATAGTTAAATCTGCCGGAAAGCGCTCCCAGCTCCTCCATGGTAATTTCCTCCCCGCCGTCCGTGCCGATCAGGGTTGCCTCATCCCCCTCCGATACGCCGGGGATAGCCGACACATCTACCATAAACTGGTCCATGCAGATCCGTCCGACAATGGGCGCGCGCATTCCCCGTATCAGTACGCTGCCCTTGCCGGAAAGACTTCTGGGATAGCCGTCCCCGTAGCCCACAGGTATGGTGGCAATCCGCATCTTCTCCTTCGCCACAAAGGTACCCCCATAGCTGACAGGCGTTCCCGCCTCGATGTCTTTCACATAAACCAGCCGGCTTTTCAGAGAAAGAACGGGATGCAGCGAGAGAATATCCCTTGTCACTTCCGCCGAAGGTGAAAGGCCGTACAGAGTGATACCCGCCCGCACCAGAGAAAGATTTGCCTGCGGCAGCGTGAGAATGGCCGCGCTGTTGGAGCAGTGCTTAAGCGGAATCTGTCTCCCCATCCGCCGTTCTGCCTCCTGCGCAAACGCCGTAAACTGTGCTAACTGCGAAAGCGCCGCTCCCTGATCTGTCTCATCCGCCCTTGCAAAATGCGTAAATATCCCCTCCACCTCAATATGGGGAAGGCCGGCCAGCCACTCAATAAAAGCCAGCCCTTCTTCATCCGGCCTGATACCGATTCGCGACATACCCGTGTCCACCTTCACATGCACGGACGCTTTTTGACGAAGCCTTCCGGCGCAGGCATTCAAAACCTCCAGCGCATCCCTTCTGAAAACGGCGGGACGAACCTTTTGCAAAATCAGCTCCTCATAAGAACACGGAAAAGTATATCCCAAAACCAGTATCGGCTTTTTAAGGCCGGCCCTTCGCAGAATAAGGGCCTCTTCCGCTGTCGCCGTCGCATATCCGGACACGTAGGACAGTTTCTCTAACTCCCGGCCGATGGGCACGGCGCCGTGACCGTAACCGTCTGTCTTAATCACGCCGATCATCCCTGTCTGCGGCGAGAGCGCCCTGTGCATCCGCTCCATATTGTCCAAAACCGCCGAAAGGTCTACCGCCGCGTACACTCTCTGATAGTTTTCCAACATACCGCCTGCTTCTCCTCTTACTCTATTTTATTCACATCCCGCAAAAACGCGATAAAAACGCCAAAGCCCTGAGACTTCGACGTCTATGTATTTCCGCCTTACGGCTCCACGCTCTTTTCCGGCTGTCCTGCCGATTCCATTTTCTCCCTCGTTTCCGGCTGCTTCTCCTGAGCCTCCGCCTGCTTTTCCGGTCCTGCTTCCTGCGCGGCAGTCTCTTTTCTGCGGTATTTTTCCTCCGGATCGTACTGCATATCGAAAAGCCCGATCACCTCTGCGCCGAAAATATCATGCATATACGCATAGAGTTTGTTGATCACCGCCTCTTTTTCCTGCTTGCGGACCACCTTTTTCTTAAGTTCCCGTCTGATGCCGCTGATCCACTCCTCAATCTCCGAAAGCTCCTTTGTGTTCTGCTGCAGCTTGCGGTAGCACACGTCCATCGTAATCAGCATAAGCTGATTGTTGAGCTGGTTGATCTGTCTGGGCAGTTCCACCAGTTCCTCCTCGTAGGCGTCCATCTTTTCGTTGCACTCTTCGATCAGACGCTTGTGATCCGCCATCTCCTTGTCCTGCTTTTTGGTGGGACGCTCCCCCATCGCATCAGCCAGAATCACGACCTCATCCATCAGCTTCTTTTTCAGTTTTTTTAACTCTTTGGTTTCCGTATTCAGCTTCGCCTGACGCTTTAGCATATCATTCAGATTCTTTTCCATCCCCTTAAGCTCGGGGGTAAACTCCGACTGCGTAAAGAGCCTGTGCCACTTATTATCCAACGTCAAAATGGGGATTTTCTTCCCTACCAGCGCCGGCTTGAATACCTCATCCGATCTGGCCATCACCATCACACCTTTCTGCCTGTCACATTATAGCTCCTCTGCTGCCGAGGAAAGATTGTAGGACAGCTTCATCAGACTGTCCGACAAATGTACGTTTTCTACCTGAATATGCCCCGGAAGCCGCAGATCCACATGGGCGAAATTCCATATGCCCTTGATCCCGCACGCCGCCAGCAGTTCCGCTACCTCCACCGCGGAATTTTTAGGTATCGTAAGTACTGCAATGTCAATCCTGTTCTCCCGGATGAAATCCGCAAGCTCTTCCATCGGGCGCACCGTAATACCGCGGATCTCTTTTCCGCAGACCTTCGGATCATGGTCAAAAATGCCCAAAAACAGAAAACCGCGCCGCTCAAAATTCGTGTAGTTGACCAGCGCCTGCCCCAAATGCCCTGCGCCCACAATAATCAGTCTGTGTTCCCTGTTAAGGCCGAGTATCTTTCCAATCTCGTCATAGAGATAGTCTACATTGTAGCCGTACCCCTGTTGCCCGAAACCGCCGAAGGTATTTAAATCCTGCCTGATCTGTGAAGCCGTCACCTGCATGATATCGGAAAGCTCCTGAGAGGAAACCCGCTCGATCCCCTCATCCCGCAGTTCTCCCAGATAGCGCAGATATCTTGGCAGACGGCCGACGACAGTCTGTGAAATTTCTTTTTCTTCCACAACCGTATCCTCCGTTAAATTCTTCTTTCATCTTACGCTTCTGTTAAATTTTTGTCAATTCCTGCCTGTATGGAATAGTAACAGTTCAGCCTTCGGCTTCACTGCCGCGTCTGATGCAGACAAACCGTTACCTGAATAGTCCTGTCAAAGCATTAGAAGATTGACAGGGGGCGTCCTGGTCTGTAAACTGAACAGTGTATATTAAGCAGGAAAGGTCAGGTACAATTTAAGATGATTCTGTCTGTCAGCAATATCCATAAATCTTTTAACGAAGTCCCTGTACTCAGGAATGTATCGTTTCATATAGAGGATAATGAAAAAGCGGCAATTGTA
Organism: uncultured Lachnospiraceae bacterium; assembly: GCA_949051815.1. GTDB lineage: Bacteria > Bacillota > Clostridia > Lachnospirales > Lachnospiraceae > UBA3282. The sequence goes on from CARQVR010000008.1 coordinate 10,846, forward strand.
GGCATAAACGGCGCGGGCAAAACCACGCTTCTGCGCATTATTATGGGCGAACTGGCCGCTGACGAGGGGTTTGTGACCTTTGCAAAGGATAAAACAGTCGGGTATCTCTCCCAGCACGAAGCCGTTTCCGGAGAAAACACCATCTATCAGGAGCTTCTGTGCGTCAAGCAGGATATTCTCGATATGGAACAGCAGATGCATACAATAGAACTGCAGATGAAGACCGCGTCCGGTGAACTTCTGGATAAGCTCATGAACAGCTATGCTACTCTGACAAACGCTTACGAATCCGCCAACGGTTATGCCTATAAGAGCGAGCTTGTGGGCGTTTTGAAGGGACTCGGTTTTTCGGAGGACGAATTTAACAAGTCCGTCTCCACCCTGTCCGGCGGTCAGAAGACACGGGTTGCGCTGGGAAAGCTCCTTTTGCTGAAACCGAATCTGATTATTCTGGACGAGCCGACCAACCATCTGGACCTGCAGTCCATCGCCTGGCTGGAAACCTATCTCCTGAACTATAAAGGCGCGGTGATTATCGTCTCCCACGACCGCTATTTCCTTGACCGGATCGCCAGCAAGGTGATCGAGCTGGACAATACGGCGGCCACTGTCTTTTCCGGCAATTATTCCGCCTACGCCGCCGGAAAGGAAATGCTGCGCGCCGCCGCCTACAATGCCTATATGAAACAGCAGCAGGAAATCAGACATCAGGAAGCGGTGATTGAAAAACTCAGATCCTTTAACCGCGAAAAATCCATCAAACGCGCGGAAAGCCGCGAAAAAATGCTGCAAAAGATAGACGTTTTGGAAAAACCGACGGAAGTGCGGGCGGATATGCACCTGACGCTGGAGCCAAAATTCCAGAGCGGCAACGATGTGCTGATGGTAGACGGGCTGTCCAAATCTTTCGGCCCGCTCACCCTCTTTGAGGCGCTTTCCTTCGAGCTGAAAAAAGGCGAGCATGTGGCCATCATCGGCGACAACGGCACCGGAAAAACAACCATCCTGAAAATCATCAATGAGCTTCTGCCCCCCGACCGCGGGACGATTCGTCTAGGCACAAACGTGGCCATCGGCTACTACGATCAGGAGCATCATGTGCTCCATCCCGAAAAGACGCTGTTTCAGGAGATATCAGACGACTACCCGTCTCTGAATAATACGGAAATCCGAAACACACTGGCCGCCTTTCTCTTTACCGGAGAGGACGTCTTTAAAACGATAAAAACCTTAAGCGGCGGGGAGCGCGGCAGACTTTCCCTTGCCAAACTCATGCTCTCCGAGGCCAATTTCCTGATACTGGACGAACCGACCAACCATCTGGACATTATGTCCAAGGAGATTTTGGAGGACGCCCTGTGCGCTTACACGGGAACCGTGCTCTATGTCTCCCACGACCGCTATTTCATTAACCGGACGGCCCATCGGATTCTTGATCTGAACCGCCGGACACTGACAAACTATCTGGGAAATTACGATTACTATCTGGAAAAGAAGGAAGAACAGCTCACCAGGATCGACACCGCCCTTTCCGATTCCCAGCCCGGAAAATCTGCTGTCGCGGGAAGCGGAGCGAATGATGCGCCATCCGGCGCCAAACAGGATTGGAAGGCAAAGAAGGAACAGCAGGCGGCACAGCGCAAACGGGAAAACGACCTGAAAAAATGCGAGGCGCAGATTGAAGCTTTGGAAAAGCGCAACGAAGAGATCGACAGCCTTATGGTCTCTCCCGATGTCTGTACGAATGTGGCGAAGCTGCAGGAGCTGAACCGCGAGAAAGAGGAGAATGAAAAGGAACTTGCAAGTCTGTATGAAAAATGGGAGGAATTGTCGTTAGCAGAATAGAACATAGAAATGCCAAAATGCAGAAAGACGGGACGCTCATTACTCTATCCTGCGTCCCGTCTCCGTTTTCATCAGTTTTTATTTTCCGCGTCCCACTCACTGTCCGGCGATAGCTCTTATCATGCCTCTAATGTCTTTCTGATTTCCTTAATAAAGTCCTCACTGTTTAAAACCGTCACATCCTTCATAGACGTAATCAGCGCGAGATCCTTTGTCATTCTGCCGCTTTCAATCGTGGTAATCGTCGCCTTTTCCAGCTTATCCGCAAAAGACATCAACTCTTTGTTCCCGTCCAGCTCGCCACGTTTTCTGAGTGCGCCCGTCCACGCAAAGATCGTAGCCACAGAGTTGGTGGAGGTCTCCTCCCCTGCCAGATGCTTATAATAGTGTCTCTGCACCGTACCGTGGGCCGCCTCGTACTCGTAAACCCCATCGGGCGATACAAGGACGGAAGTCATCATAGCCAGAGAACCGAATGCGGAGGACACCATATCGCTCATCACATCGCCGTCATAATTCTTGCAGGCCCAGATAAAGCCGCCCTTTGCCTTCATCACACGGGCAACCGCATCGTCGATCAGCGTATAGAAATACTCGATGCCTGCACGCTCAAACTTCTCCTTATACTCTGCGTCGTAAATCTCCTGAAAAATATCCTTAAAGTTGTGGTCATACTTCTTTGAAATGGTATCTTTTGTGGCAAACCAGAGATCCTGCTTCGTATCCAGTGCATAATTAAAACATGCCTTTGCAAAGCTTTCGATGGACTTGTCCGTATTGTGAATCCCCTGCAGGATGCCGGGGCCTGTAAACTCGTGGATCGTCTCCCGCACCTGCGTTCCATCCGCAGCGGTAAACACCAGCTCCGCCTTGCCCGCACCGGGCACCTTGATCTCCGTATTTTTATAGACGTCCCCGTAGGCATGTCTCGCCAGCGTGATGGGCTTTTCCCAGTTCTTCACGCAGGGCTCAATGCCCTTCACGATAATCGGCGCGCGAAACACCGTTCCGTCAAGCGCGGCTCGGATCGTACCGTTTGGACTCTTCCACATTTCTTTCAGATTGTACTCCGTCATTCTCGCCGCGTTCGGTGTGATAGTGGCACACTTTACGGCAACCCCGTATTTCTTCGTGGCTTCCGCGGAATCAATGGTCACCTGATCGTCCGTCTCATTGCGGCAGGCAAGTCCCAGATCATAGTATTCCGTCTTCAGGTCGATATAGGGAATCAGCAGTTCCTCCTTAATCATTTTCCAGAGGATTCTTGTCATTTCATCCCCGTCCATCTCCACCAGAGGGGTAGTCATTTTGATTTTTTCCATGCAGTTTTCTCACCTTTCCCGCCGCAAGTTTTGCGCCGTCACAACTTTTTCGCTGCTTACTCATCCTTCGTGGTTTCGGTTTCGCCCGTGTTTTCCCCGTAAATCTCTTTCAGACCGTTTTTCACCATATTGTCGTAGGCGTTGATCATATGCTGGTTCGCCAGCTTCTCCGCAAGCGCCGCATCCCCCGCCTTTATGGCCTCCATGATCTGCCTGTGCTCGTCGTTGGATGCCCGCCCTCTCGTATTGGTGGCCAGCGTCTTTTGTCTGACGCGCAGCACATAGCGGTGGAAATCCTTCAACGTATGCTCCAGAAGCTTGGAATCACATGCCTCATAGAGAATGTCGTGAAACCGATTGTCCAATTCGGCAATCTGATCCAGATGTCCTTTCTCCTCGTGAAAATCAGCCAGATAGATATTTTCCTCCATCTCCTCCATCTGTTCCTTCGATATCTTTTCCGTCGCCAGACGGGCACACAGCCCTTCTAACAAAGAGCGGATCATATAAATATCCTTTACATCCTTCGCCGTAATTCCCGTCACATAAGCGCCCTTATTGGGAACAATCCGGATCAGCCCCTCCAGCTCAAGCTGCCGGAATGCCTCTCTGACCGGGGTACGGCTCACGCCAAGCTCCTCTCCGATCGCCACTTCCTTCAATTCCTCGTGTTCCTTGTACTTGCCGCTCAGGATATCTTCCCGCAGCTTCTGGAACACGCGCCCCCGCAGAGAATACTTGTCGTTCGTATCATACTTCTTATCATAGTTCGTCATTTCATTCCTCACTTCTGCACCGCTTTATTTTATCGTTTATAACAGCGCATGAACGGGACCGTGAACACAACGCCCGTTTTCTCTCACCTCGTATAATTGTATACAATATACCTTTCTCTGTCAATAATATCTGCATAAATTTTCTATATCCAGCATCCCCCATCCCTGTCTGTTCCACTCCACTCCGAGATCTCTGGCCGTATAGACCATCTGCCGTTTTACCTGACTGCTGTTGCTGTAAGGGTATTTTTGCAGATAGAGAGCAGCCGCGCCGGAGACAATAGGCGTAGACATGGATGTGCCGCTCTTTTTTGTATAGGCGTCGCGGTACATCCCCCTCCAGTCCCTGCGGCACGCTAAATTGCAGGAAATCACATCCGTGCCGGGCGCGACCAGATCCGGCTTTCTGTAGGGAAGGCTCTCCCGACCCCTGCCGGAATAATTCTCGCACAGATCCTTTCTCGCGCCAAAATATCCGCCCTCGTGGCAGCCCACGGTGATGACCAGACGGCTTTCCCCGAGCGACGACAAGGATCCTTCCCCCGGCCCCTTATTTCCGGCCGCGCAGACCACCACCACGCCCTGCTCACAGACCGTCTCCAAAAGTCCCGAAAGTTCCTCCAGCCTTTCCTTATCTCCGTCCTCACCGATACCGACGGAAATATTGAGCACGCGGATCCGGTAGCGCAGACGGTTCTCCAAAACCCAGAGAAGGCCATGGTACATGCTCTCTATGCTCCCTTCCCCGTTCTCATCAAGAACCTTACCGACACAGAGCCTGCATGTAGGCGCAATCCCGCTAAAACGGCCATTTGAGAGGCGTCCGCTCCCGCCGATGCATCCGGCCACATGGGTTCCATGGCCGCTGTCATCATAGGAGCCCTGTCTGCCATGCACAAAATCACGAAAGGCAACCACCCGATCCTCAAAGTCCGGATGATTGCCAATCCCTGTATCTAAAACGGCCACACAAATCTCCTCCGTGGCCACACTGTACTGTAAGCTTTCGCTGCATCCAAGCTGTCTCTTTACCCTGTCCATGACATAAAACAAAACTCCCGGCTTTACATATATATTATGCCGGGAGTTTTATTATGCGCTCATACGTCAAATTATTTTCTGTTACTAATCCTGTTCAGTTTTCTCCGCCACCTCGCCCATGTCGACTTCCGGTAGAAAAACATAGCCATCGCCGCAAAGAACAAACCTGCGCCAAGGAAATATTTGGGATGGATGCTGTGGTCGCCGGTATCGGGGGAAATATCCTTTTTCCCCAAAGAAGTAAATACTGCCTGCCCGTCTCTCACATCCGCCACCGCCGGACCGGTACCGTAATTATATATGCCGTATGCCGAAAAATGCGCCGCCTGAAATACTACCGCATCTTTCCCGTCCAGCGAAACAATCCGGCTTTCCACCTCTTCGAGCTGGCCATCCGCATCCAGACATACCACATGCATATTGTCCCGCAGCACACCGGCAGGAAGGGGCATCGTTATCTCCACCCGCTGCTTGCCGAGTCCTGTGATGGGCACCCCTGTCGTCGTCTCCGTCATTGTAATCTCGTAAGCGTGCAGAGAATGCGGCAGCTTATTGCCGTAAATCGACTTATACACATCGCCGATCTTCGCCATCGCCTCCTCGCTGTCAGCGATATCTAAGCGATAGCTCCCCTCACTGCCCTCCATAACCGCCGTCACAGAACTATCCCGCGGTATTGAGTAGCTGTTATTTTTTACAATAATTCCGGTCTGGGGTTTCTCCCGCTCTGCATCTGAAAGTGTTTCCGTCCCAGCCTCCAACGTATATGTACGGCCGTTTATCTCCACGGTTTCTCCAGGCCCCGGGCCGCCGCCTCTTCTGGCGAGTATGGTAAGTATGCCGTTATTTTCTTCCCCGGGCTGTTCATCTTTCTCTGTCTCCGCGCCTTCCGCATTCCGATTCGCCCTGTCGGTATCCTCCGCCGCATCCTCAGTTTCTCTGCCCGATGCTTCTTCTTTCGGTCCGGCCGGAACTTCATCTGTCGTATCGTCCGCTGCTGTACCCTGTCTCCTGCAGATAACGCCTGTAAAATCGCCGCCTGCCTTTGACAGACAAGTCCCTGTCAGATCCGTTACCCCTGCCGGAATCACGGCAATGCGGGTTCCCGTAAAGGCCTGCCCTCTGTAAGTGTCCCTGTAAAGCTTCGTAGACGTATTTTCATAGGAGCGTGCCGGGATCTGGTCCCCTGCAAAATAAATCACGCCGTCCTTCACCTTATCGTTATCAAAAGCCCGAAGACCGATCTGTTCCACAGACGCCGGAATGGTCACCATACGGATCGGACAGCCCGCAAACGCTCTGTCACGGATCTGCCGCACACCCTCCGCGCCGCTAAAGGACGTTAAATTCACACAGCCCTCAAAAGCGCCCTCTCCGATGACCGAAACACTTTCCGGAATCTGCACTCCGGTTACGCTGCTCATATCCTTAAACACTTCCGGACCAATCATCTTTACGGAATCGGGAATCGCAACTACGCCGCCTGTCCCTCTGTAAGCGAGCAAAATACCGTCGCCCACGATCAGAAACGCGCCGGCCCCGCCCGCATTCGCTTTCCAGCCGGAAAGCCACGGCGTCTTGTCAAAGGCAGAAACACCGATTTCCTTTACACTGTCAGGTATGACTACATCAGTCAAATCATCGCAATGATAAAATGCGCCGTACCCGATTTCTTCCACCCCATCGGGTATCTTCGCCGCGCCCACTGACGATCTCGCATAGGCAAACTCTCCGATCCTGCGGATACCGGCCGGTATATCACAGGACGTCATATCCTCGTCGTAATAAGCCTGCGCCGCTATAGTTTCGCCGTTCACCACCGTATATTTCGGGAAAGAACCGCCCTTCGCATCCTCCGATCCTGCAAGACCGGGAACCGTATCCGGTTCCGGTTCCTCCACCACAGGCTCACCGCCCAGAATTTCTCCGGTGCCTCCCACATTCACGGTTGCTTTGGCATTGTCTATCAGCACATAAACCTCCTGCCCGACTACACGGGATTTGGCTTTCACACGGGAATCATCTTCCTCCGCCTCCATGGCGTTCATATGGGTTACCTCATGGTAATAATCCACCGGCCCCACAACCGGCGCCTCCTCGCTGTTCTCACTGACAGTTCCGGGAATCGGCGCCTCCTCATACTCAGAAACCTCTATATCATCAAAAACCAGTGTCTCCGCGAAGCTCTTTGCATAAGATCCGGCCTCCGCATGAATTTCCAGCTTCGTACAGCCGTCAAATGCGGTAGCATGGATTTTGCTGACCGAAATCGGAATCGTGATGTCACGCATTCTGACACAGTCTTCAAAGGCCTTCATGTCAATACTTTTTACGGAATACGGAATGCTGACTTCCTTTAGGTTCTTGCAGTTAGAAAACGCATATCCCGTGATCTCCGACACATTGCCACTGATGCTCACACGCTGCAGATTATAGTCACCCCAGAAACTGTAGGGTCTGATCTTATTCACTGAGGACGGCATACTGTAGGAATCCGCTTTTCTGCCTCCCAGCACCTGATAAAGCACATCCCATCCCTTTTTGTTATAGATCGCACCGTCTTCACAGACAAAATAAGGATTATCACTGGAAAAGTCCACGGATGCCAAACTGTAATCGCCCGCAAAAACACCATTTCCAAGATTTTCAAGCCCCTTTCCGACAGAAATCCTTCTCAAAGAAGGACAGCCGGAAAAGGCCGCGTTTTCAATTATTTTCACACTGTCGGGAATCGTCACGCTCTCCAGATTTTCACAATCGGAAAAAGCCCTCACACCGATGACCTCTACCGCGTCACCCAGAGTAACGCTGCGCACATAGTCATTCCCCGCGAAGGCTTCCGCCTCTATCTTTTTTACCTGATTGGAAAGAGACACGTTCTCAGCCGTGCCATGATACTTCACTAATGTAGTTCCATCCATATTAAAATCAGATGCGGCGGAGGAATCCTCCGCCTCCACATCTGATACAGGAATCTGTGTCACGACAATCGCTGTCACTAAGAACAACGTGCCGATCAGCTTTCTTATCTGTTTCCTCATAAGATTCCCCCTCGGGATCCTGAATCCCTTATGCCTTTGCCTTCACCCTTTTGTCCTTTTTCAGGAACAAAATGATTGACAGACAAGCCAGCCCGAGCGATAAGAACCACTTCGGATGAATCGGGTCACCGGTCTTGGGCGTCACGTCAAGCATACCCTCCACCAGATTTCCGGTGTCCACGTAAACCGTATAAGGCGAGAAGTGCGTTGCACGGAAACGGATACAAGGTACGCCGTTTATCGTGGTAAAGCTCTCATTCAGGCTTTCTAACTGATCGCCGTTAATGACCGCACCCGCCATGTTGTTACCGCCGTAAGCCACCAGCGAATCCGGAATCGGGATCGTAATGTCTACAGACAGTCCCGTGGTATCCGTAATCTTAGTAGTTCCGGTAGAATCATAGAGACTGATATCCATTGCATAATACAGGATATTGTCCAGTGTACCGTACTTGTTTGTGAGAGCTGCCGCAACAGCGCGGGTCGCCTCGTCTGTCTCGGAAATCTTCACGATGAAGTTATCCGAAGATCCGTTCGTATTCGCCGTCGCCAGATCTCTGTTGGAGATTCCGGGCTTCTCAATGTCTACTTTTGTATTGCCATTGCTGTCGGTCGTAGTGCCGCCGCCGTTTCCGGTATTACCGTTTCCGCCGCCACCGCCGCCGGTATTCACAGCCACCGTGGGCGCTGCGGGCGCTTCCACATAATTCGCCTTAACCGTCACGTTGTTGGCCGGCATCGTAAACGTCGTTGTCGTCATAGTCGTGCTGGCAAGAGCCACACCATTCGACTCTGTCGTCCATTTCTCGAATCTCATACCGTCTGCCGGCATATAGCAGGAAATGATAACTACCGTACCCGGTGCATAGCTTCCGGAACCGCTTCCGCCTTCCACAAATACCGTGTACTGTCCAACGCCGCTTGAAGTGGTCGATGTAGCGCTTGTGGAGCTGCTGGAAGTCGAACTGCTACTGGTGCTGCTGCTCTTTTTACTACTACTGCTGCTACCGCCGCTGTTCTTACTGGTAGTCGTATTCTTGCTGGTATTGCCGGAGCTGCCGCCGCTGGTACTGCCGTTGCTGGTGGTGCCGCCGCTGGTATTTCCGTCGCCGCCATTCTGTCCAAAGAGCGCAAGTACTGTCATATTCCGGTTGATAATCGTCTCAGGCGTCCATACCTCACCCATGTCTGTTCTGAACTCGTTTAAGAATGTATATCCATCCGCCGTCGGGTTCGGTGAAGGTACCGGTGTCGGCAGACCGCCGTTTATGGGATCCGCAAAGCTTGTTCCGGGCACAATGAGATATCTGTCGTTATCATCCGCGCCTCTTCCGCTGAACACCTGCCCTGTCCTGCCGTGTACAAACTGTACGCTGCACTTGCCGTCAACCATTGTGCCGTCACTGGTATACTGAGCCACGAAAACAGTCATATCGTTCTCAATCGGATCATCCAGGGTCTTGCCCTCGTCACTCATCCACTTGTCAAAGACATAACCAGGTCTGTGGTTCTTCTCCGTAACCTTCTCGGCTTCTGCCGGCAGATCGGTCACTCTCGTTCCCTTATCCACTGTAATCGCATTGCCAAGAGGCGTACCGTCGTAATCGTAGAACCATACCCTGCACGCGTTAAGCGGCTGGAAGTCAATCTGGTATCTGTCCGCGTACCGCTTCGCCGCAGAATCTTCATAGGAATAGATCGTAAAATCGCTTCTGGGTGTAAACGCCGTATCCGCAATATCCACCTCTCTGCCGTAAATCGTCACGTTTGCGTGGGTCGTGCCCGACGTCGCCGTGCGGGTAAAGGCATCGTCCCCAATCTTATTCACGGAGCCCGGCAGAATCATCTGTCCGATTCTCTCACAATCCTTAAATGCATTTTTCGGTATGGTCTTTAACCCGGCAGCGTCGGAGAGATTTACAATAGAGATATACTTACATCCCTCAAAAGCGCCCTCTGCAATAGCGGGAAGAGCACTTCCCCCGTCTTGATCCGTCTCACAAGTCTCGCACAGGAACGGAATCAGACTGTCGGTTGCTGAGGATATCGTGGAGACTGACAGCTCTTCGCCGACACCGCTCCTTCCTCTGGCAAGCAGACACTCAATGATACGATATCTGTCGTTTCCGTCCGCGTCCTTATGCCGCTCATAGAGAATGCCTCTCTCCGCAGGATAATCCGCACTGCCGACCAGATTGATCAGATTCTCACAATTACGGAAGGGCAGCTTTCCTACTTTCGTCACCGCAGGTATCTCCACCCGTGTCAACTGTTCGCAATCGTCAAAGGCATAATCCGGCAGGGTTTTGACCTCCGACAGAACAACACTCTGTATCGTATCGTTACCCTTTACGGCCTCTTCTCTCTCATCGTCATCGTCATAGTCCTTATAATAACCGCTGAACAGGCCGGGAACCGCACCGCCCAGAGTTGTGGTGTACATGGTGTCCGCCGGACGATCCTTGATGTATTTATTGTAATTGTCGCGGTTCTGCTCCATATAGGTAATCACGTCTATGGAATCTATGCCCGCGGGCACATAGATATCCTGCGTCGCGTGGATGAATCCCCACACCTTCTCAGGTACCTGCTTAAATTCCGGAAGCGCGCCATACTCCGCCGTAGGCAGATCTATATAATTCTGATAATTATCCATAAAATTATATGGATATGCTTCAAAGTAAGGCACCGGATTCTCAATCGCCTGCACAACAAGAGGCTTGAACAGGAAATCCGTCAGTTTTCCTTCCGCCGTATCGTTCTGTCCGCTCCTGTACTCCAGCCATGTGCCGTCACAGTAAACCGGATTGATCCACGGACCATATCGAAGATCCAGTTCCTTCTCGAAATCCGCCTCCGGAATCACCCGTCCGTCAAGCGTGACATTCGGAGCGCCTGTACGGTATGCGTCAAAAATCACCGCATACTCATGCCGCAGCGTATTGACTTCCGCACTGTCCGTATTATAAACCGTATAATAATAGTACTCCTCCATATCGCGGCAGAAATCCTGCAGCTCATCGTCTCTGGTCAGATTTTCCAGATCCTGAAACTTCGGATAATCCAGCAGTGTCACCTCACCGGTTGACTTATCCGGCATCACTGTCAGACGCGCCCCCTGCTCGCTATCCCAGAGGCTCTGGTAACAGATATTCACCGGCGGATAGTTCGGGTGATCCGGGTCTCTGAGCACATTGTTCTGATCCGTAGCCCATTCGAAGGGCGCATATCCCTTCACAATATCCCCGTGGAAAGTCAAATGGTCGCCTGTGGTGACAAAGGCATCCGTTCCGATCTTTAATGCCGAATGTCCTGCGGCAGGCTTGGTAAAGTAAACGTCATACAGGCTTGAGCATCCGGCAAAAGCGTTCGCGCCGATGCTTGTCACAGAATCCCCGATCCGTACCTTTTTCAGCTTTTTCAGATCACGGAACACACCGTCGCCGATCTCGGACACGGAATTATTCTTTATGGTAATGCTCCTGATCACGGCACGCAGATCTTTATCGTCAAAACAGCCTGCTCCGATTTTCTTTACTTTAATGTCGCCGATCATCTCGGGGATCACCAGATCCACCATTCCGGGATCTCTGGTAATCAGTGCACACGAAATCAAAGTGCCGTCCTCGCTTGCGGAATAGCGGTATCTCGTGCCGTCGCTCTCAAGCGCCATCTCGTAATGCTTTTTACCGTCTTTGATATAGACATAAGGAATGCCCTTGCCGTCGGTACGCACCGCATCCCATGTACTTGTTCTGGGAAATGCCGGACTGTTCGCGTAAAGCTCCGGCCCGTACACACAGAAACCATCCGCCGTCACATCCTTAAACAATTCCGGATCAAAGGAAGCTGATCCGCATTTATCGGAAAACTCCGCTTTCTTTAGGCCGAAACAATTATAGAAGGTATGCGGCGGCACCTTTTTCGTGTAATTTTCAATATAAACCGTTTCAAGACCACGGCGGTTTGCAAGGACATAATCATCCATGGTATCCAGTCCCTCACTGGGGAAATGGAACTCCGTCATGGAATCGCCGCTGGGCGCAGGAATAGCAAACGCTGCTTTACCGATCTTCGTGATAACCGTTCTTGCAAATTCCACCTTCGTCAGTCTGGTATCACCATAAAAAGCAAAATCGGACAACGAACAATTATCCCCCGTATCAAAGAACTGAACTTCGGCAAGATCCAGACAAGCTGCAAAAGCTCCATGTCCGATCGAATTGACATGTCGAGGGAACTCCAGTTTCGTGTTAATTCCCGACCCGTAAAAAGCCTCCACACCAATCGTATTTGTAGGCGAGGTATCACTAAAGGTTACTGACGTCAATCGTTTACAGCCGTAAAAAGCACGATCTCCTATGGTAACCGCATTACCAATATCCACACTGGCAATATCTGCTCCGTGAAAGGCGCTCTGTTCAATGTTCCTTACATATTGGTCAATTTCGATCTGTTTAACATTATGTACCTCTGCGAAAGCCCTGTAAGCAATAGACGTAATCAGACAGTCATCCTTCTCCACAAGATAACCGTCCACATCCTTGTAGGTAGAATCTTCAGACACCTTACCGCCATGTGCCACATATACTCTGTCGCCGCCCGCATTTTTTCTTCTGTCGGAAGCAATCTCCAACGTATAGCCGGTTCCCTTTAAGATTCGGTTGTGCTCACAGAAAAACCGCTTCCTGTCTGCTTCATTATCAATATCAGAGGGAGCCTTTTCCAGACTTTCAGGCACCGTTCCCGCAGCAGCCTCTGCAGCATCCTTAGCTTCTGCTGCGGTCTTTCCGTCTTTAATGGCATCATCGTACGCCTTATTATACACGCTCCAATAAGCCTTAAACCGATTGACTGCCGCATCATAATCATGCGCAAAATAAGATTTGAAATACTCAAGCGCCTTCTCGTCCAGAGATACTTCCTGCGTGAGTCTGTCCATATTATTAAGCGAAAATGTAATTTTCTTCGTTGGCCAAAAATCAAGCACCAGAGGATCCGAACTTGTATTCACATTCAGATTATCCATATTTTTTATTGTCGTATTTGGCCCCGCTCCTGTTTGATTCAGCTTCTCCGGCTCGGAAAAGTAGAGACTGTAAGCGTTTTCATAGACAATAAAATAGGCCCGGTTCGGCTGTAAACCCAGATTTACTTTCTCCGCCGGAAATTCGTCATTATATTTGCACAGACGCCCTGTTTTGTTTGCCTTTGGCTCATACAAAAACTGCCATGTAAGGTAGAGTTCTCCGCCGTAGCGGGTTACAATCTCCGTAGGAACCAAATCGCCGTTATTTATCCCGCTCAAAATCCTTTGTTCAACGGCTTCCTCTGAATCTCCTGCACCTTCTGTCACATCCAGAACATATTTGTTTCCTTTTGCGTCATCCTTTCCGATCGGCTTCACATCACCTTCCACATACGCCACCGGCGACTCCACTTCTTCCCCTGCTCTTACCCCCGGATTATCAGCCAGGTTTTCCGGCGCGGGAATAGCGGCCACCGCAATAGAAGTGACCATCAGTACCGCCGCCAGACTTCGTCTGGCCGTCTTCCTTAATCTTCTCTTAGGCTTTCTCGCTGCTGTTTTTTTCGCCATGGTGTATCTCCTCATTCCCTTACACATTCTAATTTATGTCAATCAGTCTTTTGTATGTCAACTGACTCTCTTCGCTACCACCACAAACCGGCCGTCCGCCTCGGAGCTGTCACAGGTGGACAGGGTCAAAAGCTCGTCACCGTATCTCGCTGTCACGCCGGTATCATACAGAGACAACGCCGCCATCTCCTGCATATTGGAATTAAATTCCGCTTCCGAAGCCGCGTCAAAAAACTGATAATACTTAAATACCACTTCATCCTCATTATAGATTCTCGACCGGAACACATACATCACTTCATAAGTGCCCTTCTCATAGATCGTATCAAACTGGATCAGTGCATGTTTCTTCCCATACTCTTCGCTGCTGTAGTTGTTCAGATTTCCGAACATCTTTCCGGACTTCATATGATGCCCGTATATGATCAGATTGGTGTTTCTTCGCACCACGTCGCAATCCTTATCGAGAAACAGACTCCCGTTCTTGTCATACTCCTGATTAAAGTTGTGATCCAGATAATATTCATTATTGGCAGTCTGCATCACCGGGTAGTCTATTATAGTATCGTCAATTTTCAACCATCCGATTAGTTTTTTGTTTTTATTATAAAGTGTCTGGTACTCCTCCAGCACCTCCAGTTCGATCTCTTCCTCTTCCGTATAGTGTATGGTTACGCCGCGGAAAAGGCTCCCTGTCAGTGCGCTGTTTCCTTTTAACTGGGAAAGATTCTCATAATCCATCTCGTTTCTCTCTACGAAAAACGAATACACACCAAAATAGCCAAAGCACCCTGCAGCCACGACACTACACAGAATAACAAGAAGCCTGCGTCGTCTGTCGCGCTTCTTTATCTGTGCCAGAATTTCTTTCTGCATGTCAGCGTCGTAATCCTCCAGAGAGACCTGCTTCGCCTTCTGCTGCTTCACATTCTTCTGTTTCGGTTTCTTTTTCTTTTTTTTCCTGGAAGAAATCCGGCTGTCCTTATGATAGCCCTGACTTTTGTACTTCTCTGCAAGCTCATAAATTTCATCGTCAAAGTCGTTTCCGACTACTGTCTCAAAACGATATTTCCCGGCCTGCATATCGGAATACAGGGTAATGACCGCTCCCGGCTGCTCCATATCAACCTGAGAGCGGATCTTATTTATCAGTTCCTGATCGCGCAGAGCCGCCTTATAATCCGCCTCCGTCCTCAGTCTTCTCCCTGCAACTTCAAACCCCGCCATATAGGGATCGCTCCTTCATTTCCTACTATATCTGGTTCTCAGATACCCATATTGGCATTGACATAATATCATCGCATATACTTCTATTTTACTCAATTATGAAAATTATGCAAGTATTTTGCGGCAATTACCCGAATATTTGACTGAGCAGGCTCTTTCCTTTTATCTTAAAGCTCACCGTCTTTCTGCCGCCATAATTGCCATTTCCCTGAATGGTCAGCTTGGCGGTTCCCTTATTTATGTTGTTGGAATATCCCACAACCGTGAAATCATCTGGTGATAAAACCATACCGCTCAACGTCACCGTGATGTCAGATGCCTTCGGCTTAATTGCCTTTCCCGTATAGGTCTGCTGCGGCACGGTCACTTTTGCTTTCGCAAGATCAGCCCGCACAAACCGGTAGGTACCTTTCACCGTTCCCTTGTAATTGCTGCCCTCTATCGCCTTTACGGACACCTCAATCCGCGCATTCGCCGGTATAATGTCCGTGGGTTTTACCGGATCACCTGCTTTTCTGGCTGTCGTGTCACTCGGATCAGTCGTTCCCACATTGGTATATTCCGTATAGAAATATGTGATGTTTTTGTCGTAATCCCTGCCAGCCGTAAGAGCTTTTCCGTTCATATCCAGCACTTGAATTTTGGTCTTATAAATATTGGCCTTGGCCTGATAAACCTTATCCGATGCGGACACGGTTATTTCAGAACCGGACAATCCCTGCACCTCTTTAGAAACATCCCGCACCTCGACCTGCCAGGTTCTCGTCGCGCTGCCCTTGAAGTTTCCTTTTCCCTTAACGGTCATTGTAGCGATGCTTCCCGCCGCCTTGTTGTTCTTATAAGATAGTGTGTAATCCACACCCTCCGTCAGCTTCTTACCATTAAATCTGACAACAGGCTTCGGCACGCTTCCTCCCTTCATATAAGGATATGCCGCCAATGTCTGGATTTCCACTTTTCTATCCGGGTCAGTCATCAAATCATATGCGTTTATCTTATACGTCTTTTTCAGGGTGCCTCCGTAAAAGCCTTTCCCCTCAAATACCGCCGTCGCTGTCCCAACCTTTACATTGTTCTGATAAGTCACGGTGTAGTCCGTCCCCCTGACCAGCGTGCGGTTCTCAGTGACTCCGTTTACTTTCAGCGATAACGTCACGCTGCACGCAGGCTCCACGGCGCTTCCCGTGTAAACGGCAGGATCAAATACCACCTTTGCCTTACTCATCAAAGCGGCGGCCTTGATCTGGAACGTCACGCGCTTCACGCCGAAATATTTACTCCCGCCGTCCGCCCCGGTGCCTTTAATAATAACCGCGGCAGTTCCCACCTCTGTATTGTCTTCGTAGGTCAGCGTATAATCCTTCTTCTCTTCAAGCAGCTCCTTACCGTTCTTTACCGTAAGTTTGGGCGTAATCGCCATACCGGTGTAGGTATAGGACGGAATTTTGCTGACTGTCAGCTTAGGCACGGGCGTTCCGTTCTCGATGATCGCGAAAGTGATTTTTCTCACTCCGGTATAGTTTCCGGTTCCGGTCAATGTAACCGGATAGTTTCCGGCTGCAATCTGCGCCTCCGCAGCAATGCTGTAATCCTTTTTACCGGAAAGCTTCTTACCGTTCCATGTAATGGTCGGAACAGGCTTCTGCAGCTTGTTGTTAAACACCACCGTCAGGTCATCCGTCTTTACATCCGGATCCTCGATATTCTTCGGGGCAATCGTGAAAGTCTTATTCAGCTTCCCCTCATAGTTGCCTTTGCCGGTAATCACGATCGTCGGCGCCTTGGCTGCCTTTTTATCCGCCGCATTCACATTATTCTTATAGCTGATGGTATAATCCTTTTTCTCCTCCAGCCGTTTCTTGTAGTCATAAATCCGCACTTCCGGTTTGATGGCTTTTCCTGTGTAGACATACTCTTTCACATCCGTAACCCACATTCCCATAGGAATGCCGTCTTCATCCTTCGGAAGGCCGGTCTCATCCTCCTTGGGGACATCCTCATCGGGAACCGTCGAATTATCCGGATCGTCGGGATCATCCGGATTGCCGGGGGTCAGGGTCTTATCCAGATAATATGTGGCCCGCAAAACTTCACTGTCCCTCTTCCCGAACATATGGGCCGTGGCACGAATCGTCATCGTTCTGTTGATCTCTATGGCTTCACTGTACAGCCGCCGTGTCTGGGAAATGCGTGGATCGCTCGCATCCACGGTGTAGTAGATCTGCGCGCCCTCCTCATCGGTGAGAAGACGCACGCTGGTCTGCGGTCTCACTGTACCTGGCGTCACATCCACACGAGGCATCAGCGCCTGCCCACCGCCATAGGCTTCCCGCACGCTCACCTCGACCGTAACGGTCCGCTTCGCGTCGTCGTCCGTATACACAAGCTCAGGCAGGATCACCTTGCCCTGCATTTTAAATTTCTGTTCCCGCTCCTCCTTTTCATTGTAACTCGTGCCGGGTACAGGCTTTTCCGTGTCCCATTCTACCTGTGCCGTAGTACGGATATCGTTTGACGATACCGTATCATTATATATTTCGTCCGCTTTGCTGTCTGCAAGATAAATGACCGCCGTCTTTTTGGAGAGATACTGCTCCGCAATCTCCGCAAGGGTCAGGCCGTGTGTCACGTTTGTGACAGCCTTAAGCACACCCCCATTATCTACACGCTTGAATCTCGCCTTTACTGTCAGCTTCCCCGGTGTATAGCTGATATCATAATTCGGCCACTCTTCCCGGTTGATCCCAGACGCCGCCAGATCATAAACACCTGTCTCGGTGGTGTCTACTCTCTGCTGTACATTCACCGTAAGATGCTCTGTAAATGCATCCTTTTCACTGTCCAGGATTCCTTTCAGTTCATACAGCGCTTTTTCAAAGTCATCCGGCGACAAAGGTGTGTCCGCCTCGATCGGGTCTCCCTTTTTCACATGCAGCTCCTGATCATTCACGGCAACCGTCAACGCCCGCTGACCTATGGTAAAAGGAAACTCCCATTCCTTAGCCTTATAATTTTTCGTATCATTTTCCACCAGGCTGACATAAAACGTATAGCTGCCGGCATCTACAGGCAGAAGGGCAGAATCCGTATTGGAGGTTACTGTCTGGCTGTATTCCGTGCCATCCTTCTTCATTCCCTCCACGCGATATTCCAGATCCACCTCATTGGTAATGTCCACACCACTTTTGGTCAGCACCTTCGCAGTTGTAATGCACTGTATCAGATCGACAAACTGACCGTCATATTCCTTGTCCGTAATTCCCGTTATACCGGCAAGCTCTGTATCTTTCGTTTGAAGAGGCAGAATGGAAAAAGTAAACTCTTCTTTCAGGCTGTCTGTATC
Organism: uncultured Lachnospiraceae bacterium; assembly: GCA_949051815.1. Taxonomy (GTDB): domain Bacteria; phylum Bacillota; class Clostridia; order Lachnospirales; family Lachnospiraceae; genus UBA3282. Next base: position 29,040 of record CARQVR010000008.1, read on the forward strand.
AAACTTATAATTATCCGGATTCTTCGGCTCAGCCGAAATCTCCAGTGTATACTTACCGCATCCGACAGGCGCAATCTTCTCATACGCCGCCGCGAAATCCTGCTCCACGCTGCTATAGGATAAACTGGCCGTCGTTGTCCACGGCCCTCCCGGGGCCGGATAATGATCATGAAGCTTTTCGGCTGTCAGTGTATACGTCCATGTCAGCTCCGCTGCCTGGGGCGTCCAGATCGGAAAACCACTGATGCTGTGCTTCTTCCCGTCGTATGTTTTGTCTTTTGTCTCTACTCGTCCGTCAATAAAATTAACCGTAAGCTCCTGCTTCTCTTCTGCGCTTCCGTCATCCGCCGCCGGAAGGGTAATCACATTCTCCGCCGCCCCATCCTCTTCGTCATCTTCCGGCGCTTCGTTTTCCGGATTCTCCTCAGGATCCGCTCCCGGCTGGCCATCGTTGCCATTGTCCGGATCCGCTTCCGGCCGTTCTATGTTGTCACCATCCGGATCTTCTTCCGGTTCCGGCTCTGCCGGTTCTGTACCCCCGGGCGCAGGCTGGTCATTATTTCCATCGTCTTCGTCCTCCGCAGGATCGGTGCCTTCCGGCCTGTCAGTCACCACCCCATCGTCTATTTCAACTTCCGGCTGCGGAGTCTGTTCCTCCGCAGGAGATTGTGCGGGCACACCGGTTTTCTCTTCATCCGCATCTGCCGGAGATACCAGCTCCTCCGCCTGAACATACAATCCCGTCTGCGGCATACAGGCAGCCACCATCACCGCCGCAAGAAGTGCCGATCCCATCCGATAAATCCTGCTCTTCTTCATCTTTCTCTACCTTCTTTCTTCCCCTTGTTCCTTATATATGACAACATATACCATGTGATCCTGTTGAACATCCGACAAAGCACAGTCGGACATAATCTTTGAATATTGTAGCACAATTCTTCCGTTTTTACAATATTGCGCCCGCAAAAAAAGACTCCTTGTCTATCCGACAACAAGTCTTTGACCACAAAATATAGTATACTACCCCATGTTCATCCCCAATACCTCCGCCACATGGTTCTGCAGGAAGTTATCCTGCCTCCCGGACAGTCCCATCTCGTTCAATGTCTGCACCAGCACATTGCAGACCGCCTCGATCACAAGCACCCTGCCGTCGTCCGTGTTCAGATGGTACAGATAATCTGCGGGCGCCACACCTTCCCAGGCCGCCGCCGGATCCGGAATCTGATAGAGAAGCGAAAGCATATCGCCGATCTCACTGCCGACGGCAAGCTCCTTCATCCCCCTGTGCATCCACTTATAGAAGGGGGCGTATTTTTTATTGAGCAGATAGACGATCTGCATCGCCTCTTTTACGAACTCCGTCAGGGCAAGTTCCGCCGCAATGCGCTCCCCCCGCTTCATGGCGCGGGCGTAATTGTACTGTCCCGCCTGCGCTGCCTTTGCCAGACTCTCCGCCAGTTTTTTCAGCCACACTTCCCTTGGATAGTAGGCCAGAAGCCCCTCCCTGATTCCGGTGAATATTCCGCACGGATCTTCAAATACCGCGCCGTTTGTCGCCGTGGCAAGCGCCGCCTCTGAAACCGCAAACCACGCCGCCGCCGTCTCCGGCGCGCTGTCTCTGCCAAGTATTTCCAGATAGAAGTCCTCCAGACAGAGCACGCCTACGCGCCCTTTTCCCTGCTCCTCCTCCACACGTCCGGAAAAACCCATAAATTCTTTTGGCAAAGCGTCGTAAGCCGCCTGCATTTCTTTTCCATACTGCCGGTAAGTCTCGCGGGGCAGCCAGATACAAAAAGACGGCCCGTAATCGTGATCCGCAGAAATTGCATCATCAAATCCAAAACACTCCGATCCATAGCCCACAAGCCCGGCGGCCGCCTGATCTGCAATTTCCGAAAACTGTTCAAATATCAACCGCCTGCCATATGTCTCGTAATATTTTTTCGCCAACTCCAAACCCTTCATACCCGCCCCCGCTTCTCTTCCATCATTCTTTCCACATTTCCTGACCTTTTATGAACCCTGCCAACCGGCCAGGCTTTTCCCTGCTTTCCATACCGTTCATATCCATCCGGTTCCAAAAAACAAACCGGATATTTATTCAGCCTTTCCCTGAAGCCGCCCGAGCACTTCCCGCGACTTGTCCGCATATTCTTTTTGTTTTTCCTCATTCCCCATAGCCCCGTACACCGCCGCACAGTTCTCGCAGAGAATGCCGTAACTCATGTTTTCCCCGTAATGACATTTCACGTCTTCCAGTGCGCGTTCATAAAAGGACAGGGATTTTTCATATTCGCCGTCCCGGAAACAGGCTTCCCCCATCCCTGCCAGCGCGCCGCTGTAGTGCTCATTCGGTTCCCCTGTTCCCTGTTCAAAAAGGTCTATGGCCCGCGCAAGACACTTCTTCGCCTCCTCATTCTCCGAGAGCTTAAAGTAAACAAGCGCCAGATTCGTGAGCGTGGTGGCCGTCTGCGCCTCGTTTCCTTCCTGCTTTTCTATGATGGCAAGCGCTCTTTTCGCGCTCTCCACAGCCTCCCCGTTCTCCCCTGCCTTTTCCAGCATAATGCACATGTTGTTGTAAAGGCTCGCCCAGCGATAATCCTCCGGCGAAAGCAGCCTTTCATAAATCTGCATGGCCTGCCTGTAAAGCCGCAGCGCCTGTGCATAATCCCCTGCCGCGCTGTAGGCGGTGGCTGCGTTTAAAAGAGTCGTGGCAAAGTGCGCCGTATCTTCCAGCTTTAACTCCTCCATCAAAAGAAGCACATCCTCCGCCGCCGTATAAGCCTTCTCAAAAGCCGATACACTCCGATAAAAGCCGATCATCTCATTGCAGATCGAAATGTAGGCCGCATAATCCTCTTCCTCTTTAGCCTGCTCGAGAGAGACCGTCAGAAAATCGTCGATCTTCTCCACCTGATTTTTTTCAAAATAGGAATCCAGTTCCTCAAAAAATGCGTCAATATTCATAGAAATCCTCACTCCTTTCCGTGTTATCCTTCCATCCGCGCAATGATTCTCTTCTGTTTATAAAAATAATAACCGCTCACCAGTGCCGCACACATGACCCAGCTGATCGGATAGCAGACTACGATCCACCGCAATCCCTTTCCCGGCGTAATCAGTCCCACCCAGATGATGCGGAACACACATACCCCGAGCACAGATATCACGGTGGTCACAAAAGTATATCCCTGCGCCCGGAGCGACCCGGAAAAAATTTCAATAAAAACAAACATGACAAAAGCAGGCGCAATGCTGTACATCATAGCCATCCCGATTTCCACCACCGCCGCGTCCCCCGTAAAGATCCCAAGCAGAAACCGTCCCGTGGTCATGAGAAGCGCGGTCAGGCAGACGGCAGTTCCCACCGCCATTCCCAGACAGACCCTTGTTCCCTTCTTCACCCGCTCCCATTTGCCCGCGCCAAAATTCTGTCCTACAAAAGTAGTCAGGGCAATGCCGAAAGAAGAATTGATCATCCAGAAAACACTGTCGATCTTACCGTAGGCCGTCCATGCCGCCATAGTATCCACACCCAGCAGATTGAGCGCCGCCTGCACAATCATATTGGAAATGCTGTACATGGATGCCTGCAGACCGGAGGGAAATCCGATTTGCAGCATATTTGTCAGCACTTCCCGATGAACCCTGATTTTGCGAAACGACAATTCCATACAGTCCACTTTGTGCATCAGCGCCCACGTCACCAATCCAGCGCTGATCGCCTGCGACACCAATGTAGCTGCCGCCACGCCAAACACGCCAAGCCCGCAGTAAAGCACGAGAATCAGATCCAGCACAATATTTACAATACAGCACACCACCAGATAATACAACGGTCTTTTGGAATCACCGATGGCACGCAGAATAGCCGCACCCATATTATAGATAAACACAAAAATAAGACCGGAGAAATAAATCCTTATGTAAAGTGTGGACATTTCCATCAGTTCAGGCGGCGTATTCATGGCACGCAAAACAAGCGGCGCCGTCGCTACGCCGATGATGCCAAGCCCGATTCCGCCTATGATTCCGAATGCATAGGACGTGTGCAGCGCCTCCTCAAGCCTCTGCCTGTGAGACGCCCCGTATGCCTGCGAAATCAGAACCGTTCCCCCGGCCGTAAGGCCCGTAAAAAAGCCGACCACCATATTGATGATCTGCGCCGAGGAGCCACCCACGCTGGACAGCGCCTCCTTCCCCGCAAACTGCCCCACGATCACCGTGTCCACCGTATTATAAAGCTGCTGGAAGAAAGTACCGATCAAAATCGGGAAGAAAAAAAGCAAAAGCTGTTTCCAGATGACTCCTTCCAGTATTCCGTTTTGTTTTTCCTGTGCATTTGTCGTGTGTCCCATATTCTCACTATCTCTCAATCATATATTCCAACTGACAGTCGAACGGTTCCCGTTCCACATGCTCCCTGTGATACCATTTCGCCTCCACACACCCCATAGACCGATAAAACGCCTGCGTTTCCACCGCCGAATGAGCCGATATGTAAAGTTTGCCGGCTCCCTTTTGTTTCGCGAAAGCCGACGCCCTTTCAAACAAATTCCTGCCGATTCCCTTTCCGCGCATGTCCTCCGACACATGGATGCTGGACAAATCCAGATAACGGTGCTCCCCTCCAAACAGCGCAGCCTCCACTGAGACAAACCCCTTTAAGACGCCTCTGTAAAAAGCCCCGCATACAAACCCGCCCGTCAGAACGGTATTTTTAAGACATCCGACTAACATCCGGTACTCTTCCTGTGTCCAATCATCCGTAAACGGATCTGCCACCGTCTTCCACTCGCCATCTATTTTTCTTCTGCACATGTTCACTTTTTGATGACGGACAAATTTTGCAAACAGTTCCAGATTCAGTTCTCTTTCTCCTAACTGTCTGTACCAGACTTCGTCCCCGGTATTACACTCTGTTCCTTCCATAACATGTTTTAATTTTTCAATCAGATCCAGATCCGCCGGCAGCCACGCCACACTGTCGAGGCTCTCTCTGGTCAGCCATTTCGCCGCTTCATGCTCTTTCAATACCAGATCACCGGATGTAACCGTACAGAAGAAACAGGCCATGGACAGATGGAAAGTGGGATAATCATATTCCACCGTGTCGAACAGCTCTCCCACCTCGATCTCTGTGTCCAGCTCTTCCCGTATCTCCCGGATCAGCGCTTCCTGCGGCGTCTCTCCCTCTTCCACCTTCCCGCCCGGAAATTCCCAGCCGTCCTTAAATTCGCCATAGCCCCGCTGGGTGGCGAAAATACGGTCGTTGTGAGTGATGATAGCGGCGGCTACTTTGATTGTTTTCATAATTATTTATATTCTCCTAACCCATTATGAAGTATATTTCACATTTTTCATTGCGCTTCTGACAATTATAACATATACTATAGATAATGAAATCAACGATTTCATTTGGGCTGGTCGATTGACCCAGGTCCATCAAGGGCGGGGAAGTTCCCCGCCATTTTTTTACTACTATTACAGAGGTGAACCGTATTGAATGAACTCAGCATTTTTATAGATGAATCCGGTGATTTTGGTGAATATAATCCCCATTCCCCTTACTACATCATCACAATGATTTTTCATAACCAAACCGAAGACATTCAGCCTGCTATTTCAAGACTAAATCGGGAGCTTTCTTACCTGAATCTTGATAACATGTGCATACATACAGGTCCCATCATACGCAAAGAAGAAATTTATAAAAATATGTCCGTCAATGAACGCCGCCGTATTTTCAACAAAATGGTCGCCTTCATTCGTCAGATCAATATCCGCTATAAGTGCTTCTACATTGAAAAAAAGCATATTGCAGATGTTGTAGAGGCCACGGGACATTTGTCCAGGCAAATTTCTCAGTTTGTTCGTGAACATTATACAGAATTTCTATGCTTTGACAATGTAAAAATATACTATGATAACGGTCAGGTGGAAGTTAGTAAAATACTTTCCTCTGTTTTCAATGCTTTGCTTCCAAACCCAATTTTTCGTAAAGTTATGCCCTCAGAATATAAACTTTTTCAAACCGCTGACCTCCTATGTACATTAGAGCTGGTTAAACTCAAATGGAAAAACAGCATGTTCTCTAAATCTGAACTAACCTTCTTTGGAAATATTCGTGACTTAAAAAAGAACTACTTAAAACCTCTAAGCAAAAAGGAATGGTTCTAATCCCCAAAATAAAATTTCTCCCGTATTCCACCGGTATACTCCATAATGCAGGTCAGAAACCGCTCCCCGTATTTCTCATACTTGAAGGCGCCCATCCCGTTCACCTCCATCATTTCTTCCCGGTTCATAGGCAGACGCACGCACATATCCACCAATGTCTTATCCGAAAAAACAAGATAGGGCGGAATCGCTTTCTCTCTGGCAATCTCCCTGCGCAGTTCTCTAAGCTCCTCGAAAAAGGCGAGTCCTCTGTTATTCAGAATATCTGATCTCCGGTTTGTGCTGCCTTTGATTCGGTCATCCTCTTCCGCCATCCGGCTGCTTCCCGGCTCCAGCTTCACCATTACCCTGTTAAGGCCGTCCACAATGTCCTGTGCCTTCCCTGTCGTCTGTAAAAGCCCGTACTTATCCTGCGTCTGCCGCAGATACCCTTCCTGTATCATCTGACCGATCAGATCCTTTAATTCCTGTTCACGCCATTTCCCTAGTGTACCGTAAGAAGGATACTGCTGTACCCGGTATTCCCGCAATTTCGCACCTTTTCCGCCAAGAAGTGTGCCGATAACTACCTGTATGCCGTACCTTTCCCCCTGCTCTTCCAGACACTGAATGACTTTTCCCGCTTCCGCCGTCATATCTTTTTCCACATAATGCTTTAAGCAGTTCCCGCATTTGCCGCAGGCGTTCCCGTCTTTCTCCCCGAAATAGCGCAGAATACAGGTGCGCAGACATTCCTTGGTATTACAGTAAAAGATCATGGCCTGGAGCCGTTTCTCATCCCGCTCCCGAATGGTAAGCTGTTCATCCGGTGTAAAGTCGGCGCTGTTTTCCTTGTTTTCCAGCAGAAACCGGTTAATCATAATATCCTGCGCCGAATACAGAAGAATACAATCGGAAGGCTCGCCGTCTCTCCCCGCGCGCCCCGCTTCCTGATAGTAGTTTTCCATACTCTGGGGCATGTTATAATGCAGTACATACCGGACATTTGACTTGTCAATCCCCATGCCGAAGGCGTTGGTCGCCACGATCACGGGTTTTCTGTCATAGATAAAATCGTCCTGATTGTTCTGCCGTTCCTCCGGGGAGAGTCCCGCGTGATATCTTGTGACCGCTATGCCTTCGTTCCTAAGCTGTTCGTACACTTTCTCCACATTTTTTCTGGTAGCGCAGTATATAATGCCGCTCTCCTTCCCACGATCCGCCACATAATGCTGCAAATAGCGCGTGCGGTTCTTCGCATGTTCCACCGCAAAGAAAAGATTCTGCCTGTCAAAGCCCGTTACCAGCGTCTTTGGATTTTCCAGTCCCAGAACAGAGACTATATCCTCCCTGACCTCACCGGTGGCTGTGGCAGTAAACGCGCTTAATATGGGCCGTCCCGGGAGCCGTCTCACAAACTGCACAATATGTAAATAGCTGGGGCGGAAATCCTGTCCCCACTGGGAAATACAGTGCGCTTCGTCCACAGCTACCATGCTGATTTCCACCGCCCCCGCGAAACGAAGGAAACGGTCTGTCTCCAGTCTCTCGGGAGCCACATAGATAATTTTATACCGCCCCTGCTCCGCAAAGGTCAATGCCTTCGTGATCTGCCCTTCCGTGAGAGAGCTGTTGATATAGGCCGCATGAACCCCCGCCTGATTGAGCGCCTGCACCTGATCCTTCATCAGGGAAATCAGCGGCGAAATCACCAGCGTAATCCCCGGAAGAAGCAGCGCCGGCACCTGATAGCAGACAGATTTTCCCGCGCCGGTCGGCATGATGCCAAGCACATCCTTCCCCGCAAGGATATGGTCGATCAGCATTTCCTGCCCTTCCCGGAAGGCGTGATAGCCGTAATATTTTTCTAAAACTTCATATTTATCCATGAAAATTTCCATTCTGCATTCCCGTATCAGGAATGCTGTCTTTCAGCCATTTTCCTTCGCGAAAAAAGACTGCCACGCAGACTTCGTACTTCTCTCTTTAATATCGTCCGTTAAAAATCTGCGTAATCGGAGAATCCTCATTCAGAATCACCGTTTTATTGTCTCCCACCACACTCTCCTTCAACGCGTCTAAGGCGCGCACAAAGGAATAAAAGTCCGTCTTCTCAGGGTCTGCGTATGCGCCCGACAAAATCCGCATGTACTCGGCCTCTCCCTCTGCAACGGTAGCCTCCGCCTTCGCTCTCGCGTCAGAGAGCATGATAGAAACCTCTTTATCCGTCGTATTCTCAATCATTTTCGCCTCGGATTTGCCTTCCGCCGTGTACTGCGCCGCAATATTGCCCCGCTCGGAAATCATGCGGGTATAGACCGCCTGTTTGTTGTCATCCGGCAGATCCAGCTTTTTGACCTCGACAGCCACCAGCTCAATGCCGTACTGATCCTCCACATGGTTGATCTGCCCCATCACCTCTTCGGTCAGAGAAGTAATCTCAATCACTTCCTCTTTCCCCTCAGACAGATCCAGATCGTTCCCGGAAAGCTCCGTTCCCTCCTCGTCGACAGTGATCGTCATTTTTCCGTCCCGGCTTCTGATCACCTCATCCTGTTTCATGTTTGAAATGGTATTTTTGGTAGCGTTATAGACGATGGCATCGATACGGCCCTCCGCATTCTGCACGGAGCAGCTTAAGGTCTGGGCAAACCGCAGCGGGTCTGTCACGCGCCAGAGCACATAGCTGTCCACGATCATCGTTTTCTTATCGGATGTAATGACGTCCGATGCCGGCAGGTCATAAATCAAAAGCTCCTTCGGCACGGTGTCCACAGATTCCACAAAAGGCAGCTTAAAACTGAGTCCCGGCACAGACACCACCCTGTCCACACGGCCAAACTGACGGATCAGTTTAAACTGGTTCTGTTTTGTCACCACCATACAGTTTGCCAGCAAAAAGACGCATGCCACCATCAGCAGGCCAAAAACGACGCCAAATTTCTTTCCGCCTTTTCTGCTCTTCTTTTCCTTTTTCTTTGTCCCGTCGGAACTATATCGTTCAAAATTCTGAACATTGGAATTTTGTGTATGCTCAAACATCTTTTATTCCTCCTCCTGCATTTCTTCCGGCTCCTCTTTCAACGTATCTGCGTCTCCCCCGATGGAAGAAGCCTCCTGCGTCACAAAGCTGTCAAGCGGCAGCATGGTAGTCGTCTTTCCGCCCTCTCCCTCAATCACTACCTTCACATCAGGCAGCACGTCCTCGATGGCCTCGTAAAACATCCGCTTCTTCGTCACCTCCGGGTACTTGGCATACTCCTGGTACATGGAATTGAAACGCGCCGCCTGTCCGCTCGCTTCGTTAATGCGCTCCTGCTTCTTTGCCTCCGCGTCCTGTAAAATTTTATCGGACTCCGCCTCCGCATTGGGGATCTGCTCATTCCTGTATTTGTTGGCGTTGTTTAAAGCGGTTTCCTTGCCCTGCTTGGCTGTCTCCACTTCCTTGAACGCGTTCTCCACCTCCGCAGTAGGCGGAGTCGCATCCTGAATCGTGATATTGACGAGCTGAATACCGATGTCGTAAGTCTCCAGCTTGTCCAGAATCATCTGCTTGATGTTGGACTGGATTTCATTTTTCCCCGTGGTAAGTACACTGTCCACACTGTAAGAGCCGATAGTAGTACGGATGCAGTTCTGGGCAATGTTTTTTAAAACAAGCGCCGGATTCTCCGATGCGTAAAGTGCCTTGACCGGATCAGTCACTCTGTATTCTGCATAAAAATCCACATAGATAAAATTATAGTCAGACGTAATCATCAGTGCATCTTCAATGGTATCATCCGCTACGCCGTCGGCGTCCGTCCCGTCCCGATAGCCGATATTAAACCCCTGAATCGTGGTGTTCACCTTAGTCACATTCTGAATAAAGGGAACCTTAAAGTGCAGGCCCGGCGTAGTAACTGCCTTAGGCGAGCCAAAGGTGCAGACCACAGCCTGTTCCTCCTCCTGAATCGAATAATAGGAATTTCCGGCCAGTATAGCGAGTACACAGACCGCCAGCACGATCTTTGCTGCCGTCAGACTCTTTCCGCCCGGAATACCGGTTTTTTTCTCCCTGTTTTGTCCAAACATATACATACCTTAGCCTTTCTGCCGCTTATGCGCAGACACACGCTTCGCGCTTTTTTACCCTGCATTGCACTCGCAAACACGCGCTTCGCGCTCTTTGTCCGACTTCGTCGGACGGTTACTTTTGCCCTGCGTTGCACTCGCAAACACGCGCTTTGCGCTCCTTGTCCGACTTCGTCGGACGGTTACCTTTGAACTGCGTTGCACTCACAAACCCGCGCTTCGCGCTCTTTGTCCGACTTCGTCGGACGTTTGCTCGTTACCGATGCAAGAAAAACAAATGCCGCTCCGCGTCGCTTGTTTTTCTTTTGCATCTGGTATATTATATCATGTTAGGAAGAAATAAATATGAAATCTTTAGAAAATATTTTTTGAAGAAAGGCGGCGTTTATGAGAATTATCTTTATCAGACACGGAGACCCTGATTATGTGAATGACTCCCTGACGGAAAAAGGCATCCGGGAAGCGGAGCTTCTGGCGAAGCGGGTGGCAAAGTGGGACAATATTACGCAGTTTTACTGCTCTCCCCTGGGGCGGGCAAAAAAAACCGCTTCCTACTCTCTGGAAGCAGTCGGCCGGGAAGCGGTTACTTTTGACTGGATGAAAGAATTTGCTTATTTTATTGACGATCCCGTGACGGGACGCCACGGCGTGCCGTGGGACCTCATGCCCGCATACTGGACGGAAATTCCCGAAATGTACGACAGAGACGGCTGGCAGACCACAGATCTTTACCGTTCCAACGAAACGATTCTGCCTGCTTACAGAGAAGTCTGCGACGGGCTGGACAGTCTTTTGTCCTCCTACGGCTATACAAGACATAACAACTACTATCACACCAATGCCATGAAAAAAGGCGACGGCACAGAAGCAGAAGACACCATCGTTATCTTCTGTCATCTGGGCGTCACCTGTATGATGCTGAGCCACCTTCTGAACATTTCACCGGTTCTTCTTCTGCACGGATTCTTCCTTGCGCCCACCTCGGTCACTGTCGTGGCAAGCGAGGAACGGATGGAAAACGACGCCATTTTCCGTGTGCAGGTGATGGGTGACGTGACCCATCTGCTCACCGGCGGGGAGCCGGTTTCCCACGCCGGTTATTTTACGGAGCCATTTCAGGGATAGACCGCAGTCAGACATCTGCCATTTCTTTGCATGTCATCACGGCAGTCTGCACTGACTTCCCACTGTCACGCCAGGCAGCTTATATCTTATTCTTCTTTACCGCCACCCCTGTCCCATCGTCATGGGTGCAGGGGTCGGACGATTGTCCGGCAACTTCGCTATCGCAAAGCCCATAAACACGGTCGTAATGACAACCCGGAGCAGAAAAGGCACAGAGAGATCTATTAAAGGAATCAGATCCAAAAACGTCACCACTACAAACATCAGTACTTTGGCGTATACGGCTGTCCGAAACAGCGCTTCTGCCGGCACCCGCTTGTTCATTACAGAGGCAATGAGCATCGCAAACAGCAGATATACTGCCGCGCACAGAAAATACCAGAGGATTCTCCATAAAAAGAAGACAATATACAACACAATGATTATCACCATAATAAACGGCGCCATTTTTGTTGCAATCCACTCCCGGCTGAGTGCAAAGCTGTCCCCCAAATCGCTGAAATCAAGCTGCTGATACTCACCGTTTTGCATGAGAGAGAGACGGTCGCGCCCCACTAACATCACATCCTGATAACCTTCGTCAGCTATCTCATCGGCATCGTCATAAGAAAAGCTGTCGATATCCTCCGTCATGTACACAAACACATTTCCTTCATCGAACAGGAAATCTTCTTCCATATACAACCGCCCGTTCTCCAAAGTAAATTCCGGCAGCTCTTTCGCCACTTTTTCCATATTTATGGATGCAAACGCAGCCGTGGTTGACACAAACGAAAGCAGTGTAGCCACAAACACCAGAAGCGTCACGAACCCGATCATACTTCCGACCTTCACCCTCGCCAGCTGTTCATACAAGGGCGGCACAAAAGAAAAGGTAAACTGTTTAAAAATATTAGGCGCTTTCTGTGGTTCAGAACTGCCGCCGCTGTAATTCCCATAACCGTTTCCGCCGTAAGGATCTCCCTGCTGCGTATAGTTCCCCTGCTGATAGGCATTACCCTGCTGATTATAACTTCCCTGCTGGTAAGCATTTCCCTGTTGATTATAGTTCCCCTGCTGGTAAGCATTTCCCTGCTGATTATAACTTCCCTGCTGGTAAGCATTTCCCTGTTGCGTATAATTTCCCTGCTGATTATAAGGCCCCTGCTGATACGCATTTCCCTGTTGATAATAGTTACCCTGCTGCGTATAATTCCCTTGCTGATAATATCCCTGCTGGCTATAATTACCCTGTTGCCCAGGATCTGTATTTGGCTGCTGATTAAATTGATTGTCCATATTTTTCCTTCCGGTCCTTTTCGCCTGTCGGTTCTGTTTTACCTTGTCTGTCAGCGGATTCTCTCCGGGAACCCTACCTTTTTCTGTACCTTACGCAGGGTTTTGCCCGCAAAATACGCCGCCTTCTCCCCGTTCTCTTTGATCACCTTATCAATGTAATCCTTGTTTTTTCCAAGCTCCTCGTATCTCTCCTGCAAAGGTTTTAAGACAGCCACCACGGCTTCCCCCACAGCCATCTTGAAATCGCCGTAGCCCTTGCCGTCGAACTCTCTCTCCGTCTCCTCCGGCGTCTTACCCGTGCAGGCACAGTAAATATCTATCAAATTCCGGATTCCCGGCTGTTCCTCACTGTAACGTACACAGCCTTCCGAATCCGTCACCGCACGTTTAAACTTACGGACAATCGTGTCCGGATCGTCCATCAGATAAATGCTGCCGTTCGGGTTTTCATCCGACTTGGACATCTTTTTCTCCGGGTTCTGGAGACTCATGATCTTCGCCCCCGACTTTCCGATATAAGGCTCGGGAATCGTAAACACATCACCGTAAACCGCGTTAAACCGCTGCGCGATATCTCTGGTAATCTCCAAGTGCTGTAACTGATCCTTGCCCACAGGCACCACATCCGCCTGATAGAGCAGAATATCCGCCGCCATCAGCACAGGATAAGTAAAAAGCCCTGCGTTTATATTATCCGCGTGTTTTGCCGCCTTATCCTTAAACTGGGTCATACGGTTTAATTCGCCCATATAGGTAAAGCAGTTTAGTATCCATGCAAGTTCCGCGTGTCCCGATACATGGGACTGATAATAAAGACAGTTTTTTTCGGGATCAATCCCGGCCGCGATATAGAGCGTCAGGAGATTTCTCGCCCGCTTCCTGAGCTCCGCCGGATCCTGCCTTACGGTAATCGAATGCAGATCCACCACCGAATAAAAACACTGATATTCATCGCAGAGCGTCACCCAGTTTTTCAACGCCCCCAGATAATTTCCAAGCGTCAGATTGCCGGTCGCCTGCATACCGCTGAATAGTACCTTATCTCCGTTTAACATAATCATCTTCCTCCCATACTTAAATAATATATCACCGCCTTATGTTTCCGTCAAGAAAACGGGCGCAAAGGAAAAGGACCGCTAACGCGATCCCTTCCGGGTTTTTACATGTTTTACTTTCAGTTACAATCATTCTCACAGCCGCAGGTAGAGCCGTTGCCGCCAAAAGGTCTCTGGTCGAAGCGGGGCTCAAAACGGGAATCCTCGCAGGGGCAGGGTTCCGGCTCCGGTCTGCCGCAGGGAGGTTCCGGTCTGCCACAGGGAGGCTCCGGCCTTACACAAGGCGGTTTCGGCCTTGCGGGTTCCTCACAGCCACATCCGCAGCCGTTTCGGCCATTGTTTCCGCCGCAGAAAAGTAACAGAAGTATAAGCCAACAACAATTCATAGTGTTTCATCTCCTTTTTCTCTCATACCATATCCTATGCGAGAAAAAAAAGGCGGTTACTTCTTTAAAATTTTTTTACGGATATAGCGGAAGGTTTTTTCCTCCCCCTGCTCGGCCAGCATATGCAGCAGAAATTCCAGCATACGTTTCGTCTTTTTGTGAAGCGGAGGAGGCGTCCTGGAAGACTCATAGTAGGCCAGCGGATCCTGATCCTTGTAAGCGTCCCCGTGATAAACCTTGCAGGCCGCAACCCGGTCCATAAACATCTCTGCCACATAGCGCACAGGCATCGGCGCTGGCGCCATTCCTCCCTCAATCTCTTTCGCGCTGTAATCAATCCAGTACTCATAATGGTGCTTGTTGCGTCCCTTATGGTGGAGCCATGCGGAAGAATAACCGATATCCTCCCGTTCCGCGTTGTTTGGGCTTCTGTCCCCCTGATAATATTTCGCACCTACCATAAACTCCGTCGGGCTGTATTTTGACAGATCATGAAGCAGTCCCTGTCTGTAAAGCCCCACACGAAAACACCCTTCCATAACCAGAATTTTATGATGTGTGATTGTCTTAAAGTGTTCCCATGCCTTATTCATTAACCCTGCTCATCCCCTCTATTCTTTTTACTCTTTTTCCTGCCGCTTTTTTCTGCCTCCACAGGCACATCCCTCGTGGTGCACAGCACAATCGTGCGGGCCGGCACACAGATTTCCTGCGAGGAAGCTGCCGTCTCCTCTATCTCCGGTATCTCCTTTCCCGTAGAAGCCGCATATGTCCACAGCTTGCCCTTCGGGAGTTTCGGCAGGCCAAGACAGGCTGCCTGCCAGTGCATATTAACCGCAATATAGAAAAAGCGTTCATCCTCCTGTCCGCCTTCCGCCGCATAGAATCCGCAATACATGATTCCCATACAGCGGCTGGCCGAACCGGTATCGGGCCTCCACGCCTCTTTCCCGTGAAAAGAAATATCCGGAAAGCCGCAGGACAGGGTGTCTATTCCGCGAGGGAGCGTCCTGCTGTGCAGAATACGGTGCTCCCTTCGCATACCGATCATAAACTTCGTATAGGCAAGAAGTTCCTTTCCCGTCTCCGTATGGTTCCACTTGATCCATGCCGTATCGTTATCCTGACAGTAAGGGTTATTATTTCCTCCCTGTGTATTTGCAAACTCATCCCCGCTGTAAAGAAGCGGCGTCCCCTGTGACATCAGGAGAATCGTAACCGCGTTTTTCATCTGCCGGAGCCGAAGCTCCTGAATGCTTTTCTTGCGGCTCTTTCCTTCCACCCCGCAGTTCCAACTGCAATTATAATCCACACCGTCCTGATTGTTTTCCCCGTTTTCTTCGTTATGCTTGCGGTCATAGGACACCAGATCAGCCAGACGGAATCCGTCCCAGCGGGCAATGCTGTTAACCACGCCGACCTCGGCTTTGTTTTCCCGCAGATGAAACAGAAACGAATTAATCATATTGTCGTCGCCTTTGATAAACCGGCGCATATCATACAAAAAACCGTCGCTTAAAAATCCCTGATTGCGCGTCTTTGCGTCTCCCGCACAGACACAGCCGTTTCCCGTAAGCAGCATCGTCTCCGTAAGCAGCGGCTCTCCCGCTATCAGGTCCATGGGCAGCGTCGCGCTCATCAGATGAAAACCGTCAATGTGATACTCTAACACCCAGTATTTCAAGATATCCAGAATCTCCACCGCTCTCAGCTCTGGCGGAAAATAAAACTGCATCGCCACGCCGATACCGGCTTTGTGAAAAGCCCGCACCATGTCCTTAAACTCTTGTGCCGCATCCTTACTGTGGGCGTAGGCGCTCTTCGGCACATAATAAAGTCCCGGCACATATCCCCAGTAATTGACGCGCGGTTTTTTCTTTTCCTTCTCCTCCTCAGAAGGCAGCTCCTGCTTGTAGGAAAGCATCGCCTGCTCCATTGTCTGCGCCGTGTTTTCCGGCATAATCTCGTCAAACTCATAACAAGGCATAAGAAGCGCCATATTAATGCCAAGGTCCTTCATATACGGAATTTTCTCTTTCACACCCGCGTAGGTGCCCTTCCATTTCACGCCGGAAGAACGATGTCTCGTAAACCCTCTCACATGAAGGGCATAAATAAGCATCTCCTCAAAGGGAATGTGTATATTCTTATCGTCCGCCCAATCGTAAGCCCCCAAGTCAGGCTGACAGCGGGGCAGATCTGATTTCGGCATACCATATCCGTAAGGATTGCAGACCCGCTTGCAGAAGGGATCCTGATATACCTCTTCCCCTCTGTAAAAAAGATAACTGCATGTCCTGTCATGATAGCCCGAAAGCAGCATGGAACAAACCGCTCCCACCCGGCCGTTTTCCGGAAACGGAATGCGCACGCCGTCCCGGTGTCTTCTGTCATAGAGAAGAATACCCGCCTCCTCCACGCCTTCGCACACCGCTGAAACACGCAGTCCCTCTTCCTCAAAGGATACGCCAAGCGGATAGATTTGCGTCCTGTCCACACCTTTTATATGAAATGTTTTCTGCATCAAAGCCTCCGTTCAATCAAGCCCTTTTCCCGTTATACCGCTCTTTTGGGAATCAAAATTTAAGTCATTTTTTATTATACATAATCGAAGAAGGCTTTTCAATCTAATTCAACGGTTTACCGACCAATTTATCATTGCCTGAGCCGCCAATCTATATTATGATTGGTATAAAGAGTCCGGCAACACTACGACAAAAGCAACGCAGATATGGAGGAAATAATGAGCAAAAACGAAAAAAACACCACACAGGAAGAACTTGACAAGGAAGAAATGACCGTAGATCTGGAACTCGACGACGGCTCTCAGGTTACCTGCGCCATAGTCACGATCCTGACCGTTGCAGACAGGGATTATATTGCGCTCCTGCCGCTTGACGAAGCCGGTGAAAATGCGGATGGCGAGGTATGGTTCTACCGCTACAGCGAAAACCCGGAAGATCCGGACGAAGAACCGGAACTCGGCTATATCGAGGACGATGAGGAATACGAAGCTGTCGCGGACGCCTTTGACGAATTTTTAGACGCCGCCGAGTTTGACGAAATTGTGGACTAGCATGAGAAGTAATTCTAAAGCTCACGCTTAGATGCTAAAGCGAAGGCAACAACGGATTCAGGAACCGGGAGGGCGCATCCTTCCCGGTTTTTCTGTCATGATAAACCAGACAAAGCTTATTTTTCGCTCTGGTCATAGCCACATAAAACATCCGTCTCTCCTCCTCAATCTCAGCCTGTGTTTTTGATTTATCGGAAGGAATTTTCCCCTCGTTGCACTCCGGCACATAAACTGTCTGAAACTCCAGACCCTTGGCTCCATGCATGGTCATAAGCTGCAGTCCCTCCGCGTTTTTTTGCGGCTCTTTTATCACCTCCGCATACTGATCCATATATGTTTTCAGCTCCTGCACCGAAGAAAACTTTCTGGAAAACGCTTCAAATTCTTCCCCAATCCGTATCAGCTCTCCCGCCTTTTCCGACCCGTATTTCTCCCGCAGGAAAGTCTCGTATCCGATTACTTTTCGTATGTAATGAATCTGTAAATGCACCCGTTTCCCAGCCAGACTGTCTATATCCCTGTAGAACCTTTTCACCCGTTCCTGTATCAGGGGCGCAGCCGCATAATAACGGGTCAGCGCCTCCCGCTCCACGCTTGTCTCCGGCAGGCTTTCCCGCTTCATATATCTGACGGGACGATTCATCACGCGCAGAAAATGCCGTCTTGCATGATCTCCCTGCCCAAGCGCCAGATACGCGCAGATATCCTGAATCACAAAATGGCTGAAACGGTTTTTCGGCCGCTCTTTCATTGTGTAAGGAATACCCGCCTCATGCAGTGTCTGCGCCCAGAAGCCGCATTCCAGATTCGTCCGGCAGATCATGGCGCACGCCGCAAGGTTCCCGTTCCTGTGTTCTTTCTTCAGCATTTCCACAACCGTTTTCCTGAGCGACTCCTCCGACTCCGTCCGGCAGATCTGTATCCCCGTCCCGTCCTCATGGGCTGAAAAAACCGCTTTTGGAATACGGCTTTCATTTTCCCCAATCACTTTTGCCGCCGCTTTCACAATATCCCCATGACAGCGGAAATTCACATCCAGCAGAATCCGCTTCGCCTGCGCGTAATCTGCAAGAAACCGTTTCATGCTGTCAGGGCTTGCGCCCCGGAAACCGTAAATGGACTGATCGTCGTCCCCGACCACAAAAAGATTGTCTTCCGGCGCGGCCAAAAGCCTGATTATTTCATATTGGACCGGCGAAATATCCTGAAACTCATCCACCAGAATATAACGGTACTGCGCCTGCCAGAATGCCAGACACGCCGCATCCTCCTGCAATAACCGGAGACATAGTGTCATCAGATCATCGAAGTCAAATTTGGAAAATTCTGCAAGCCAGCTCTGGTATTCGCCATACAAAAACAGAAAATCTTCCCGCTTCATCTTCCGGATCTTTGGCATATCGTCCATATCATCTGATTTTTCGTTACCGGCCGCTCCATACATCCGTATTTGCATTTCCGCTCCACCGTCTGCTGTTGCTGTCCGTGCCTGTTCTGTCTTCGCTGCTCTTATTTTATACTGACTGACAGCCGTAATGATTTCCTCAATATCTTCCTCCTGTAAATAGACAAATCTGACATGATTGTGCATGATATCCCGAATCAGCCTTCTTTTCTCTGTTTCCGTAATAATGGTATACCCGCGATACTGCGCCGATTGTTTCAAGATATGATAGAATACTGCGTGAAACGTGCCAAACCGTACCGGAAGGTTTTCTTTTTCCATCAGTCGGAAAAAGCGTTCCTGCATTTCCAGCGCGGCAGCCTTTGTGAATGTAATAACAAGAATATGGGCGGGACTTACGCCCTGTGATGTGAGAAGTCTCCGGATGCGGTGTACTGTGACAAAGGTTTTTCCGCTGCCGGGCCCGGCCAACACCATAGCCGGGCCGTCAGCATGCTCTATGGCTTCTTCCTGCCTCAGTGTGCAGGAAAGTTCACGCCTTCTCAAGCAATTCGATTCCTCTGCGGATTCTCGCAAGGGACTCTTCCTTTCCAAGAACCTCCATAAGCTCCGTCGCTCCGCCCGGCGTCATCTGCTTGCCGGAAACGGCGGTTCTTACAGGCCACATCACATATCCGTTTTTATATCCCTTTTCTTCCACATAAGCGGAAAGAACCGTATAGAGCGCATCGTTCGAGTAATCCTCCTGCGCCTCCAGACGCGGCAGAAGATCCTTTAAGACAGCCAGTGAGGTCTCCGCGTTTGTCTTCATCTTCTTATGCGTATACATCGCCTCATCATAGTCAGGAAGGGTATCGAAAAAGTCCACATGCTCCCTGATATCCGGAAAAATCTCGATTCTCGTCTTCACCATGGCGGCTATCTTTTTCAGGTCGTAATCTTTTTTCACCGCCTCTTTCAGGTAAGGCTCCGCCATCCCGTAAAAACGGTCGAAATCCATCGCCTTCAAATATTCCCCATTCATCCATTTCAGCTTCGTGTAATCAAACACTGCCGGGGACTTGGAAAGATGGTGATAATCAAACCGGCCGGTTAATTCCTGCAATGTAAAAATTTCTTCGTTATCCTCGGGACTCCAGCCAAGCAGCGCCACGAAATTGACAATGGCCTCCGAAAGAAACCCCTGCTCGATCAGATCCTCGTAGGAAGAATGTCCGCACCTCTTAGAGAGCTTCTGATGGGACTCGTCCGTGATCAGCGGACAGTGCACATACTCCGGCACTTCCCAGCCGAAAGCGTCGTAAAGACGGTTATATTTCGGTGAGGAGGAGAGATATTCGTTGCCCCGCACTACATGGGTAATTCCCATCAGATGATCGTCCACCACATTGGCAAAATTATAGGTGGGATAGCCGTCCGACTTAATCAGAATCATGTCGTCAAGCTCCGCGTTATCTACCGTAATATCCCCGTAAATATCGTCGTGGAAGGTAGTCTGTCCCTCAGTCGGGTTATTCTGACGGATCACATAGGGCTTGCCTGCCGCCAGATTCGCCTCCACCTCTTCCTTCGACAGATGCAGACAGTGCTTATCGTAAACATTGATTTCCTTGCCAGCCACCGTCCGGGTCAGAGATGCCAGTCTTTCCTTGTCACAAAAACAATAGTAAGCCTCGCCTTTTTCTATCAACTGCTTCGCATACTGTAAATAAATGCCCTGCTTCTGGCGGTCACTCTGCACATAGGGGCCTGCGCCGCCATCCTTGTCCGGGCCTTCGTCATGTAAAAGTCCCGTGTTCTCCAGCGTGCGGTAAATGATATCCACCGCTCCTTCCACATAACGCTCCTGATCCGTGTCCTCAATGCGCAGGATAAAGTCCCCGCCCTCGTGTTTCGCAATCAGATAGGCGTAAAGCGCCGTCCTTAAATTTCCCACATGCATACGCCCCGTCGGACTGGGTGCGTATCTTGTTCTTATTTTCTCCATAATTGTCTGTTTCCTCTGTTTCTTACGATTTTACTTTGTTTATCTTAATTATCCATGCAGAGAATGTCGTTTTTCAGGCATTCTCTCACGCGAAACTTAGTACTTCTCCACGAAGCAGCCCTTGCTGCGAGTGGTTAGAAGTACTTTTCGCGTTATTCGACACGGTTCTGATGCATACTCGGATCCGGTATCTTCTCTGACGCAGCCGCCTTAAAGGATGCAACCGCCTTCGCCGCCGCAGGAATCGCAATGTTCGTACCCGCGCCCGCCACACAGCCGCCGGGACATGCCATACCCTCGATCAGACAGCCGTTCTTCTTGCCGGCCTTGGCCAGCATCAGCATTTTTTTACACTCGGAAAGACTCTCCGCATGCTCGATGTGTACCTCCACGTCCGGATAATACTCTCTCACACACTCCTCGATGGCAGACGCCACGCCGCCCGCCACACCGTAGCCGCGTCCCGCGCCGGTTGCGCCGTTTAGCGCATCCATCGCCTGAATCTGATCTAACAGAATGCCCTTTGCCTCAAAAATTCCTGTCAATTCCTCAAAGGTAATGACGAAGTCCACATCCGAACGGATCGTCCTGCGGGATGCTTCCAGCTTCTTGGATGCGCAGGGACCGATAAATACCACTCTGGCGTCGGGATGTTCTTCCTTGATCACTCTCGCCGTCGCCACCATAGGCGTCAGCGCGTTCGATATCTTATCAATGGTTTCCGGGAAGAACTTCTTGGCAAGCACCGACCAGGAAGGACAACAGGAAGTCAGACTAAACGGCAGCTTTCCCGTCGCAACCTCTTTCGCATAGTGTTCAGCCTCCGCAATGGCTCCCATATCCGCGCCTAAAGCCGTCTCATACACATCGTAAAATCCCAGCTCCTTCAATGCCGTTTTCAGCATATCCGGCGTCACGTCCGGCCCGAACTGCCCCGCAAAAGCAGGCGCCACCTGCGCGATAATCTTCTCCCCTGTCTGCAGCGCGCGAATCAACTGGAAAATCTGCGACTTATCAGCAATCGCGCCGAAAGGACAGTTCACCATACACTGTCCGCAGGAAACACACAGCTCGTTATCAATCACCGCGCGCCCCTTCTCGTCGTTTTTGATCGCATTTACGCCGCAGGCGCCAGCACAGGGCCGCACCTGATGGGCAATCGCGTCATAAGGGCAGACAGCCTTACATTTACCGCATTTGATACATTTTTCCGGATCGATCACCGACCGGCCATTTACCATGGAGACCGCACCTCGCGGGCAGACCTCACGGCAGGGATGCGCCACACAGCCCATACAGCGGTCCGTCACATAATAGCTGTTCTCCGGACAGGCATTGCAGGCCGAAGGAATCACCTGCATTAACGGCGGCTCATAATACTTTTCGGAAATATTACTCTCCTCCAGCCCCTGCGTCAGATGCACCGGCACATTTTCCGGACGCAGGGAAAGCCCCATAGCCAGACGGATTCTCTCTCTCACAATAGCCCGGTCCCTGTAAATGTTCTCATACTCGGACTCTTCATAGTCTACAATCTTATATGGCAGCGCCTCTATATCGTCCTTTAGATTATCTGATTCATAGGCAAGGTGCGCCACCTCTTTAAAAATACGTCTTCTGTTCTTCCGAACCTGCGTATCAATTCCTCTCATACTGCCTCCATCTTAAACCATCGCCGCATTGATAACCGCAGTGCCCCTATGCATCCGGAATCCGAAAAAGGTGTCAGCAAGCTGCCATTTTTTCATTTTCTGTCTGCGCACTGCTCATTGCCATTACGAACATTTTCCCACAAAGTCTTACGGAAGTCAATCACTCTGAGGAAAATCCCGGATGGAGTGCGGATGGAGGAATGCTCTGCGCTGGGAAAGTCAGCGCCGTCTCCTTCTCAGCCAGACCACAAGCCCTGCCGCAAGAATCGCCAGTGGAATCACGATCACGCAGAGAACAGCCGCAATATAAGCTGTCTGCGCACTAAATACCAGATTCGGCATGGAAAGGCTCTTGACCGGAACCGCTACCGAAGATTCGTGATCCGCCAGCATACTTATCATACTGCTAAAAAGCTTTACATTATTGCCAGGCGCCATATCGTCCGCAAGACTGGTAAACAGGCTCTCTCCTCCTACCACATAAGCATGGGAAACGCTACCGTCCTCTGTACTTTTTTCCACCTCCAGGCTGACGGTAAAGGGACCGTCAATATCATTCGCACCTTTGCTGTAATCGCTGCTGTCCGTGATATCTGTCTTGGAAAACGCGCTGCCGCTTGTGGTTAAGAGCGGCGTGTAATGGATGTCATCCGCCTCTTCATCATAGGAAAGCCCCTTGGAAAAAGGCGCAAATACCAGTCCGTCCGCCAGCGGAGCCGTCACTTCCGCAGAGGCGATCTCCGGAAACAGATAATACGGATTCTGGTAATAATAATTGCGGTCCTGCTCCACAATTGTGCCGTCCACCTCCGTTATCCCGTAAAAATCCAGAATGCTTTTAAAGTTCGTCATCTCTCCTTCCACCATGGTCGAGACAATCAGCGCATTGCCGCCCTTTTGCAGAAAGGCAATTACCTTTTCGGCGTCCTCCTTCGAGTAGTCGCTGGTAGGGGCATTCAAAATAACACCCTGTGCATCCTCCGGGATTTCATCCACCGAGTAAAGCATCAGCGTTTCGCAGGATGCATTTTCCTTCGTTATGGTATTGACAAACTTTTCCTCCAGTTCCAGCTCGCCGTGGCCGCCAATGGCATAAAAGACCGGCATGTCTTCCGTGGTGACATAGG
This sequence comes from uncultured Lachnospiraceae bacterium, assembly GCA_949051815.1. GTDB lineage: Bacteria > Bacillota > Clostridia > Lachnospirales > Lachnospiraceae > UBA3282. The sequence continues at coordinate 52,367 of CARQVR010000008.1, forward strand.
CCAGCGCCGAGACGGTCTGCCCTTCTCCGTCGTAACCCGTAGTCTGGTAACTGTAAGTGGAATAGTCCATTTCATAGGTGTAAATATCCCCGTAATCCACCACCGTACTGCGCCGCTCTCCCTCCACAATCAGACTGCCGGAAGACGGCTGCACATCCGTGTAATTCTGATAAAAATTCGGATTCTTTGCCGGACTGACATACTTGATCTTTATATGCGCCGACTGATCCGCCATCCGCTCCAGCGTCTTGGAAAAATCCGCATCCCCTGCACCTTCCTCCGCCAGCACATAAATCGTAATGTCCTCGGACAGTCCGGAAAGAAACGCCTTCGTCTCGTCCGTGAGCGCATAGAGCCTGTTTTCCGTCAGATCAAAAGAAGAATACTGCTCCGGCACATAATTCAACCCGAGATTAACCGCTACGACTGCCGCAATGGCCAGCAAAATTCCCGTGACGCTGTACGCCCCCACTTTCAGTCCGCCCCCTGAAATATTGTAGCGGCGTTTCTGAATGGTCTGCGCCGTACAAAACAGCGCAAGACCTATGGCTGTCAGATAATAGACCACCGCCTCCAGTTCAAAATACCCGGAAGAAAGCGTGTCAAACCGGCCGACCATGTCAAAGCAGGATAGAATCTTCCCAAGCACCGTGGTAACCGGAGAAGTGCCCGTGCTTGTAAGCAGATTCGATATGCCCGGCATAATATAGCCGAGAAACAGCGCGCCAAAAGAAAGCACCGCCGCGATCACCACGCTCTCCGTCAGGGACGAAAGAAAAAGTCCAACCGCCAGCGCAAGACAGCCGTAGAGGAAAAAGCCCAAAAGCGAGGCGTAGGAAACGCCCAGACGGAAGTCCCCGCCCTGCATAAGAAAAAGCGGCAAAATCCCCATAAAAGCCGTCGGCAGAAAGAGCACCGTCGCAAGCGCCAGATATTTACCGAGTACAATCTTTCCCACTGAGACAGGCGCCGTCAAAATCAACTGGTCCGTCTTATTTTTCCGCTCCTCGGAGAGCGTCCTCATCGTAAGAATGGGTATCGTCACTATAAACGTAAACACAATGCTCTGCAGCACATAAGCTATGGTCGGATATCCCATAAGCATATTGTAAACAATAAAATACAGCCCCATCACAAAGAGATTCACCGCCACGAAAAGCCAGCCTGTGAAGGAACAAAAATAAGATCTCAATTCTCTCTTATATATCGCTCTCATCTGTCTCCTCCTCTCCCGTCACGCTTTCCGTTTTGTCCGCGGTTGTCCGGATGTCATCCGCCTCCTCCGCGGCTTCCTCTGTTTCCCCTTCTTCCTCCGGCTCCTCCCCGGTTTCCGTTTCCTCTTCTTCCTCCGGTGCCTCTCCTGTTTCCGTTTCCTCTTCTTCCTCCGGTGCCTCTCCTGTTTCCGTCAGCTCAAGGAAAATATCTTCCAACGATTTTTCCGACCGGTTCATGGACAGGATCGGCATACCCGCTCCCGCCAGCGCGACAGACAATGCCTTTCGGATATCAGCGTCGTCCTTCACCTCTATGCGGATTAAAATACTGCCTTCCTCGCTGCCATTCTCAAACGTATACTGTTCTATTTCCTCCATCTGTTCCAGTACCGGCTCTACCTGCCTGCGTTCACCGATCACCGTCACTACAAGCTCTGCCGTACCCTGCATCATTTTCTGCAGTTCTTCGGGCGAACCGCTGGCCGCAAGCTTTCCTTCCGAAATAATCAGAATGTGATCGCACACCGCACTGATTTCGGAAAGTATATGGGAGCTTAAAATCACCGTATGTTCCCCCGCAAGCCCCTTTATCAGGTCCCGCATCTCTATGATCTGCTTCGGGTCGAGCCCCACCATCGGCTCATCCAGAATCAGCACCTTCGGATTTCCCACAAGGGCCTGTGCAAGTCCCACCCGCTGCTTATACCCTTTGGAAAGATTTTTGATCAGCCGCCGGCTCATCTCTGAAAGGGAAAGTCTCTCTTCCAGCGCGGTTACCCGCTCTCTCCGTTCTGCCTTCGGCACTTTCTTCAATTCCGCCGCAAAGAGCAGAAACTCCCGCACTGTCATATCCGGATAAAGAGGCGGTATTTCCGGCAGGTAACCTATACAGGCTTTTGCCGCAAGCGGCTCCTTTAAGATATCATGTCCGTCAATGATAACCGTTCCGCCGTCAGCCGCAATATACCCTGTCATCACGTTCATCGTCGTTGTCTTTCCCGCACCGTTCGGCCCAAGAAAACCATAGATTTTCCCCTTTTCCACTGTAAACGACATACCATCTACCGCTGTATGGCCGCCATACCGTTTGACTAAATTTTCCACTTGTATCAAAGCATACGCCTCCCTTTTATTGCATAACCAGCTAATTGCACTTCTCACACTAACCTCCATGATTCCGCTCTGCGGAATCTCAAATCCGTGCGGAGAATGCCCGTATTTTGGGCATTCTCCTGAGTGAAAGTGATTTGCAAAGCAAATCTGGAACTTCTTAGCGAAGCAGCCTCTGCTACTGAGCTTTAGAAGTTCTTTTCACTCTAATATACTGGCAAAATGTGTCTCTATTCGTATCAATTTGTGAATATTCTGTGTCCTCACACATGAGTCTATGCGGAGAAGCCCGAATTTCAGTCCTTCTCACATTACACACATAGGTGATTATAACATACTATATTATTAAAAAATACATGAAATTCGTGTGCCGTTCCCAAGCGGCGCACCTATAGAAAGGATGTATATGAAGGACTATCTCTACAGAGAACCCTGCGATGATTTCCCTGTCGCAATGGCCTATGTCCCATGGCAGCACTTTAACGGGATCTGCGAAAATCTGGAAAAAGGATTTTGCGACGGCACCATCTTCCCTGAACTTGACAAACCATTTACGGGAAGGAGATGTTGTAACGGATGAATACACAGTTTATGAGCGAACAGGATAAATTGCTCCACGATATCGGCGTCTTAGGCTTCGTTGTCATCGAATTGTCCCTCTATCTGGACACCCATCCCACTGACCAGAATGCTTTAAAATATTTCAACCATTATAATCGTCTGGCAAATCAGGCAAGGCAGGAATATTCCGCCAAATATACACCTCTCACTATTTCCTGTGCGGATGTATCGGCGTGTGACGACTGGAAATGGGCATTGGCGCCTATGCCATGGGAAGGAGGCTGTAATTAATGTGGAATTATGAGAGAAGATTAGAATTTCCCGTAAACATCAAGGAAGCCAACGCGGATATCGCGCAGGCCATCATCAGCCAGTACGGCGGCCCTGACGGAGAAATGGGCGCCTCCATGCGTTATCTGTCCCAGCGGTACGCGTGCCCTTATCGGGAGGTGGCGGGAGTGCTTACGGACATCGGTGTATCGGTAACACTATGGTATATCAATCAGTTCCATACTTACAATCTCTGTTATATAGCTCTCATTTCTTCCTGAGGATCTGATCGTCATTCTGACTGCAAAGGGCAGATATCTTAAATATATATCCACCATATTCTTCGTGATCACCATTTTCTCAAGAATTTCTCTATATAATTCCTGATTATCCACATCAAAAGACATGATCTCATCAAGGGCTGCCATATAGCTCTCTGCTTCTGCCGTCTGTCTTTCGCGGACCCTGTCATTCTTCCCGGCCAGCTCTAACGTATGCTCCAGTTCCTGTATCTGCTGGTCATACCACTTCGTCTGGTCCGCCAGATCCTGTCTGCTTATCACTCCCTCCAGTGCAAGATCAACAGTCTTACACTTTTTCTCACACAATGCCTCAATACGATTGCGGATCTGATCTGTTTCCCTGGCAGCCGTCGTATGTAAAGCTTTGATATCATTTACAATTTCATCCCGGAGCGAGTTATAATTGATCCTGATATGTGAAATCAGGAACTTCATACAGGTAAGCAGCGCCCTTTCATTCATAGAAGAATTTTCACACCCGACCTTTTCCCCCATCCGTTCCTTCGGCCGTCCAAAATTTGCTGCCGCATAGCAGCGCCATGCTTTATATTTCACACCGTTTTTCAATGACTTCGTTTTGCTCACATAATGAGAGCCACATATACCGCAGTATAGTTTCCCACTGCACCAGTAACGGTTACTGTGCTTCATCAGCCGTTCGGAGGAAGGTAATTTCTTCTGCAGCTCGTCCTGTGTCCGGTTCCAAAGCTCCCGTGAAATAATAGGCTGATGGTGATCATATAAGTAGACCTTCTCCTCCTCTCCCCGATTATACTTTTTATCGTGGGTCAGATAATTCGGCGTGATAGTCTTTTTCTGGCACAAGTCACCCACATATTTTTCATTTCGAAGGACCCGCAGGATCACCGTATTTGACCACTGTTTCACGCGCATGGGCCGTAGCCCCTCCTCCGCAAGCTCTCTGGCAATCACATGCGTGCCCTTCCCCTCCACCGTATATTTATGGAAGATAGCACGTACCACCGGAGCCTCCTCTTCATTAATCGTCATTTTTCCGTCTTTGACATAATAGCCAAGAAGGTCCCGCCCAAACACTATCCCTTGCTCCATCCGGCGTTTCTGTCCCCATTTGACACGTTCAGACGTCTTCCTGCTCTCTTCCTGTGCGATGCTGGCCATGATAGTGAGTCGCAGTTCCCCGTCACAATCTCTTGTGTCTATATTGTCGATTGTAAATACAACACCAACGCCACAATCCTTTAGCTTGCGTGTATAAGATAGCGTATCTACAGTGTTCCTTGCAAAACGGCATACCTCCTTTGTCAAAATCAAATCAATGCGGCCATGCATTGCCTCATCAATCATGGCATTAAATCCGGCCCGCTTTTTTGTCTGGGTACCACTTATACCCTCGTCATAATAAATGTTATCCAGAATCCAGTCATCATGTGCGTTAATATAACTCAAAAAATACTTACGCTGACTGGCCAGCGAATTTGCCTGATCGTCCTTATCTGTCGATACCCTGCAGTATGCGGCTACTCTTAACTTCTCCATTGTCAATCTCCTTTTCAGGAAATGACACATCACCACATTAATCATAACAGACATGTGTGGCGATGTGCAATAATCAGGCAATATCCAGCAACCGATTCAACTGCGCCCTCGTAAGAAAATCCCTCCGGAATAGTTCTTTGAATATCCCCTGCTTCAATTGGTCCCGGAATGCCTGTTCATCTGCTTCTTTCAAACTGATATACTCCTTTTCATGCTGCATATCTTCCATACCGTCCACCTCACCAACTTAATATAATAGTAATATATGCCCTCATCCGGCTGTCCTAGTAACCGAATCCTTTTCTACAAACAAAAAACACCCACTCTGAATGGATGCTCCCTAAAACAGCTATGCGATGTCGCATAAAATATATGTATTATTTTTCGCGATCCTGCTTATCCTTTTGACAATTTCTCCGCTGATCAATTACTTCTTTGATCGCAGACTGCGCTTTCTTTTCATTGAGCTGCTGTAAAACTGATTTGCGTTCCGCTTCTGATCCTGCTTCTTTGGCCTGATCTAAAATCCTGCTTCTGTCATATTGTACTGTCTCGTTTCCTGAAATCGTATCAATTTTAACTTTCTTCAACAATGTATATGATGGCTGATTCCGGGAATAATCAAGCTGATTCATTGGGAAAAAGGAACGGCAGCACATAACGGGGATTTGCCCTTTCTCCGCTTTTGACCTTTCATTCAGAAAAATGTAAATAATATCTGTTTTGTGAGCATTTTCCAATAGATAATCTGCTTCTATCCGGGAAAATACATTCCCATTCTTTAAACACTTAAAAACAATCTGATTACTATCAAGTATATCTCCCATTTGTCCTACTAACTTTAATCTATTTTCAATTTCACCATAATATTTGCTTTTTTGTATATCAGAGGATCCAATCCTTCCATGCAAAATATCTTTATACACCTTATCTCTTGCTCCCGTTTGTATAAATCTAATATCAGGAAGCTTATGCAGACCCACAATATGATGAAAATCCCCTGACATAAAATTTAGCATAAATTTTCTCTGCGTATTTTTGCGCGCAATTTCAAAATAATATGTATTTGATCGAAGTTTATCAAACTCTAGCGCTGCCCTCTCCAGTAAATCCATAAATATTCCCTCCCAGATGCAAAAAGGGTTCTGCATAAGCAGAACCCCTTTTGTTGCATTTTCGTTCGGCATTTCTGCCTACTCCGGTTTGAGGTACCGTTGCACAACCCCTCCAGAAAGCTCAACAAGACGGAGCATACCGGTACGCCATCTTGTTTCATCGCTTGGGCGGACACTCTGGTTGCCCGTCGTTATTATTATAATACACAATTCTCTGTTTTATGTCAATAATCTTCTGGGAGCGCTGGGCACCGAGCGCCGGGCACAAAACGCCCATCACTACACACTATGAAGAAAGAACGCGGCGGCTGTCCACCGCTCCCAAAAGACTATCTGTTTAAAAGAAGAATGCCGGTGGCTGTTGGTCAGCTCCACAGGTTACCCTCACACACCCATTACGCAGCGTGCTACTCTACCTCTCCCATTTCTATGGGCAAGCCCCACCTTCGGGGGTGTATCATTATCACTGACAGACAGATCTTCGCTCCTTCTCTTACCACGAGAAGTTACACAGAACAGACCTGATCGCTCTCCCCGTTTCCATTATTCAAACGAACCGGGGATCTTTGCGAATCCACTGTGAAGCTCCCTGTCTGCCAGACATTACCGGACTTTATGACGCAAAAGCTGTATTCTTACGCATATGCGGCGTATTTGTCATAGAGCATTTATATAGAAAAGCCCTAATTGGCTGATTCTATCCTTCTTTCATCAAAGCACATCACCCTATGTCCACAGTTCGCGCAGTATCTTACTTGCGGCGACAGCTTATTTCGACATTTAGGGCAAAAACAGGTTCCATCCTCTTCGATCATATATACAGGTATCTCCCGTTTCTTCAAATTTTCATTCTCTGTTCTGAGATACTCTGTCTCCGCTTGTATCATAAGCTCAACATCCGGCTCCACTTCCTTGCTGTCACGGACAGCCTCTTTTACCTGATGCAGCTTATTTTCACAAAAGAAAATGATTGAATCTAACAGATTCCAGTTAGACACATAGTTCACTCAGTATTCCTCCTGCTCTATTCCCTCTCCAATATACTTAATGTCACTTTATGCGACGTCGCATAAGTTACCGTTCTTCCTGGTTGTGTTCACGCTGCTTGGCATCCCGATCTGTATCTTTCGATTTTACTTTCTGCAGATTTTCTCTCAGACCGTCAAGAACGCTCGTTCTGGCTTTTGCTGGTGCCATAACCTTATTGTTTGAAATCTCTGTATTTTTAAATTGCGCATTTTTAAATTTGCAGCCTACAAAGGTCAAATCTTTGATAAAATTAGCAATTTTCGACCCGTTTGCCGGAACTTCTTCCCACACAGTATTGCTAAGATTACAATTATGGCATGTAGCTTCTGCAATTCCATACATATCAAAGGTTGCCCCAGAAAAATCCACGTTCTTCAATTCGCCACCACGAAATGCACCATAACAGAAATTTGCATTCCGAAAATTAATTTCTTTTGCAAATTTCATCTGTTCCAGCATTGATTCATCAAAACTAATGCCTATAAAACTCCAATGGGAAAAATCAATTTCCTTTACTCCTGCGCTTTCCAGATTAGCCATCATCCGTTTCAGATTATCATGCATCAATTCATTCTCTTCTCCGATGCCCCATACATTCGGATATATTTCACCCTTTTCATTTTTATAAGCGGGCCACCATATATCGTACTTTTTGACGAAAAGCTTGTCTTCCTCCTTTTCCTGTGAAACTTCCCTGATATTTTCATCAGATTTCTTAATTTTAGCAATATTACCACGAGCTGCTTTCCCATCCTGAGCAACGATATATTCATTGGCCTGTTCCAATGTCTTGCAAAAGATGCCTTCACCGGCATAAGCCCAACGATCAGCATCTATTTCCTGCCACTCCCGGACATAATAAGGAAAACTGTCAAATTCATCTTTTCCAGTCTCTATAATTTCATACTTTATTTGTTTGTCTATACAGCTCGGTATACACTGCCACTGCTTGTTTGCCTGACGTTCTATGTATACTCCATCCAGCAACTCCTTTATAGATTCGCTTTTCCAATAATGATGTATATTCAAAAAATAATCCAATGCACCCAGAGCTTCGTCAAGGTAATTTTTTCCTTCACCTTATCTGCTTCTTTACTCATCTTTCATCCTCCTCTTTATGCGACGTCGCATAAGTCAATCACTCTTCCCTTTTCCTGAGTTCTTGTTTGAGCTCCTTCTTGGTGTAATAGATGCACATTCTATCCACGTTGTATTCATGCCCGCATTTATCACAAGGCTTATCCTCTACATATGGATATCCTTCCCACTCCGCTATCACTTTCCTATAATTTAACCCATGCTTGGCATTCCACTCCTCAACAACCTCTTCATAAGTCCCCTTTTTTGTATGTCGGAAGCAGCGATGGCATACTGCTCTATAAATTGACCCATCCCTCACAATCTCGTTATCTGGCGGACCGCTGGGAAATCCATGCATCCACGGGTACTTATTGCCACATTTACAGCGATATAATTTTGACCATGGATATGATTTTCCACCATAATATCCATATTTTTTTAAGATCCATTGTTCCCGCTTTTGTTTCCTTTCGTCTTGTGCTCTAAATCGTTTTGCTTTACAATAGCTCATATAACCTATTACAAAATGAATGATTTTTTTTATTTTTCTCATAATGTCGCCCTCTCGAAAGGATTTATTTATGAACCCAAGAAATCTTAAGTTATATAATCATCGTGAAAGGAAGTTCTACTCTATCGACTTTGAACAATGGATCAAACCATTTGAAGACAACTCCTCTTTCTTTCAAAATTGGTACAGATACATTGTGCGTGCATATGATAAAAGAGATAGAGATGCAACCAATGATTGTTTTCAATACGCATATAGCAGTAATGACATTCAGCTTCTAATCAATTTCAATATTGGCCACATTTATTCTCAGTGTGAGAAGCAGCAGCTTCTGCTTTTACATGAGAAAAAAGTAGCCTTAAATAAATTTGGCATCTATGGCGATCCTTGCGAATACGCCTATCACCCTGCCTTAAACTGGAAGTTTCCTGCACATGCCGTTTCAGATTTCCCAGTGCTTTGTTGCAATGCTCCTGTTCAGCAAAACAACCAAATGCTTGTCATAGATGGAAACCACCGTGTAACAATTAAAAAAAAGCTTCATATAAAATCCGTCAACCTATTTGAATATCAAATCAATTCTTCATATGATTTTGCTAATGATTTTGAATATCTTATTTTCAACTTTCTTCTGGAATACAATAAGCCGCCTAAAAAACGGCTGGTTAATCCTGCACGTATATTATCAATGTCGTAGCTTAACAGATAAAATTTGACTGCTCCCTGTTCACATGCTCCGCATCAACAAGCGCCCATAAATCTGTAAGTTCCACATCAATACTATTTAGCTCGTTTTCATACTCCGGCTTCCAATGAATGCCCGAGGTTACAATGGCCAGTCTCCGGTCTATCAGAAATAGATATCTCAATATTTCCTTTTCTCCCATGTTGCCTCCGCTTCTTACCTCAATCATTTTTCGTTTCAGCTTGTGAATCTATAATATTCAATGATTTCAACCCCATTCCAATAACGTAACGAAGCATTTCTGCTTGGCTATCGTTATAAAAGCGCTCCTTCTTCAATTTATCAAGTGCTGGTTCCCACTCTGGCAACAAAGTAATCATTGCTCGTTTTACATATGTTGACATAATCTTCTCCTTTCTACATCACTGTATCTGTGTATCACTCATTCACTCTCATTATAGAGTATCAGTGATACACCTGTCAAGAATTTATTGCTAAAATGTATCTTTACATCAGTGTATCACTCGTGATAAGATGTATATTTAGGAGGCACGGCCATGGCAACTAAAAAACCACGATACATGATTTCTGTTGACATTGATATGTTCAATGCAATTGAAGATTTCCGTTTTGAACGTCGCTTTCAGACTCGTTCTGAAGCTACTACAGAATTAATTCGACTCGGATTAGAACAATTAAAAAAAGAAACCCAGCTAGAAAACGATCATAATTCTTCTAAACTAAAAATCGATAAAAGAGATAGAGATAACAACCAATAATTATTTTCAATACACATATAACAACAATGAAAAAAATTACGAGCAAAAAATTGCAACAAAAAAGCCCCGAACCTTGGTCGAGGCGGTTGCTTTTTTGATTTCCTCTATTCCTGCGGTTTTGCCATATGCTGATACACGTAGTCAAAATACTAATGAATATTACAAAAAAACAATGAACGGCATATAAAACAAAACCGTATGAATGAGAAAAACCCCTAAAGCGATTCTCAGGGGTTTTTCTTTGGTAACTTTTCAATATTTTTCAGAGAAAAAGTTAATTTTTTGCCTGGTTATTTTTTCAACAATTTCACCGTCATCATTGTAGAATGCCTGACATGTGGCGTTTGCATTTGAATTGGCCTCATATATTTAGCGTATCTCTCTAAAATAAAATATGGACTTTCTAAATATAATGCCGTACTTTTATCCCTAATAATTTTTCGCAATCCGGAGTGACGATATACTTCTTTTGCTTCTTCTATACTGATATCTGCTTTTTGTGCATACAGGTTAATAATCTCGATCTCTTTTTCCCTAACCTCAGCACTCATTCCACTCATTCTTCTATGCATCATACTCTCTTCCCTTTCAATTCATTTTAAAATGTCATATATGAAAATTTGTTCAATTCTTTTAGTGCGTTAAGCGATTTTTTAGTTTTAAATACAATCTGATAATTTTCTTTGACCATCTTAATTTCATCTAATAAAATATTTCTATCATAAGGATGTCTCGCATATTTATTTAGTTTTGCATTCAAATTATTATCTGCCATTGGTCCAGCAATAATATCATACTCACTTAATAAATTACTAACATCCTCTACTTCACGATCATCTTTATCCAAATGTCTCCGCCCCAACAAAATAGCATCTAACCATTCTCTGTCATATCCAGCAAAAACTTTCATATTCATATTATACTTTTTCAATTCATCAAATGATAACTCATATTTTAAAACATAAGCAGATTTAAGATATTCCCAAACTGACAGATCACCATCAAACTGTATTCTTCTTTTTTTTCCTGCCCACTCAACAGCCTGCTCTAATATATTGGTTAAATAAAATCCTCCTCCAAAATCTGAAGTAACACTTGTTTTACCAAGATCGATTTCGGAAAACAAAGTGTTTGTTCCATGAAAAAGCAGATAGTTGCCTTCATTCTCACAAGTCGCTCTTGTTTTTAAAATCTCATGTAAAATACTGATTTTATCTTCCATTTTCCTTACTACCTATCTTTTGTATTTATATAAATTAGTATAACATATCTTCCTTTATATCACAAGGATGTCAATAATATGACACATTGCATTTTATTCGGCAAGGATTTACACTTTCCTGCCGCTCACGGCATTATGTGTTTTATACAGCCCGCCTATGCGGGCTAAAACACGTCCGTGAAAATCACCATTTTCACGGAGTAGCAAGCCACGCAAATGGGTACCCATTTACACCATAATCTAAAATTCCCGTACCGGTCATTTCAGATTATTTGCTTGTTGGGGCAAATCCCCAAACCCCTTTGTTACGCCCTGCACGGCTTTCTGTATTTTATACAAATCTGGATTAAAAGAATAAAAAGAAAAAAATATATGCAGACAAATCTTCCAAAAATAGAAAATGCCTGCATTTATTGTAACAGCCGTTATTATATTTCCTGTTCCTTTCCCCGCTCATGTTTTTTCCGGTTTTCTTCATTTCCGGCAATGTCTTCGCCGACGGCCTTTTCAATATTCTTCGCTGCCACCTCCAGCTCCTTAATCTCCAGCTTCAACGAACTACTCTTTTTCGTCAGCTCCGCCTTTTCATCACTTAGCTCTCTGTATCTTTCAAACAAGTCAGCAAGATTTATCTCTTTTGGCTTCATCTGCTTTTTATTAAAATATATTTCAGATGCACGAAACAAGACAAGCTGCTCCTCATGCTCTCTCGCATATGCGGCCGGATCTTTGGCCCGCTTTGATTCATAATATACATGCGCGTTCCTTTTATAATTCTGCGTAAACTTTATTTTTTCAGAAAGCTCCATCAGCTCACTTTCAATATTTCGGAGGTCTTTTCTGTAAAGTGAAAGTTCCGCATTTTTAGCATCGGCATAAATCTGAAAATCCTCAGAGGTGGTAATCTTATGTGAAATCAGGAAGTTCATGGTTTTTACCAGCGTATTGATATTGCTTCTGACCAAAGCATGTTCATACGCTTTAGACTGCTGCGCTTTGATATTTTTTGAAATATCCACCAGAAGATTAATCCGTGTTGAAGAGATTTTCTTTTTCTTCAATATCGTGCGTTCTTTAATCTCTGGCACTATTCGTCTCTTCTCCGGAATTTCCGCTTCTTCTGTCAACACTTCCGGCTCTTTTTCCTTATTGGCAATTCTTTTCCGAATTGCCTCCTCAGTGTAATTTTCCCCTATTGTCCTGGCTCTTGTGAAACGTTCCTGCCCCGGTGCCCGAAACGAAATGTGCTTGCCCTTCTTAATCTCATACCCTTCCATTTCAAGCGCATATAGCAAATCATCAAATGTTTTCGAATTTCTAATCGCATCATCAATAACATATCTCAGCTTTTTCTGCCAGCTTACTTTTTCTTCTTTATGAACATTCCTGTTTTTAGTCTTTCTCTTTGCATCATATTTAGGCAGTACTGACAGGTTATTGGCTTTGCAGATCTCGTCGTTAATATCGCGGATTCTGTATTTATCTTTTTTGTCAGAATGATATTTCCTATGGTTCACATAGTCAACAGCATTAAATATGATATGGTTATGGATATGATCCTTATCAACATGCGTTGAGACAACAAACTCATATTTTCCGCCGGTGACACTCCTGGCAAATTCTATTCCAAGCTCCAGCGCTTTTTCCGGAGTAATGTCATCATCCGGAGAAAAAGCCTGCATCAGATGATAAGCAATCCGATCTCCCCTCCCGGTTCCCTGTCTTGCCGTAAGTTCCATTTCCCGGTCTGCAGTCTCCACGGAACAGCCATGCGAATAAACAAGCGTGCCATCCTTTGTTTTTTCAGGATTAATAATATAGTCAATCGCTTTCTTGATCGTCTTTTCAATAACCTTTATTTTTGATGTAGCCATATTTTCTTCTCCACTTACAAGCTGCTACGGAATCTGATAAAACTTTGCCCGCAAAAGTTTCCAGATCATACTTACGTCTTCCTGTACGTCCTTGATCTGGTTCTTATAAATCAGTCCCTCACTGTTTATCTTGTGTGCGATCTGATTGATGTTATTCCCGATCCTGTTGACCTCATATGCAAGCGCTTTGATATCTGAATAGTCAACATTAATCAAAAAACCATTCGTTGCCGCATCAACAAGAAACTCCCTCAGTGTAGCGGATCCGGACGCCTTCATCCGCTTTTGAATCAACTGATACTCATAGTCAGTCACCCATATTTTTAACTGTCTGTCTCTAACTCTAAACGGTTCTTTCTCCATACCTTCTCCTTCACTTTTATGTGATCCCGCATAAAAAACAGGCACGGAAAACCTTATCGCTCTCTGGTCTTCCATGCCTGATTTGTTTATGTCCGCTCCGGTGTCTCTTGCCTTCTGGATCCCATTTCCTGAACATTTGTATGTTGTTTCTCTGTTACAGATTTATAATTATTTAACTTTTCATGTACAGAATCTTTTGCTGCCGGAAGGTACTGCCGGAACTTGCTGCAATCTGATTTTTCTGTTATATACCATAATTTCTTATCTGAATTATACCTTGCTCCATCCTGTTTAAGCTGCCCAATCATACCTTGGAACTCCTTAGGACCGGCCGGTGGCAGCTTTAGATAAATTGCCTCATCATGACAATTGATATAATCCTGAATATTGGTTATTGCTTCCTTTCCAGCACTTTGCTTCACATACCATTCCTTACGGTCCGGATCAAACGCGGCGCCCATGCGCTTAATTCCATCCTTCACCGTCATAAAGGTGTTTCTCGTCATGTAGGGGAACTTCAAGCTCACCCGCTGCTCCTCATCCTGATACGATACCATTTCCGAAACAGCATCATTCCGCTCCCATAATGCAAGTTCTCTGACACGGCCATTGAATATTTCACAGTTCTGTACATCGAGAATATCCTGCGTCTGTTCTGTAATCTTCCCATACATTTTCATATCCAGATCAGCCAGTTCCTGTAGCATCTGTATCTTTTCACGCTGCAGGTTTAAAATCTCTGCGTCTTTCTGAAATATACCAAACTGCAGCTCGCTGCGCTGCGACGCATTGATATAATCATTTGCGTGCTGTACAATTTTATCCTGATATACTCTTGCCAGATCTTTGCCATCTCCAGACAGATTCGTAATGTTATCACTAAATTCAGTCATACCTTGTAAAATTTTTTCCGGAAATGCCTCAGTCTGTTGAAAAATATCATAATACTCACCACTTAACTCCCAAAAAAGTTTCCGGTCCTTCCTTGACAACTCGTCTCTGTTAAGACGTGCCATATAACGGTTCATCTCATTCAAATAATCTGATAAATATTTTGTAGTTTCTGACATATGTAATTACCTCTTCTTTCCGGGCTTGAACTGTACGGAAAACTTAAACTGCCAGCCCTTCTTCTGTTCCCCGCTTGTCGTCTTGTAACTGTACTCCTCTATCCCGTCCGGGATAAAGTAGGCAGAATAGGTTCCGTCACCTTCTCTTTTCTTAAGGCCGGTTACATACACCTTCCGGCCATTCAAAAGAGCAGTAACCTGTTCATCTGTCAGAGTCTTTCCTCTGACCCTGCCAAGAGACATACCGCATTTTCCGACACAGTATGCTCCGTATTGCCCTGACCTGACCTCTGCCCCGCACTTCGGGCATGTACCAAGATGTTCCCTGCTCTCCCTCTGCTTCGCAGCCTCATATCCGATCTTTTTCTCATCCGGAATTTGTACAGCAGTAAATCGGTCTATGTTATTACTAATATCCTCAATCAAACCGGCGAGAAACTCCTCCTTACTGAGATCCCCAGTGTTAATTTTCTTCAAATTCTCTTCAAACTGTTGCGAAAGCTCCGGTGCTTTAAGTTCCTCCGGTACAATCCTGATGTACTCTTCTCCCAGCTCAGTAACACTGTATTGGCCCTTCTCGCGGATAACAAACTGTCTCTTGGGATTTTGCAGCTTCTGAATGATATCCGCCCTTGTTGCGCTTGTACCGATGCTGTATTTCTCCATCACTTTAACAATCGTCTCATCATTAAATTTATTAGGCGGTTCTGTTTTTTTATCCTGCAAAGCTGCGCTGTCAACAGCAAGACTGTCTCCTTCCGAAAGCTCCGGCAGAATCTGCAGCCCGCTCTTTTTCTCTTCATCTGTATTAATAAAGAGCTGTCTGTACCCGAGACGACGAATCGTTGTTCCAGTAGACTTAAACCGGTTTCCCCCAATTTCTACTATGATTTTAGTCGCGTCATACTCATATGCCGGATAAAAAATGGCTATCACGGAAAGGACAACCGCATCAAACACTCTTTTTTCATCTTCCGCCAGAGACGCGTAAGCAGCTTCCATATCAGCATTAATCGTAGGAATCAGCGCATGATGATCTGTCACTTTCAGATCATTAAAATAGCTTTTATCCGCCTGTAGCATTGAAAAATCTATTTTGTTTATTGCCATAGCAAATGATCCGAAACAACAGCTTTTCAGATGCCCGGAAATCTCATCATAGACATCCATGGATAGATACCGGCTGTCTGTACGCGGATAGGACAGTATCTTATACTTTTCATATAAAGTCTGCGCAATCTCCAGCGTCTTATTTGGAGGAAAGCTGTATCTGCGCCCCATATCCTGCTGCAGCTTGGCAAGATTATATAAAAGCGGCGCCTTCTCTTTTTTCTCCTGCATTTCATACGCCACTACCGTCCCGGTACCGCCGCTTTTTCCTAACGCCTCTGTAGCATCATCTTTCCGGAAAAATTTCATTCCCTTCTCGTCCTCTCCAATCAAAAGACCTTTAAATCCTTTTGCGTAGGTAACTTCCACATTCCAGTAGGGTTCTGACCTAAATTCCCGGATAGCTTTATCCCGCAGATACACAAGCTGTAGCAACGTTGTCTGGCAGCGGCCATAAGATAGTGTCTGTCCGTATGCTCTTGTAAGCGTCAGGAGCGGGCTGTAATTAAAGCCTAAGATATAATCTCCCTCCGTCCGGGCTTCCGCCTCCCGTAATATCCCCTGAAACTCCGGCAGATCATTCTCTTTCAGGTGATCCATCGCCGTCTGGATCCCTGCTTTTGTCAGGGAACTTGCCCAGAGAACTTTCTTTGGCAGGCGGCATCCTGCCATGCGGTAGATCCATTCCTGTATCAGATACCCTTCCCTGCCTGCGTCACCGGCATTAATCAGCATCTCTATGTCACCCCGGTGGATCAGCTCTTTTATCACCTTATACTGGTGCCTTGTCCTTGGAAGCACCTTCAAACTATCAGACAGATCAAACGAAACCGGAAGATTTGCAAGACTCCATTTCCTGTATTTTTCATCGTGTTCCTGCGGTTGTTTCAACCCGACCAGGTGTCCAATAGCCCATGTAACCACATAGCGCTCTCCTTCCATATATCCGTTATGTTTCTCCCCTGCTCCGACTACCTTTGCGATATCGGCACCGGCAGCGGGCTTCTCTGCTACAATTAATATTTTTCCCATGCCTTGCTCCTTTTCCTGTTTCTTCTGCTTCCTGCAATTAAAAACAGCCGGATATTGTTTCCGACTGTTTCCTGCTTTTACCAATCAACCACTGAATTAATTATCCTATATTGTTCCTGTGCCGTCCGCCTTGTATATATGCGGGTGGTATTAATACTTGAATGTCCCAGAATATCCGCCAGCAGAATGATCTCATTTGGCTTCTTTGAAAGAAAATTGAGTGCAAACCTATGCCGGAAGGCATGCGGATGTACGACTCCCGGATCAATATTATATCGAATCGCAAATCTTTTGAGCATTGTCGCTACGCCATTCGCAGATATTGTAACCCCGTTTTTGTTAAGAAACAGTGAGCCTTCCTTTCTCTGATCCGCTTCCAACCATCCCAGCAGCTCCTCTTGCAACACTCTTGGAAAATAGATCCGCCGCAGCTTGTTCCCTTTCGCATACAGCTCCACATAGCCGATATATACGTCTTCTGCCTGAAATGCAATGATTTCGCTGATTCTCGCACCCGTACAAACCATTGTCCGAACAATCAAATACCACTTCATTTTTTCATCCTTCTGTAGTTTTCTAAGCAGTTTTCTATAATCAGCATTACTTATAACGTGATCTAAATAAAGTTTTTGCTGCACTCTTATTGTTTTCAACTGCAGGTTATCCTTTCTCAAAAAATGCAAAAAATTATTGAGTGCCAGTATTCTATTGTTTACCGTCGCTGGTTTATAGTGCGAAATCAGACATTCCTTATATGCCAGTGTACTGTTCCTGTTTACAGCTTCATATTCAGCCAAAAATCTCTTTGCGGTCCCGACATACGACTTAATCGTATTTTCCGACATCTCATCCTTTCGCAGTCTCTTCTCATAATCAATAAGCATTTGATTTGTTTCCATTTTCCCATTTTCCTCCTTTGCAGGTTCTTCTATTGTCAAACGACATTTTAGTATAGAAAATGAGAACAGAAAACTCAGCTTGTCAAAATAATAGAGCTTATTTTGATAAAGGCATTGAAGAAAGTAACAACGAAAACAGTAATGACCCGGGATTGAGTAAAGGCGTCGCAATCAATTTGAAAGGTGATGACAACAAAGCGACATCCTACCTTGTGACGGAAGATATGTCAGGGGTATTTTTGTACATGATAAGGCACGACTATGCAAATGTCGGAAACAGCATTGAATTTGACGTTCTTCCATCAGATCCGGAGGTAAGCTGTCAGAGAATATTGCAAATATCCGGAGCTTATAATGGTGCTGTAAAATCAAACGTGTACTATGTGCCGGAACTGAGGAAAGGAACCCAGATAAAATTTTCCGCAACTTATGCTAAACTTTTCAGGGCAAATAACTCTGAGGCAAAAGGTATTTCAGTCAATTTAAAAGGCGATGATAATAAACAGACAGCCTATCTCGTTCAAGAAGATTTACATGATGTATTTATGATATGTAAAGCCAATACAAATCCCCCGCTTCCTGCATTCAATACTTTACCCGGGGTTCCGATTGTAGCAACTAAAAAGCTTCATAATGCAACTGTCAACGGTCCCGGCGGAAGTTATACACATGATGATATATATTATATCCCTGAACTTCGCGCTGGTACGAGTATTACAAATTTTGGTGGGAGCTGTCATATGTTTTATTAACAGCGCAACTGTATGAGGAGTAAGGGCGCTAAATCCCTTACTCCTTTATAATTTATTTGAATAATATTCCACCATAGGTTGCGTTAATCTTAATTACAGATCCCTTTTTAACATTTGTACATCTGTAAATGCATATGGTTGCACTACCATTGCTTATATTAGTCATATTATGAGTTACTATTCTCGTCATAATAACCTGACCCGATATCAGATTAACAGAAGGTGCACTGCCATATTTATTTGTGTTCGAAGCGTTTGCAATATAAAGATAGCATATTTCCATATCCTCAGTAAACGTATATTCTTTACCCGTTTTAATCGTGTTTTCTTCTCCGCCTGTACCGAATCCGTCAGAAGGAGTGGAAGGCTTATCAGGTTTATTATCTTCTCCGGAAGAATATCCGGAGTCAAAATAAGCTCTATTATCCCCACCTGTGCCTAAAATCAGGCGTCCATCCACCCATGCCACAGTTCCGGCAGACAGATTATCCGCCGTAGCGGCCGCAACGTTAATCTGCTCTGCTCCTTCTTCCGAACCATTCGTTGTAAGCTCGCCATTCGAACCTTTATATAGTTTAGTACCGGGAGAATAACCATAATGTGTTACATCTGACGACACGGACTGGCTGGCCGCAATCGCTTCCAAAAGCGTGTCAAAATTAACTGATACCGGATCAACAAAATCTGTCTTGGACGGACGTGTATGCGTTATACTTATATACTTGTCCGTGCCAAGCGATATGCCGTCACCGGAAGTAAAATATGTGTTCATTGCCTCCAGTTGATCCGTTACCTCCAGTTTTACCTGATCGATCTGATCAGCCAGCATGTACAGGTCGTCAGAATTAATAATCACCTTATCGTTACCCTTATGGTACTCAATCGCTCCATAGGATTTCAGGCTGTTTCTCGTTGCACTTCCTCTGTCTGCCGCTGCTGCAATACTACAGGTTCCTACTGTTAACGCCAGTGTCAAAATAATTGATAAAATTCTTTTTTTCATGGCTGATCTCCTCCTTCAACTATAATCTGATTATCTGATACAGATTCCACCGGCTCCGGTGCTCCGGTCTGTGGTTCTTCGTCAGGCTCGTCTTCTATGCTGTTTCCTGATACCGTTTCTTTGGGTTCCGTAATGTAGTTTCCGCATTCACAATACTTTCTTACCAGAGCCGGATCCTCGCTGTCCTCTATGCTGTCATAGTCGAAAACACACGTCTGCATTTCTCCTGCGAAACCACAATACTCGCATATCAGATAATGATGCGATTCATCATCCGGATATGCGATTTCAATATGTTCACTTTCTCTGGCTGCCAGTCCGCTGCAATACTCTGTTCCGTTCAGCACGCAGGATAAAGTATGGTATGTTGCATCCGTCGGACTGTATATCAGATTATGATACATCTCTTCCTTCCAGATATAGCCACAGCGGCAGATTTTTTCATATCCGGGATATTCTTTTCCGTCATATGTAATCGTGCATATCTTTGATGCATCTGCATCATGCACACTTACTATGTCATAAGAAGAACCACACCCGGCACAATGGCGGGTATGCGTGGTCTGGCTGACATTGATATATTCCCATTCATGCATATGAGAATACAGGATGGGATCAAATATCTCATCCGGCACGGATGCCAGTTTTTCCTGCAGAAAGGCTATGTCTTCTGCATAAAGCTCTATAGAACCGGAACTATCCCTGTATATGATACTGCCACAGGATTTCATATTTGAATTTCCGCTTTCCTCAGTTGCTTTTACCGCCAGCGGAATCCCAATAAAGATCAGTATGGCCACAATCAGGCCTGTTTTTTTCCTCATAGTCTCATCCTCCTCTACTGGGTAATGTACAAAGTGCCATTCGAAAAAGAGATTGTCGCATCAGAATATCTTGTCCATGTATATTCCTCCGGATCGGCAGATGCCCTGACGCCGATATATGTACCCATATACTTTGTATCGCTGTTAGGCTGTTTAGTCATATTTGCACCATTTTCGCTGGTCGCATATCTGATAAACACGCTGTTCCCGTCATTTCCGACATACTGTGACCATGAATAATCTGACGGGTTTACGGATGCTTTTGCACCGGTATAAGTACCCATATATTTTGTCGCTGCTGTTGGTCTCTCCGTCATGCTTTCACCATTTGCTTTTTCTGAATAACGGGTAAAAACGCTTTTCCCTGATGCGCCGGAGTTTCCTGCCTTGCCTTCCTGCCCCCGCTCTCCCTGCGTACCGTCTTTTCCGTTTTTTCCGTCCTCACCTGCCCCGATTTCCCTTATTTCTCTGGTCAGTTTCTCCTCCAATTCTTTCAGCTTGGAATCCGTTTCCTTACCGGTATCTGACTGATAGGATTCCAAAAGGTTCTGCAGCTCTTCCAATGAAAGTCCCATGGATTTGGCCAGCGCTTCCAGCTCCTGATCCGTCATGCCCTCTACCATGGCAAGCAGTTCATCCGGCGTCATTTCTGTATTGTTTTTAATATTCGCACGGATCGATACCTTCATCTTTCTCTCTTCCAGTTCCTTGATCTGCCCTTGCAGACTCTCCGCCAGATAAAAATATTCGCTCTCCTTTACATTTTCTGTCACGGTTTCTATCTGGGAAAGAACTGTTTTCCATACAATTTCTGCCACTCCGGCTGACAATGCGGTAATATCTTCTCTGGTCAGATTTCCGTCTTCGGATGCCTGCAACGATGCCGATACCCGGTCCTGAATCGCATTTGTATGTTCATCATTTACTGTATCCACATCTGACTGTATTATCAGCCGGTAGCTTTCTACCGCCTCGTTCGCCGTCCGGGCGCTGATTTCTTCCCCCAGATCAGCCGCGCCATGCAGATAGGTAGTCACCTCATCCGCAAGTACCTGTTCCGTAACATTATTGTAGCTGTATACTTCTACAGGTGTCTCCCTGGAGGCTTTTATCCTGATCGCAGCCACAGCGGCAAACAGAACTAGTATCACCACTGCCGCCGCTCCTATCTGCATTTTTGTCAGATTTACTTTTTTCATCTTGATCCTCCCCTTTTTAATAATCAATTTCCATTCCGTCACATGGATCTTCGTCCTCCGCATAAGCATCTGGTTCTTCACCACTCCTGCCACTGTCTTCATCCGTATGCGACGTCGCATATTCGTCCGGA
Source organism: uncultured Lachnospiraceae bacterium (assembly GCA_949051815.1). Lineage (GTDB taxonomy): Bacteria > Bacillota > Clostridia > Lachnospirales > Lachnospiraceae > UBA3282. The sequence goes on from CARQVR010000008.1 coordinate 74,020, forward strand.
TCCTTATCAAAGAATGTTTCATCTAAATCCCCGTTAATTAAGGCTTCCAGATATTCCTCCTTTTCCGTATCATCATAATCAAATTCCAGTTCTTCCTCGTCCTCTTCCGGCTCAAATTCATCCATATCCATCGCATCAACAACATCCATGGCTTCATCCTTTTTATTCCGATAAATTTTCATGTAATAGTAAATACCGCCGCCAATTCCCGCAAAAATGAGAATAACCAGAGTATTTCCGGGTCTGGATTTCGATCTTTCCTTCATCTGCAACTCCTCCGGCTCTTCTGCCTCTCCGTTTTCTTCTGCCAGAAGAGATAACAGGTTATCCTCACTTTTATCCTCCGTGCTGTCAGAAGTGTCGCTATGATCTGCCAAAACCCGCAGATCACTAAGAGAAACCGTGTCAAGCAGATACACATTATCTGTACCCCGTCCCTGATCGACCACCAGGTATAACTCTTCCCCTTCTTTTGTCGAAAACGTATAAAATACCTTTTCCCCGTCTACGGTACCGTCTGTCTTGATTCTGGATGATATGCTCGCCGTTCCGGGATTACCCGTTTCCTCAGGAAACTCCTCATCCGTCTCTTTCCGTCCAAGCTCCAGATCAATGTTAATCCGCTGCTCCTCTTCCTCATGCGATTCCGAAAAATTATCATAGGAATCCATCCTGCTGCTTTCTTCATCTGCAATATCCGCTTCATAGCGCTGTGACGCTATGTTTCCTGCTGCATCTTTGACATAGATGGTGTGGGATGTACCTGCCGGAACTGTAAATTCGTTTGAATCCGTAAATGCTGACGGTGCATCCGAATCAAGGGCATACTGCAGATTTGTGTTATCGTCTACCGCATCCACGGATATGGTAATGTACTCCTCACCGTCCGAAGCCTGCGCATATATCCCCGGAAACGCCAGACATAAAAGCATCAGTCCGGCGGCCATTATATACAACTTATTCTTCATTCTCCACTGCCTCTCCTTCTGTTTTTTCTGTTATGCTGCGGATAACCGGCGGCTGGTTGTCTATATTGGCAACTTCAATCTCCTGCTCCGTTATCGTACCGGAAGCGTCCCGCACCTGAATCATCCATGTACCGTTAGTGTCCACATTTTTACGCCTTTCCGTCCCCCATCCGCTGTCCTCTCCTGATGCAGTACAGATATAGCGGTATTCAACCGGCTGACTTTCATCTGTCGATACACAAATGGTATTTCTCTGGCACCACTTTTCCTTATTTTCTAAACTTAAACTGATCTCTGTTTTCTCCTCCGCAGCCTGTGCAACCGAAGCTGCCCCCGTCTCATTCTTTAAGAAAGAAAAACCGGAAACTGCAAGGGGTACTATGCAGCATACCAGAACAAGCGCCGTTACCGGCATTGCTAATCTTCCAATCTGCCTGACTGCCCTGTGTTCTCCCATAAATCCCTGTATATAGCCCTGAATAACCCCCGTCAGATATGCGTAAATTCCGCTGACGCCGCATACGGCGATAAGACCGCTCTCTCCTTTACTGTATTGTCTCTTCACTCGATTTCACCTCTCCTTTCTCTCCCTTCTTTTCCCTGAGAACCTGATCCGCTGCCTCAAGCACCGCTTTCTTACCTCCGGATAACAGTTTGATAAATCTGTCATATTCTGCTCCATTCATATTCATGGAATTGATCTTCTGCGTAATCAGTTTCCCCTGTAGAAGCTCTATCTGCTTTTTGATATCTGCCGCCGTTTTCTTATGTTTTTCCGACAGGCCGAGCTCTTTCAGATATGCCTGTTCCAACTGCCCTATGCTTTTCATTCTTCACTTCCTCTCTGTGCACACGTCTGCGGAATGATAAAAACCGGATTTAACCCAGATTATTCACGGCACAGCCGTGAAAATGGCTGAAAGCCAAATAGTTTCT
>CARQVR010000009.1 GCA_949051815.1 uncultured Lachnospiraceae bacterium
AACAGTGGTCTCCAAAACCATCGATGTGGGTTCGATTCCTACTGCCCCTGTTATTATGACCCGTGAGTCGTTGCTCGCGGGTTTTTCAGTACATTCATTTACAGAAAGAAGGTTCCCATGAAAAAAATCGCCGTTCTCCTTATCCTGACTTTTTCGCTCACGACTCTCAGCGCCTGCGGCGAAGAAAAACCGCTTCTTACCGCCACAGACTACGATCTGGATGCGGAGACGGCACAGACCATACGCGGCGTTAAAATCGGAGACGGCGCCGATGCCTTTCTGGCCGCCTACCGGGATTATGACATCCTCTCCTCTGTGGACGACGGCAGTTATCAGTTCCTTCCCGCGGAAGAAATCCCTTTTGACGCCCCCCTGACCACGATTCTGCCATCCTTCTTTGTAGACGGTACGGCTGTGGAAATCGACGCCTTCTGTGAGGATAACGAAATCGAAAAGGACGCGCTTCTCTCCTTTTTAACCGATGAGGCGTATCTGGAGCATCACGCCGTGGTTTACCAGTATCTTGTCTTTGAGTGGGAAAACGGCGCGATCACGGACATCCGCTCCGAATCCATGGACTACAACAAAGACGCCTCCTACTACACTGCAAACTGACTTTCATACAGTCCGGCATAAAAGCCTTTCTTCTTAAGCAGTGTCTCGTGATTTCCCTGCTCGATAATGTTCCCGTCCTTCATAACAAGAATCACGTCCGCCTCCCGGATGGTGGAGAGCCGGTGCGCCACGATAAAGCTGGTTCTTCCCTGCATCATGGTGGCAAAGGCTTTCTGAATCCGTATTTCCGTGCGCGTATCTATGGAGGAGGTCGCCTCGTCCAGAATCAGCATGGGCGGCAGACAGAGCATAACTCTCGTGATGCACAGAAGCTGCTTCTGTCCCTGGGAAAGACTGCCGCCGTCCTCCCCGATCACCGTATCATAGCCCTTGGAAAGTCTCTTGATAAAGCTGTGGGCGTGGGACGCTTTCGCCGCGGCGATCACCTCTTCCTCCGTAGCTTCCGGTCTGCCCATTACGATATTATCGCGGATCGTCCCGGCCTTTAACCATGTCTCCTGCAATACCATCCCATAATTTTCCCGCAGGCTCTTTCTCGTCACTTCGCGGATATCCGCCCCGTCCACACAGATTTTTCCACTGTTCACATCGTAAAACCGCATCAGCAGATTGATTACCGTCGTCTTGCCGCAGCCCGTGGGTCCTACGATAGCCACCCGCTGTCCCGGCTTCACCACCAGATTCAGGTCTGTAATCAGCTTCTTATCCGGCACGTAGGAAAAATCCACATGGGAAAGCTCCACACGCCCCTTCACATCCCGAAGCGTCTTCGCGTCCGCTGCCTCCGGCGTCTGCGGTTCCTCCTCGATCAGTGCAAAAATCCGCGCCGCGCAGGCAAGCGCATTCTGTAATTCCGTCACCACGCCGGAAATCTCGTTGAACGGCTTCGTGTACTGGTTCGCGTAGGAGAGAAAGCAGGAAAGCTGCCCCACGCTGATCCCTCCGTGGACGGCGTAAACCGCTCCCACAACCGCTACGCCCGCATACACCAGATTGTTGACGAAACGGGTGGATGGATTCGTCAGAGAGGAGAAAAAGATAGCCCGCAAAGAGCAGTCCTGCAATCTGCCGTTGATCTCGTCAAACCGCTCCAGCGCCTCATCCTCGTGGGAAAACGCCTGTACCACCTTCTGGTTTCCGACCATTTCCTCAATCAGCGCCGTCTGCTCCCCTCTTGTCTCAGACTGTAAATGGAACATCGTGAACGTTTTCTTCGCAATAAAGCCTGCGACAAAAAACGACAACGGTGTCACCAATACAACGACACCCGTGACGGCCACATTGACACTGAGCATAAAGCCAAGCGTGCCCAAAATCGTAATGACTCCGGTAAAAAACTGCGTAAAACCCATCAGCAGACCGTCCGCAAACTGGTCTACGTCCGCGATCACCCGGCTCACCACCTCGCCGTAGGAATGCGCGTCGATGTACTTCAAGGGAAGAATTTCTATCCTGCCAAACGCTTCGTTGCGGATGTCCTGTACGATGCGGTAAGTCATTTTATTGTTGCACACATTCATAATCCACTGGGCCGCACCGGTGGCGGCGGCAATCAGCGCCATCTGCTTCAAAATCGAGAACACGCCCCCAAAGTCCACCTGTCCCGCTCCGAGCACCAGATCTATGACTCTACCGGTCAAAATAGGAAAATACAGGGTCAGCGCCACCGTCACACTCGCCATCACGATGGACGCCGCCAGATACAGCCAGTATTTTTTGATGTAATGCAAAACCCGCTTAAACGTTTCTTTCTGTCCCATCTTACCCTCCTGTATCAAATCGAGCAGGCTCGATTGCGAGATTTGCTTCGCAAACCCGAACACAACGCCCGCTTTGTGATCAAACTCTCAACGCCAGTTTGTATATCTAAGTTCGCCATGCTGTCTGCCGTGCCATTCATAAGCTGTCTGCCGTGCCATTCATAAATTGTCTTCGCCAATTTATTCATGTCGGGCGTCCGCCCTATAAAATTGAACATCCAAACCGTCTTATGAGAGCAAGCTCTCAACGCCGGTTTGTATATTCAATTTTGCACGGCAGACTGTTTCTCAAACTGTGAATAGTAAATCTCCTGGTAGACTTCGCAATTTGCGAGCAGTTCTTCGTGCGTGCCACATCCTGCCATCTCGCCGTCCTCCAGCACGATAATCTGGTCTGCGTGCTGGATGGAGGAGGCTCTCTGGGACACGATAAACACCGTCGGCTCCCCGGGCAGTTCCTTAAGTGCCTTACGAAGCGCGGCGTCCGTGGCGTAGTCAAGGGCCGATGCGCTGTCGTCCAGAATCAGTATCTCCGGCTTTGCCACCAGCGCCCTCGCGATGGTCAGTCTCTGTCTCTGGCCACCGGAAAGATTGCGCCCTTCCTGCGCCACGGGCGCATCCAGACGGCCCTCCTTCGTCTCCACAAACTCTTTGGCCTGTGCGAGCCGCAGCGCCTCCCACAGCTCTTCATCCGTGGCCTGCGCATTTCCCCACAGCAGATTGTCACGGATCGTTCCCCTAAAGAGCACCGCTTTCTGCAAAACAATGCCGATTCTTTCTCTCAGCTCTTCCATACCATAGGATTTCACATCCCGCCCGTTCACGCGCACCGTACCTGCCGACGCGTCATAAAACCGGGGAATCATATTCACCAGAGAGGACTTACCCGAGCCTGTGCCGCCTATGATGCCGACCGTCTGCCCCCTGGGCACCTGTATATGGATATCGCTCAGGGATTCCGCCCCCGCGCCCCCGTATGTCAGATGCACATGTTCAAACGCAACGGCCAGATCCCGCTGCGTCTTTTGTCCGTTCTTTTCCCCCGCCTGGCTCTTTAAAGCCGGTGCGTCCGTCCCGGAATCCTTACCACCGCCTGCTGTCGGACCGTTTTCCCCGTCCCCGCATAAAGCGGCCTCCTGCCACCGCATAGAGGACTCCACCTCGAAAATCGCCTCGATCCGGTTGGCGCAGGCAAGCGCCTTGGTAATCGTGATAATCAGATTGGCCAGCTTGATTAACTCCACCAGAATCTGCGACATATAGTTGACCAGAGCCACCACCCCGCCCTGCGTAATGCTGCCGTTGTCCACGCGCACCGCGCCCGTGTAGAGCAGAAGAATGGTCGCCGCGTTGATGATAATATATGTGACCGGATTGGTCAAAGCGGAAATTTTTCCCACCGCAAGCTGCAAATGGGTCAGCGTTTCGTTTTTCTCCTCAAACCGGTCAATCTCTTCCTCCTCTTTATGGAAAGCGCGGATCACCCTCGCGCCCGTCAGATTTTCTCTCGTCGCTCCAAGAACCGCGTCCAGTCCTGCCTGCACTTTCTTATACATGGGCATGGTAAGGGCCATTATCCCGAAAACCACCACCGCCAGAAGGGGAATCGTCACCACAAAAATAAGAGCCGCCTTCACGTCGATGGTAAACGCCATAATCATCGCGCCGAACACGATAAAGGGCGAGCGCAGAAATAAGCGCAGCACCATATTGACCCCGTTCTGTACCTGATTCACGTCGGAAGTCATGCGCGTAATCAGCGTGGAAGTGCCAAGGGTGTCAATTTCCGTAAAAGAAAGGCTCTGGATATGATCAAACAGCGCGTGCTTTAAGCCGGTGGCAAATCCCACCGCAGCCTTCGCCGCAAAATACTGCGCCGTGATGGAGCACAACAGCCCGATCAGCCCAAGCGCAACGAGTATGCCGCCCATTTTCAGGACATATCCCGTATCCGCCTGCCCGATTCCCCGGTCAATAATGGCCGCCATCACCAACGGCACAAACAGCTCAAACGTGGCCTCCAGCATTTTAAAGAGCGGCGCGAAAACCGTCTCCTTTTTATAATTCCTTAGATAAATAAGCAGTTTTTTCATAGTACCGTATACCCTCTTTGCACATGGACAGCCGCTCCCTGTGTGAACCGCTGCCCTGTCTGAACCGTTATTGCATATACTCGCCTGTCTGTGCTTTGATTTCCTCATTGATCAGCTTTACCTGTCCGGAGGGCGCATAGCCGTTCTCCGGGTAAAGCATCTGATGAAGCTGCCTTACGTTTTCCTCCAGATCCATGGGAATCACACAGCTTCCCTTACTTCCCACATTGGCTCCGGCTCTTCCGCCCTCAAACGGAAACCCGTCGCTGACTACCATCTGATAGCCCGCCACACTTCCCAGCACGCTCAAAATCTCATCCACATCCAGGGAGGTTTCCACCTGCGGCAAAACGGCATTAACCATATCAGTCAATGTACTGATTGACGCGCCGCCGGCCTTATCCATCATGGCCCGAAGCACCTCTCTTTGTCGCTCTGCCCTTCTGAAATCGTCTCCCTTCGTGTAGCGGATCCGGCAGTAAGCCGTAGCCTGCATCCCGTTCAAAAGCTGCCTGCCGCTTTGCTCAACCGGAATGTAATCCACGCCAAGCTCCTCCGCCATACAGAGCTGATAATTATTCAAATGGGAAATTTCTGCATCCGTAATCTCTATCTCCACACCGCCCAGCGCATCCACCGCGTCGATCAGCCCCGAAAAGCCGATGGTCACATAGTCCGTGATGTCCAGATCCAGATTCATGTTGAGCATATTGATGGCCTGTTCCGGCCCGCCCTGCGCATAGGCTGTATTACATTTGTTATAAGAATCGTTGCTCAGATTCAAATAGGTATCACGGAACACGGAAATCAGCCTGATCTCCTGCGTGTCCTGATTGATACTGGCAATCATGATGGTGTCGCTTCTGGTGCCCCGCCCCAGCTCGCCGTCTCTGGCGTCCACACCGAAGAGAGCAATGTTCCGGTAGCCTTTTGCTTTTACCTTTTCTTCCTTCTTCGCCTTCGTCTCCGTCTGCTTCACATCGTCTGTCTTTTTTTTGACGATCTCCTCGTTAATGAGGATCTTTTCCTCGTCAATGGCCTTGTGGTTTACCTCGCTTGTCATCGTGACCACCACATACATCACGAATACTGCAATAAGCAAAACGCAGATTTCCACGATCAGAAGCGGTATGCTGCCCCGAAATCCGTGCTTTCTATTATCCATACTGACTCCTTTGTCAGATCTTCTTCCCTTTTGTACGAAATCCTCGTCAGACAGCGACGATTCCGAGAACACCCTGCATTCTCTTTTCGCAATTTCCCATTACACAAAAAATAAAATAACCTCGGATATAGTACCACATAAACGTCTCTAAATCAAGTCGATGGCATCCCGCACTGTCTTGACGCCGATAATCCGAATCCCCTCTTTCGCCCTGATCTGCCCCGCATTTACCGCCGGAAGAACGCATGTGGTAAACCCCAGCTTCGCGGCCTCCGCCACCCGTTGGGCCGCCTGCGAGATGCCCCGCACCTCCCCGCTTAGTCCGATTTCTCCAAAGACAATCGTCCTGTCGTCAATGGCCCGGTTCTTAAAGCTGGAAGCCGCCGCCATGGCCACGCCCAGATCAATGGCAGGCTCTGCGATCCGCATTCCGCCCGCCAGATTCACATAGGCGTCACAGTCCGACATCTGCAGATTCAAACGCTTCTCCAAAACAGCCATCAGAAGATTGAGCCGGTTTAAATCCATGCCCGTGGCCTGTCTTCTCGGTATGCCGAAATTACTGTGGCATACAAGCGCCTGAATCTCCAGCAGAATCGGTCTGGTTCCCTCCATGGAACAGGACACCACGGAACCGCTGGCTCCCTCCGGCTTACCGCTTAACATGAACTCGGAAGCGTTCTCCACTTCCGCAAGTCCTTCCTCCTTCATTTCAAAGACACCGATCTCGTTCGTGGAGCCGAAACGGTTCTTGACGCCCCGGAGAATCCGGTAAGAGGCGTGTCTGTCTCCCTCGAAATAGAGCACCGTGTCCACCATATGCTCCAGAACCCGCGGCCCCGCCACGGTTCCCTCCTTCGTCACATGACCCACGATCAGGATGGAGACGCCCAGCCCTTTGGCAAGCTGCATCAGCACATTGGTGGACTCCCTCACCTGGGAGACGCTGCCGGGCGCGGAAGAGATTTCCTCCCTGTACATCGTCTGGATCGAATCAATAACCGCCACCACAGGCTGTTGTTTCCGGATGGTCTGCTCCACGATTTCCAGATTCGTCTCGCACAGAAGGAGAAGCTGATCCGAAAATTCCCCGAGCCGGTTGGCCCGCATCTTAATCTGCTGCAAAGATTCCTCACCCGATATATAGAGGAGTTTCCTGCCGTCCGCCGCCATATGCCTGCACACCTGCAAAAGAAGGGTTGACTTGCCGATGCCGGGATCTCCGCCCACCAGCGTAAGCGACCCCGGCACAATCCCGCCTCCAAGCACTCTGTCAAGCTCGGCGATGTGCGTGGTCATGCGCTCGCCCTCCCGCAGATCCACCTGTTTCAGACTTACAGGCTCCGCCGCCCTTTTTCCGGACACACCGCCGGATGCACCGCCGCTTCTCTTTCCGGCGGCAGGCTCCTCCACCATGGTGTTCCACTCCTTACAGCCCGGACACTGTCCGAGCCACTTGGCGGACTCATATCCACAGCTCTGACAGAAAAATACCGTTGATTTTCCCTTTGCCATTCCTGTTTCCTCTCTTTACACCTCTCTGTAATTGCAAAACGCCTTACAGTATTGCAACCATTGTGCACATTGTATATTCCAACGCAGACGCGCTTGCGCTCCGTTCCAGCCGTAACAGCGCTAAACTCGAAAATACCTCGTTAAGCGCTGACAGTTTTAATCCGAAGGATTTAAACACTTTCCAAGGGTCTGCTTATGGATTATACAATATGCCCAATACAACATCGATGAATATGCGTTTCGCAATTACCCTACATATACTAAAGCGGGGTTTCCAGCCAGACATGATATCTCAGCCGAAAACCCCAAAAATTCCCGCTCCGACCGCCTACTTGACGATCTTTACTTCCACCGCGCCGACACTTGCAAGCTCTACGCTGATACTCAGCTTGCCGCTCAGGTTGGTCTTCATTTCTCCCACGTTTGCGCCGTTCACGTACACCTTGTAAGGCGTATCCTCCTCAAGTCCCACCGTGATCTGCGCGTCCTCGTCGCCCTCCACCGTGAAGGTAAGACCGTTCTCCGTCTCCTCGAACCGGTTCACGCTGGTGCCCGGCTCCGATTCGTAGGCAAACATGCCGTTTTTCTCAAGCTTCGTCAGCTCCTTAAAGGTCTTTACCTTGTAAAGATTACCGCCGTGCTCATAATCCTCCAGCTTTGCCTTTGCCGCCAGCTTATGATTCCCAAAACTGAGCGTCTTGTCACTCTCTGCACGCAATAACTCCTCTACTACAGCCATCGCTTTTTCCTCCTAATGTCTCTTTGTTATACACTAACCTTGCACAGGTTTTACCGTGAAGGTTATTTTCTTATTCTTTAGTCCCACGGACACCTTATCTCCGCTCTTCACCTTTCCTGCCAGAATCTCCTCCGCCAGCGCATCCTCGATCTCCGACTGGATCGCCCGCTTCATGGGTCTTGCTCCCATCTTAACGTCCATATGCTTCTCGATCAGATACTCCTTCACGGCGGAACCGACCGTCAGCTCCATATCCATCTGTTCCTTACACCGCCTGGACAGATTTCTGGAAAGCAGTGTGACAATCGCCTTCATATCCTCCTTATTCAGCGGATGGAATACCATGATCTCGTCAATCCTGTTGATGAACTCCGGCTTGAAGAGGCGTTTTACCTCCTCCATGACGTTCCCCTTCATCTTATCATAGCTCTGTTTCTCCGTTTCCGCCGCGCCGAATCCCAGGTTTTTCGGATCAATAATGCGCTGCGCTCCGGCGTTGGAAGTCATGATCAGAATGGTATTTTTAAAGCTCACCTTGCGTCCCTTGGAGTCGGTGATATGTCCGTCGTCGAGCACCTGCAAGAGCACGTTAAACACATCCGGATGGGCCTTCTCGATCTCGTCGAAAAGCACCACGGAATAGGGATTCCTGCGGATCTTCTCGGAGAGCTGTCCCCCCTCCTCAAATCCCACATAACCCGGCGGCGATCCGATCATCTTAGACACCGAATGGCCTTCCATGTACTCCGACATATCTACGCGGATCAGGGCGTTTTCCGAACCGAACATGGCCTCGGCAAGCGCCTTTGACAGCTCTGTCTTTCCTACGCCCGTAGGACCCAGAAACAGAAATGACCCGATCGGCCGGTTGGGATCCTGAAGCCCCACTCTGCCGCGCCGCATGGCCTTCGCCACCGCCATAACTGCCTCCTCCTGGCCGATCACACGCTTGTGCAGAATAGATTCCAGCTTAAGCAGACGTTCGCTCTCCTTCTCCGCCAGCTTTTTCACGGGAATTTTGGTCCAGAGCGCCACCACCTCCGCGATCTCGTTCTCTCCCACCACATAGGCGCGGCTCTTTTCTTCCTGCTCCAGCCGCTTCACCGTCCGCTCATATTTCTTAATGCAGCTCTCCTGCTTCTTTTTCAGCTCGGCCGCCTGCGTAAACGCCTCCATACGGATCGACCGCTCGATCTGTAAGTCGATCTTATCAATCTCCTCCGACAGTTCCTGCAGCTTATCGGGCTGCTTCGTCACATGCAGGCGCACCGCCGCCGATGCCTCGTCGATCAGGTCGATGGCTTTATCCGGCAGATTCCTGTCATTGATGTAACGCGCCGACAAGGCCACCGCCGCGCTGATTGCCTCCGGCGTGATGGTAACCCTGTGATGCTCCTCATACTTGTGGGCGATACCCCGCAGAATATTCTCCGTCTCCTCAAGGGTCGGCTCCTCCACCGTCACCGGATGGAAACGCCTTTCAAGCGCGGCGTCCTTCTCCACATACTTGCGGTACTCCGCGATGGTAGTCGCGCCGATCAGTTGGATTTCCCCCCTTGCGAGGGAAGGTTTCAGAATATTGGAGGCGTCGATTGCTCCCTCCGCGCCGCCCGCGCCGATAATGGTGTGCATCTCGTCCAAAAAGAGGATGATATTGCCGTCCTCAATCACTTCTTTAATGACCTTTTTGATCCGCTCCTCAAACTCGCCGCGGTACTTGCTTCCCGCCACCATGCCGGACAGATCCAGCGTCAGAAGCCTTTTGTTCTGTACGGTAAAAGGGACATCCCCGGTCACGATTCTGGCCGCAAGCCCTTCCACCACCGCAGTCTTCCCGACGCCCGGCTCTCCCACCAGACAGGGATTGTTCTTCGTGCGGCGGCTTAAGATCTGCACCACTCTTGTGATCTCCTCCTCCCTGCCGATTACCGGATCAAGCTTCCCCTCTCTGGCAAGCGCCGTCAGATCCCTGCTGTAATGGTCTAAGGTAGAGGTATTTCCCTTCTTCTTATTCTGCTTTCTCCCCAGATCTTCCTTATAAAGCGCACCGTCCTCTCCCATGGCCACCAGCACATCCACGTAAATCTTCTGCACCGAAATACCCATAGTATTCAAAAGCCGGACCGCTACATTCTCCCCCTCTTTCAGAAGCGCCAGCAGAATGTGCTCCGTCCCCGTCTTGTCGCTGCGGAATCTGTCCGCCTGCCTGTGCGCCTCCTCCAGAATCGCCTGCGCGCGGGGGGAATACCCGTCCCGCTCCGCAATCAGCACGGAGGTCTCCGGCACGATCAAATCCTTTATCATCTCTTTCAGCTTTACCACGTCCACGCCGTTATTCAAAAGCACGGTCGCCGCAACGCCTGTATTTTCCCGTAAAAGTCCTAACAGGATATGCTCGCTTCCCACATAACTCTGCCGCAGGCTTCTGGCCGCCCTCTCCGCTAAGATCAGAGCCGTCTTCGCCTTGTCCGTAAATTGTGGCTGCATTTACTCTCTCATTCCTTTCCCATATTCCTCATAGATTTCGTCTATAAGAGCATGCACTTCTTCTCCGGAAATATTCTTACAGCTTGCCTTTGCAAGAGTGACTAACAGATCCGCCCTGATTTCCTCAATGGCGCGCATCCTGTCAATGTCCACGGCCACCATCACGCCCCGTCTGCGGTCCACTTTCACATAGCCCTCCTGCTTTAAGACGGTGTAAGCCTTGTTGACCGTGTGCATATTGATGCCGATGGTGTCCGCAAGCTGTCTGACGGAAGGGAGCATCTCTCCCTCCTGAAACCGGGAAGAGGCGATTCCCATAATGATCTGATCCCGAAGCTGCATATATATCGCCTGATCGCTGTTAAAATCTATCTCGATAAACATGATTATTTCAGGTCCTTATCGTCCATATTCAAAAATTCAAATTCAAACTCGTCATCGTCCAGAAGGAAATTCTTGGCCTTGCGTGTTCTCGCGGGCCTGACCGCCTCTTCCACATCCGGCTCTTCCCGGTAAGTTACTTCACGCTCCCGCCGTCTGCGCTCCTGCCTGTCCGTCCCCGCATCCTCTCTTCTTCTGGGTCTGCGCTCTTCCTCCGCCGCCGTCCTGCGGCCGGACTCTCTTTCTCTCTCCGCCGTCCGTCTTGCCGCCGGACGCTCTTCGGGCGTCTCTTCTTCCTCGTCGTCCTCATAATCCTCATAGTAGGCGTCGCGCAGCTTAAATGCCATAATAACCGTCACGACCACGAAAATCGCCAGAAGCACGGCAAGCACCACAATCACAATCCGCTGCTTCACCATAGACTTCGTCTCATCCCCGTCGTCAAGCGTCTGTGAATAGGAAGACTCCAAAAGCGGCACAAGCTTCTGCTTCTGTCCGGTTACATTATCATAAATATACCACTCCTCCGCTCCCTCGGAAGTGGTCTCTATTTTCAGCTCATAGTCATTTCTCGGTGCGGCTGCCGGCTCTTCCGGCTCCTCCTCGGGTTCCTCCTCCGGCTCCTCCGGCGCGGGCAGCAGCTCTCCCATCTCTAACAGATCAGAGCGGATATACCCCGTCTTCTCCGAGCCGTTTGACCCTGTAAAGCTGACGAAATACCAGGTCTTACTGTCGCTGCCCTCCGATTTTCCGCTCACCACCACCTGCGTCCCGGGCGTCAGGGAATCCACAGGGTTATTCGAGGTGGACGGATCGGGACGTACTTTCGCCTGCACCTTGGTGCTGGCATACTGGAGATCCGTCGACTCCTGCGCCTCCACCTGCGCGCCGCCGCCGGAAGATGCCGGTTCCTGTTCGCCTGCATCCCCGCCCTCAGACGCCGGTGCTGCCTGGCTTTCCGCACCTGCGGTAACCGTGGGAATGTCTCCATCCCCCTTTTTCTCTATCATATCAGCGCGCACATAGCCCATCGTGTTCGAGTCCACATACACCTGATACCATGTAATTCCGGAAACGTCTACCTTGCCCCGGATACTGATTTCCTTGCCGACAGTGGAGCTCCCGATCACCTGGCTCTCCTGATCGGGCTGTTTTCTGATATTGACCGAGTTGGGCAATACGGTGCCTGTGGCCTCCGCCAGACTCACCATCGGATTACACCACGCAAGAAGAACCGCCGCGCCCAAAACAGCTGCCGCTCTCCATACATGTCTCTGTCCCGCTCTTACCCGTTCGCTCTTTCGTATCTTCATTCCGCTCTCCTCTATCAGTCCTTTGTTCTTTTTACTGTTCTCTTGTGAAACGCTTGGAACCGTCCTCGCCCTTGCGCCGCTCCGTGCTGTAACCAAACGTATCGCCATGATGCCTTGCCTTTCTTGCCATTTCCTCCAGATCATGGTGATAGTTCATCTCGCACTTGGGGCAATATTTGCCGCTGCGGATCGTTGCGCCGCAAATCTCGCATTTCAGGAAAATGGCCGAGTTCTGCGCGATCTCCAGCTTTCCCTCTTTTAACATATCCCTTATGGATTTTTGCGCCACGCCGGTAGCCTTGGCGGTCTGCGCCGCGTTGGCTCCCATATGATTCTCGACGTAATTGCGCACCTTTCCGTAATCGTCATAATCTTTGACGCCGCACTTCTCGCACTGGTATTCGCCCAATCCCTTAAAGACCATAACAGCCCCGCATTCGGAACAATAAGTGGGTCTGTTATAGGTATTGATCTCGCTAAACTCCTTTTTGAGCATCTCTATTCTTTCTTCCCTGCTCATAGCCTCACTCCCTTTTGAATTCTCCCTTACTCATTTACACCGTATCTCTTAAGCTTCATCAATCGCCTTGCCGATATCGCGCCTCATATAGCTGTGGTCAAAATGCACCCACTCCGCCGCCTCGTAGGCGTTCGCCCGCGCCTCTTTCAATGTCGCGCCTTTCGCCGTGACACCGAGCACCCGGCCGCCGTTTGTGACAATCTTTCCGTCCTTCAACGCCGTTCCCGCATGGAAGCAGTAATATCCGTCCTTGTCGTCAAAGTTATCAAGCCCTGTAATCTCAAATCCCTTCCCATAGGAAACGGGATAGCCCTCCGATGCCAGAATCACACAGACCGCCGCATTATCCTCGAAGGAAAGCTCCAGCCTGTCAAGAGTCCCGTCGATGCACGCCTCCGCCACGTCAATCATATCGTTTTTCATACGGGGCAGCACTACCTGCGCCTCGGGATCCCCGAAACGGGCATTGTACTCAAGCACTTTCGGCCCGTCCTGTGTGAGCATCAGCCCGAAGAAGATCACACCCTTAAAAGGTCTTCCCTCCGCCGCCATGGCGTCCACGGTTGCCTGATAAATGTACTTATGGCAGAACGCGTCCACCTCGTCCGTATAGAAGGGGCTGGGGGAGAATGTGCCCATGCCGCCGGTGTTCAGTCCCTGATCGCCGTCAAGCGCCCGCTTGTGATCCTGCGCAGAGGACATAATCTTTATCGTCTTCCCGTCCACAAAAGATAACACGGAGACTTCCCGCCCCGTCATAAACTCTTCGATCACCATGCGGTTGCCCGCCGCGCCGAACTTTTTATCCTCCATGATGGTCCGCACGCCCTCTTTCGCCTCTTCAAGCGTCTCACAGATCAGCACGCCCTTGCCGAGCGCAAGGCCGTCCGCCTTTAACACCACCGGCATCTTCGCGGTCTCCAGATAGGCAAGCGCCTTCTGCGGATCGTCAAAGTTCTCGTAAGCCGCCGTGGGAATATTGTATTTTTTCATCAGATCCTTGGAAAAAGCCTTGCTACCCTCCAGAATCGCCGCGTTTTTCCGGGGGCCGAACACCCTGAGGCCCGCCGCCTCCATCTCGTCTACAAGACCGCCCACCAGCGGGTCGTCCATGCCCACGATGGTCAGATCAATGGCATTCTCTTTTGCAAAGGCCACAAGCTTACCAAACTCCATGGCGCCGATGGGCACGCACTCCGCAATCTGTCCGATTCCCGCATTGCCGGGCGCGCAGTAAATCTTATCCGCCCTCGGACTCTTTGCCACAGCCGCCGCAATCGCGTGTTCCCGTCCTCCGCTGCCAACGATCAAAATTTTCATTAGTTCCCTTTCCTTTCATTATCTTATATACAGAGAATGCTTCTTTTCGCATTGTTACTCCGTCACCGTCACCCGGCCGTCTTCCACTATTACCTGTCCCGCCGCAATGAGATTGATGCACCATGGCAAAAGCACCCACTCGGCCTCCTCCATCACCCTTCTTTGCAGCGTCTCTGGCGTATCGTCCTCATGTACCTTTACGGCTTTCTGCATGATGATGGGTCCGGTATCCATCCCCTCATCCACAAAATGCACCGTCGCTCCTGTTATTTTCACACCGCGCTTAAGCGCTTCCTCATGTACCCGCAGTCCGTAATATCCCGTACCGCAGAAAGCCGGAATCAGGGAAGGGTGCACGTTTACAATCCGGTTTTTGTACTTTTGTATCAGCTCCGCCGGCACCTTGACCATAAAGCCCGCCAGCACGATCAGATCCGGTCCTGCCTCCTCCACACAGCGTATCAGAGCCGTCTCGAACTGTTCCCTGTCCCCATAGTCCTTCGGCGATACACACACGCTCTCGATCCCCGCCGCTTTCGCTCTCTCAAGAGCACGGGCGCCGGGATTGTTGCTGACTACACGGACAATCTCTGTGTGAAAGACAGCTCCCTGTGCAATACCGTCAATAATTGCCTGCAGGTTTGTGCCGCCTCCGGAAACACATACCACCACTCTAAGCATACCGCTCCTCCAATCGCAACTCCCCATCCCCTTTTCAACGACAGTTCATCCCCTTCTGATTCACAGTCAGGCCGCTTCTGATGACAGGTCTGTCCGCTCGCCAAACGCGCGTCCCGTCCGGCCAGACCGTTTATAAAATCACTACCTCATGATCTCCCGACACGACTTCCCCTACCGTCCAGGCCTTCTCTCCTGCCGCCTGCAGGGCCGAAACGGTCTGATCCGCACAGGCGCCGTCCACCGCCAGCACCATGCCGAGTCCCATGTTGTAGGTATTGTACATCATCTTCTCTTCCAGATTTCCGGTTCTTTGCATGAGCGCAAAGATGGGCGGAACCTCAAAGCTTCCTTTCTTCACCTTCGCACCGGTGCCCTCCGGCAGCATTCTCGGAATATTTTCATAGAAGCCGCCGCCGGTGATATGGCTGCATCCCTTGACGGTAATGCCCGCCTTCTTCACCTCACGAAGCGCATTCACATAAATTCTGGTGGGAGTCAGCAAAGTCTCCCCCAGCGTCGCGCCAAGTTCCTCATAATATACGGAAAGCGTCTCCTTTTTCACATCGAACACCTTCCTGACCAGAGAAAAGCCGTTGCTGTGCACACCTGAGGATGCAATGCCGACCAGCACGTCGCCCGGCTTAACGTCCGCGCCCGTGATCAGGTCTTTCTCCTCGGCCACACCCACCGCGAAACCGGCCAGATCGTACTCCTCCTCCGGCATCAGTCCGGGATGCTCCGCCGTCTCGCCGCCGACCAGCGCCGCGCCCGCCTGTTTACAGCCCTCGGCCACACCCTTCACGATGGCCGCAATCTTCTCCGGATAATTTTTACCGCAGGCTATGTAATCTAAGAAAAACAGCGGCTCCGCGCCCGCGCATACAACGTCGTTGACGCACATGGCCACGCAGTCGATCCCGACGGTGTCATGCTTATCCATCAGATAGGCAAGCTGTATCTTCGTGCCCACACCGTCCGTCCCCGACAGGAGTACCGGTTTCTCCATATCTTTAATCTTCTCAAGGGAAAAAGCGCCGGAAAATCCGCCGATTCCGCCCAGCACCTCCGGCCTCATCGTCCCCTTCACGTACTGCTTCATCAGCTCCACCGAACGGTATCCCGCCTCGATATCCACACCCGCTGTCTTGTAGTCCATCTTACCCTCCACGTCTCATCAGACTTGTTTTTTATCTGGTCTCCTCTTTCTTTATGCTTTCAGATATGTCTTATACCCAACCTCTTTCAGTTTCGCGTCCTTCTCCTGCACGCTCTGTTTCAGGCTCTCCGAATAGTTCTTTAAACGCTCTAAAAGCGCCCCGTCCGAGACAGCCAGAATCTTCGCCGCCAGAATCCCCGCGTTCTGGCCGCCGTTTATCGCGACCGTAGCCACCGGAATGCCCGAGGGCATCTGCACGATGGAGTAGAGGGAATCTACCCCACCCAGATCAGAAGTCTTCATGGGCACGCCGATCACCGGCATAGGGAAGATCGCGGCGCACATGCCTGGCAGATGAGCTGCCTTTCCGGCCCCCGCGATAATCACCTTAAAGCCCTTCGCCTCCGCGCCCTTCGCATACTCGAAAAACACGTCCGGTTCCCTGTGGGCAGAAATAATCGTCATTTCATAGGAAATACCAAGCTCCTCCAAAAGATCCGCCGCTTTCGCCATAACGGGCATATCCGAGTCGCTGCCCATCACGATGCCTACCTGTGCCATCCGCATTTACCTCCTAAACCACTATATCTTGTATTAAAACAAAGTTTCTTACTCTACAGTGTACTAGATTTCCCCCAATAACGCAACCCAATATTTACCTCAGAGCTTCCTTAAAGAAGCGGCCGCTGCCCTTTCGTTCCGGAAGTTCTTTTCACATCACATGTCAGTCACATGTCAGGTCAGCGCACGGTTTAACTCCCCGCAGCCCGGCAGTACAAATTGACCGTCTTGGATAATCACATGTTTCTCACCTGACGCAGTCAACACCGAAAGCTCTCCCAGCTCGTCATAAGGGATCGTAATGTCCGTGTGGCACTGGAAATATGCCTTACTGACATCCGTGTCACGCAAAGCCGACACTTCATTCTCCTTAGCCACGATCTCCTTGCCGTCCGGATTATAGCTCTTCACTTCCTCCTCATGGGAATAGCAGGTGTCCCCCAGCGCAAAGTGCGGTCCCGTCTTTTCCGCAATCAGAATCGGCAGTTTGTCCTCAATCCCGTATTTTCTGGCGACAGAAAAGGCCGTCGTGTTCGTGCCTATGGCGAACTCTCCCAGCGGCAGCCGCTCGTGGTGGTGGAACACATTGTCCCTGATATACTTGCGGTTGTCCTCCTCCCCGGAAAAGTTGCCGCAGCCGTAGTCCGTCACGAAACCGTCCTGAAAATGAAGCCGCAGATCCCGGTACTCCAGCTCGTGCAAAAATACGCGCGGCACATGGAGAAGCCCCTCCGTACCCGCAAGGCGCGGTGACGTAAACACCTCCCCCACGGGGATATTGACATCCGCCACACAGTTTTCAAAATTGGTCTGGGTTTCCGGATCATCCAGCTTGTGAAGCTGTATCCTGATATCCGTTTCGTTCCCGTTTTTCCCTTTGACCAGTACGGTCGATCCCTTGTCCAGCACATCTATGATCCTCTGCTGGATATCCCTGTAAAGCATATAATCCAATGTATTGATGCGCACCACGTCGTCGAATATCTCCTCATACCGCTCCCCGATCTGCGGCACGGGAAAGGCAATGATTGTAAAGCTGCGCTCCTCTCCCCTGATATATTCATTCTGGATATCGGCTATCTTTCCCGCGTTTAACACAGAAAGCTTCTGCTGTTTCTCACTCAGGCGGCAGGCAGTCTCCTTGTTTTCCGGCACAAAAGGTTCCTCCCCGAAGCTCTCCACCACCGCAGGGCCGCCGTAAAGAGCCGCCAGCTCCTTATGCCGCTCGAAGACGTTGCGCACGGCTTCAATCCTTCTTTCCGCCATCGCTCCGTCCAGAAACAGAGCCATGTCCTCCTTATGGTCATAGTCGTACTGCTTATTCGGATTCGCACCGCAGTAACCGTTTTTATTCACGCTTCTGCCCTGAAAAATACTGGCGCCCGCCCGATAGAAGGAGGACTGTAGACCAATCCGGTCAAAGTTCAGGACCGCCTGCTTAATCACCCGTTCAAAACCCAGAAAGTAACGGATTGACACCGTCTCCTTGATGGAAATGTCCTTGTTGGTCACTTCAAACCCTATGCGGTATCCTTCCGTGTAAGTATCGGCCATCAGCTTAATCTTTTCCGAAGGCGTCCCGTTCAGATGCGCCGCCGTTTTCAGCCCGTCGTCCGTGACATACTCCCCGAACCAGTAGAGATAGCGCAGATCCGACAGATCACTCTCCATGATAATCCGGCGGGCAAAATCCCTGTCCGCGTCCAGAAGCGCCATGCTCTTTTCCTCAAACTCCGCCTCATAATAGTCACTCACATACCAGTAGAGAATCTCCCTGAGCGCCTCCCCGTCCGGCTCCCTGTCTTCCTGCGCCGCACATACAAAGAGCTGGTAGACCTCCAGCAGAAGCTCCGCCCGGACCGTCATGGACGCCTGATTGCTCTCATAGGCAGCCGGAATCATGGCGCGAAGCTCGGTGTACAGAAAGGACAGACATTTCCCGATTGACTCTCCCAGTCGATCATTTGCAACATCCGGATTCGCATAGCTTTCCCCGTAATGCGCCGGCAGAATATCCGCATAGAGCGAGTGATTATGCGCTTTCAGCTCCTCCAGTCCCATCTGCCTGAGCGCGCCGCTCTCCACCAGCGTGTATGTCTGATCCATCATCAAAACGAACGACGCCATCTGCTTAAAATAATCCCGGTAAGCCTCCCCACAGATTGACTCATCCGGTATTTCCCTGATCCGCGCAAGGGCAAGCCCATAACGCTCCGCAATTAACTCTTCCTGTCTCATCATTACCTCCCTATCGGCATGTTTTCCTTCTGTGCACCGGCGTGATTACGAAACCCGCTCCCCTTACTGATCCGGTCAGGCATAAGCCCCCGCGTACAGGATCACACTGAGCGCCGCCAGCACCAATACATTTAATACGATACCCAGATAACTGAAAAAATAAAACTTATCCCTGTCTGATTTGGACATGACCCCAAGCACAATGCCGGTAAAGGCAAAAATCATCGTCAAAAATGCCACCGCGCCGTACTGCTGTGGAACCTTACCCGCCTTTGCATAGCTGTCCATAATGATGTAGCCCAAAGACGACAGAGAGATCACGCCCAGAATCGTAGCCATAATCCCTTTGAGCGTATGCTCTTTATTGGTAAACATGAAACTGTTTTTCTTCACCGCAATCCGTCCTCCCCGCGTTCTGACTCTGCCTGTTCGCACTCGCCGGCAGACCCGAAATGCTTCGCGCACAAAGAGGGTATTCTCGCCTCATCCGAAAACACCCTCTTATCTTTAAAATAAAATCTTATTTCTACCCGCCAGAAGTTTCGCGCCGCTGATTACAAGTAGCACGCCTCCGGCAATGCCGACCACCATAATCACCACGCCGAACGCGAGATTCAATGCTCCCGCACCGCCCATAATCTTATAAGTTCTCTCTTCCATATTGCCATCGCTCCTTTCACGGATTACCGCCCGTCAGCCCTAACACTTTATAATGATTTCACCTTTATAATGATTTCACCCCGTAGGTTTCATAGTACGCGTCGATCCGTCCCTTGATATCGTCGTCAATATAAATTTCGCCGTCTATGGGCTGATTGTAAAGGCATGCCACCACTTCCTCCATGGTAACGATGGCTCCTGTCTCGAATCCGTACTTCTCTTTGATCTCGTCCAGCGCGCTCTTGTCGCTCGAAAGCCCTTTCTCCATCCGGTTTAAGGACACCATCAATCCCTGAATCGAAACGTCAGCCTGCGCCTTAATGATGGGGAATGTCTCCTCAATGGATTTCCCGGAAGTCGTCACATCTTCTATAATGACAACCCTGTCGCCATCCTTTAATTTAGAGCCGAGCAGAATCCCGGTATCGCCGTGATCCTTCACCTCTTTCCTGTTCGAGCAGTAGCGGATCTCCTTTCCGTAAAGCTCGCTGATCGCCATGGTCGTGGCAACCGTAAGGGGAATCCCCTTATATGCGGGACCGAACAGCACGTCGAAATCCAGCCCGTATCTGTCATGGATCGCCTTCGCATAGTATTCGCCCAGCTTTCTCAACTGCGCGCCGGTCACATAGGCGCCCGCGTTCATAAAAAACGGAGATTTTCTGCCGCTCTTTAAGGTAAAGTCTCCAAACTGCAACACCCGGCTCTCTATCATAAAGCCGATAAATTCCTGCTTGTACTGTTCCATCGTTTTATCCTCATCTTCCTTTGCTGAACCCTGTGCTGTATGCGGGATTTGGAAATTTCTCTCACACAACCCACTGTATCATATCTTTGCACGGTTTTCAATGCGCAATCCTGCATAAGATCACCGTTTTTCCTTTCTCACCCCACCTCCCGCCTGAGCCGCAGCAAAATCCTTTTCTCCATCCTGCTGACCTGCACCTGACTGATTCCCAGACTCTTCGCCACCTCCACCTGCGTCTTGTCCTGAAAATAGCGCATCCGGATGAGCTGCCTTTCCGTCTCCGAGAGCGTTCCCATGAGCTGCTCCAAAAGCATATGATTTAAGATCTTTTCTTTCTCCGAATCCTCGCTTGCCCGGTTCAGTCCGGCAGTGCAGCCTGCGCCGTCCCCGACTACCTGATCCACGAGATAGATTTCATTGCCGTCCGACTGGTAGACAGACTTATAGATGGACTCCACCTCCACATTGGCGTCCAGCGCCATCACGATATCTTCTACCGAAAGCTCCGTCTCCGCGGAAAGCTCCTGCAAGGTCGCGTCCCTGCCATAAAGCTGGGACAGACGCCCCGCCGCCTGCTTGATTTTCCAGCCGTTCTCTTTCAGGGTGCGGCTCACTTTCACCATGCCGTCGTCCCGCAGAAACCGTTTGATCTCCCCCTGAATCATGGGCACCGCGTAGGTGGAAAAGCGCACCCCGAAGTTTAAGTCAAACTTGTCAATCGCCTTGATGAGACCGATGCATCCGATCTGAAACAGATCCTCCGCGTCGTACCCTCTGCCTGTGAACCGCTTCACAATATGGCGCACCAGCCCCAGATTTTCCTCTATCAGTACTTCTCTCGCCCTTTTATCTCCTGCCTGTGATCGTTCGATTAATACGGCAGTTTCCTCCATACGCTACTCCTCGTTTACGATCCAGCCGCCAAGCCCGATCTTTTTATACATGCGCACAATCGTCCCCTGCTCCGGCTTGGAAAAAACTTCCAGCTCATCCATAAAAGCCTCCATAAAGGCAAACCCCATGCCGGAACGCTCCCACTCCGGCCTCGTGGTAAAAAGCGGCTCCATCGCGCGGTTCACGTCCTCCATCCCCACGCCTCGGTCAACAATTTCCACCTCCAGTATGCTGCCCTTTAACTCGCAGTTCATCTGCACCCTGTCCGTCACGCATCCTCTGTTCCCATATCCGTGGATAATCGCGTTGGTCACCGCCTCCGACACCGCTGTCTTCACGTCGGAAAGCTCCTCCAGCGTGGGATTCAAAGGGGCAATAAACGCTGCCACCGCCATTCTCGCGAAAGATTCATTGTCCGACACCGCCGCAAACTCCAGACACATCTCGTTCGTCACCAGCCTGTAATCCTTCTTCTCTTTAATTTCAATCATCCTTTTGTTCCCCTCCCCGCTCCATAATCTCTACAATATTTTCAAGCCCCGACAAAAGAAGAAGCCGCCTGATCCTGCTTCCCGCATTCACCGCATACACCTTCCCCCCGAAGCAGGAAATTTTCCGGTAACGCCCCAGAATGATTCCTACCCCCGAACTGTCCATAAAGGTTGTCCTCTCAAAGTCAAACACCACATTGCCCACCTGCTTCGAGACGATATATCTGTCAGCCCTCTTACTTATGTCAACCGATTGGTGGTGATCAATCTCGGCCGGCATCCGTATCATTAGATAATTGTCAATTACCTTGTAATCTTCGTCCATATTATGTAACCCCTCCTTTTCTCACTTCCGGTTTTGATGCTGTCCGCGCTCATGCAAGCATGGCGCAGCCTTCGTCAGCCTTCTGACTCTGCTTATACGCGCAAAAAAAGAGAACATGATGTATTGATCACATTCTCTTTCGTGTTTTATATGATTTTCTTGTGTGCGAAAGTGCGCGCTTTACTGCTCCGCGCCCTCTATCTCTGCCAGAAAGCCCTTGGACTTATCCGCTTTTTCCGTATTGGGGAACAGGTCGATGACCTGCAGGTAGATTTCTTTTGCTTTCTGTTTTTCTCCCATGCGATAGTAAGAGTTCGCCAGATCAAAGAGCGCCTGCCCGTTGGTGGCGTCATACAGGAACGCTTTTTCCAGATTCGGAATGGCATCCGCATAGTTCCCCGCCCAGAACGCCGCATGGCCGTCCTCGTCGTAGGACTCCGCAATCTTCGGCCCGATCAGCGCCAAAAGGGTATTGTAAAGGCTGTCGAATGCCTCCGAACTCTCGTGCTCTTCCTCCTGTGCCCGCTCTTCTTCTATCTCCGTCAGATAATCCGCCACCACAGTGACGTCATCCGGATTCGTCAGGTACGCACCGGCCGCTTTCATCAGGCTTTCCACGGACATAAGCGTGCCGTCCTTCCCCATGTAAGCCGTCAGATCCTGCTGCAGCGTCTCGTTCTGCTTCTGCAATTCCCCAAGCTGCTGCTGTAATTCATCTATGGTAGCCGTCTTCGCGTCGGACTGCTCACTGACTTTGCGCAGCTCCTCGTCGATACCGGCTCTGGCCGTCTGTATTCTGGCCGGCAGGATCAGGAAGAACGCGATGGCGATGCCGATAGCCAGTCCGATCCCCAGATTCAGCAGAGAGGTAACGCCCCTGCCCTCCTTCATATTCACCGGCTGGATAATCGTCTCATTGCCGCTCTGGTACTTGACGACCTCCTCCGACTTCCTTTTCTTCGAGCCGCTCTTAACGCCCTCCTCGGGAAGCAGCATCTCGTCCACTTCTTTCAGATACCGGAGCGTCGCCGTATTGTTCGTATCTATCTCGAGACACTTGGAAAGCTCTCTCTTTGCCCGCTCCCACTCCTCGCTGTTGATATATAAAAGCGCCAGAAGCTGGTGCGCGCGGATAAATTTCGGATTTAAGGACAACACCTTCTTTAACTGGATCACCGCCAGATCAAGGCTGTCCTGATTACAGTAAGTGAGCGCCTGATTGTACTTCTTGATGGTCTGATTGATGGTGTCCAGACGATTCTGGTTCGTCTGGATCATATTGATATAATCGTCCGCAATGTTCTTTTTCGGACGCATGTTTTTGCTGATAACCCACTCGCTTAAAGCCGCAACCACCTCGCCGGTCTCAAAATAAACCAACCCCAGAAGGTTTCTGGCCTCCACATTATTTTTGTTAAATTTAAGGCTCTGCCGCAAACTCATTATTGCACCCGTCAGATCCCTGACGCCGGCCCGCTCCAGCCCGTCATTGTAAAAACGGTTAGAGATATATATGATTCTCTTGTAAAGGGCTACATCGGCACCGCAGTTCGTGCAAAAATCATGTTCAGACAGCGTACAGCCACACTGATAACAATTCATCTATGCCAATCCCCTATTCTCCTGCTTTCTTCGATTCCTTGACGATCTTCACCATCAGATCCGCCATATCCGTCAGATCCTGATTGTAGATCGCCTCCTCCGCGTCCTCCACTTCCAGACTGGGGTGGAACTTTTTCAGCTCCTCTTCAAAATTAATCATCGTTAAATCTCCTCAAAAGGGCTTTTACTTCACCCGCCAAATATAATGAACCGGCAATATACACCTCGTCCCCGTCGTTTTTGTATGTTATAAGCTCAGAAAGCGCCGTCTCAGGCGTCTCAAAGACTTTTGTGTCAAATCCGGTATATTGTCCGAAAGAATCCGTAAGCGCCGAAAGCGGAAGCGCCCGTTCTCCCTGCAAAGGCACAAGCCATATCTCGTCAAAAAGACCTGCCTGTGCAAGCAGCGCCGCCACCTGCGCATATTGCTTGTCCCGCACCGTCGAATAGAGAAGAATCCGTCTGCCGGTGCCGGAATGATGTTTTACCGTCTCCAAAAAGGCCCTGATCCCGTCCACATTGTGCGCGCCGTCCAGATACACGGATGGCAGAACTTCCTCCATTCTGCCCTCCCAGACCATTTCCCTGATCCCGTCCTGCAAAGCGGAAGCCGTGATCCGTTCATCCTCCAGACGCGCTATGGCGCTTGCGGCAAGCGATGCGTTTTCCACCTGATAAAGTGCAGAAGTGGACACAGTAAAACCAATATAATCATAATAGTGTAAATGAAGAGAAAAATCAATCGTTTTATGCCTGATATTTATTTCTTTTATCGCAGTTTTCCCTATAGGAAAGGTTTTTGCCCCGATTTTCTCCGCGTATGCTTCCATGACGCGGGTCACATCCTCCCGCCTGTCCGGGTATACCACCGGAACGCCGGGGCGCATGATACCCGCCTTTTCCCCCGCTATGAGAGACAGGGTTTCTCCCAGATACTCCATGTGGTCATAGCCGATCGAAGTCACCACGCACAGCTTCTTTTCCTCCACCACGTTGGTGGCGTCAAGCCGCCCGCCAAGGCCTGTCTCCAGAACCACATACTCCACGCCGTATTTTTCAAAGAGCACCATAGCCATAAAAAACAGCAGCTCAAAGAAGGTGGGATGGTAAGCCGTGCCCGGACGGTTCACCTCCCCCATCACCACCAGAAACGCCTCCAGAAAATCCGCCTCAGACACCATCCTCCCGTCTGTCACAAACCGCTCCCTCATGGTCACCAGATGGGGGGACGTAAACATGCCGCAGGAAATACCGGCCTTTCGCAGTACAGAGCACAAATAGGCACAAACGGAGCCTTTTCCGTTTGTGCCTGCTATGTGTATAATTTTACTGTTCTTCGCGGGATACCCCAGACGCGCCCAGAACCGCGCGGTATCCTCCATGCTGTTTTTCGTGGTAAATTTAGGGGTGGCGTTGATATAACTCACCGCCGCCCCATAAGTCTCAAAGGTTTCTTTCATTTTATCTCCATGGTCTTTCGTCAGAATCAGCTATGCACAATCACTGTTCCCTCAATGACGCCCTTCTCGGCCGCATACCTCATGAAACAGGTATTGCGGTCAAGTGTCATCTGCTCGGCATTGACGCCCACCACCACATTACGATAGATATTGCCGTCCACCTTAATGTAGGAGTCCTTGCCTGCCTCCATGGTCGTTTCCAGCTCTTCCCGCTCGTGTCCTATCTTATCCAGCTCTACGAAATATTCGTCCTTCAGATGGTTCCACTCGAGAAGACTGGCCTCCGTATGACTGGAGGTATTCGCCCCCCGCATACGTTTCTCGCGCAGCGCCTCCGTCATGGTGTCGACCAGCTTGGAAAGCTTTTCCCTGATCTCCGCCTCCTTGCGCCTCGCCTCTAAAAGTCTGTCGAAAGATTCCGGCTCATAGCCGCAGTGCAGAACCGTTTTCAGCTCCACATCGTTTCCGGCCGTCATCGCCTCAATGCACCTGAGTGCGTGGGTATAGCCACCGATGATGGCGCCCCTCTTTCCTATGGTAACCACCTTATCCTTCGCCGTTACCTTGGCGTTCAGGATTACATTGGCCTGAACCAGACCGCCCGCGTCCACCGTCGTGTTCTCGATAAATTCTGCAAAGACATTTCCTCTGGCAGATATCTTTCCGCCGCCCTGAATGCCCCTTGTCAGCATCACATCACCACCGGCAAACAGCGACGCTGCGCCCGTGGTTCCGTGAACCTCTATATTTCGTCCGGCGCGAATGACAATGCCGCCCTCCACGTTTCCGTTGATAATAATATCCCCGAAAAACTCGATTTTACCAATGATGGCATCCACATCGCCCATGATCTCATGCACATTCTGGATATCAATCTTGCCGTCCTTGACTTCGATCTTACCGTCACTCTGGGCATAGTAAACGCCGTTTTCTCTCGTGATGCCCTTTCCCCGCATAGGCGGCAGGTCTCTTACGGGATCGGCCTTCATCTCTCCGCCCACAACCGTGTAGCCGTCCACGCCCTGCTGCGCATAGTGGTAAATCGCCACTTTGTCGCCCTTGTGCACGTTCTGCAGCGCGCTCATGCTGGAATAGTCCACCGTGCCATCCGCGTTCACTTTCGGGCCTGCGTGCTCCTCCGGCGCAAAAAGATATTCGAAATAACCGTCGGTCCCGGGCTTCGTCTCCGCGCCCTTGGCCACCACAATTTCTCTCTCGTACACCTTTTTCTTCACCATCGCGGAGAGATTGGAGCTGTGATACCCCTTGATCACACCGTTTAACTCCAGATAATTTTCCAAATCACGCTTCGCGTAAGTCTGTCCCTCTGCTGGAGGTGCAAGATAAAGCCACGCCGTCATCTCGTCCTCTTCTATCCGCAGATACGTTCCTTCTGCCAGCTTCGACTCTGTCGGAGGTTTTCTGACCTCAACCGCCACAGCGGTTTGTTCAGCAGCTTCGTGCTGTGCCTTGGTTTCCCCTGCCGTCACCGGTTTTCCTGCTGACGCCGGCTGCTGCGCTGTCTGCTGGACTGCCTGTGGATCCAGTCCCTTCGCTCTGGCCATTGCCGCTTTCAGTTTATTAAGCTGCTCCGATGACAGATTTACCTCGGCCACGTGACTCACCTCCTTCCTTTATTGTATGAAACGCACTCCATATAGTCCCAAACTACTATTCTTACTTACCACTTTACACCATATCGGTTTACTTTTCCAGTGGTTCTTACTAAATTTTTTCAACAATTCGGACAAATCCGTGCCGTCTGAACTGTTTAGCCAAGCTGCGCAAGCCGTTCCTCCACCTGTGCCTTCATCTGCGCATATTTTTCCAGTTTTGCGCGCTCCTCGTCCACCTTCTGTTTCGGCGCCTTGGACATGAATTTCTCGTTGCCGAGCATTCCCTGCACTCTTGCAAGCTCGCCCTCGAGCCGCTTCTGCTCCTTCTTTAAACGCGCAATCTCCTGTGCGATATCCACCAGCTCCTCGAAGGGAATATAAACCGTCGCGTTCGGGATCACCACGGACACGGCGCTGTCGTCAATGCCGCTCTTGTCCGCCTGCACGGTCAGCCCCGAAGCCACCGCAAGCGGGGTGAAGAACTGTCTGCCCTCCTCAAAGATCAGGCGCACCTCTTCCTTTTCGCTGACCACATACACAGCCGCTTTTCTGCCCGGCGCCACGTTCATTTCGGTTCTCACGTTGCGGATGCCGCGCACCGCCTCCTTCATAAGTTCGATGGCATTCTCCTCTTTTGCAAACTGCCTGTCCTCCCGGAATACCGGCCAGTCAGACACCATGACAGACGCCTCTTTTGACTGTATCGTGCAGAAAATCTCCTCCGTGATAAAGGGCATATAGGGATGCAGGAGCTTCAATGCAGAGATAAGCACATTCTGCAGCGTCCAGAGCGCAGCCCGCTTTCCATCCTCCTCACCCGCCTCCGTGCTGTAAAGACGGGGCTTCACCATCTCGATGTACCAGTCGCAGAACTCGTCCCAGATAAAGTCGTACACCTTCTGCACCGCAATGCCAAGCTCGAAGCTGTCCATATTGTCCGTCACGTCCTTCACGAGCGTGTTCAGTCTGGAAAGAATCCACTTATCCACCGGGTAGAGGCTTTCCCTGATCTCCCCGTAGGAAACCTCCCAGCCGCGTTTCCCGGTCTTTTCTTCCTCCTGATCCATGTTCATCATGATAAAGCGCGATGCGTTCCACACCTTGTTCGCAAAGTTCCGGCTTGCCTCCACTCTCTCATAGTAGAAACGCATATCGTTGCCGGGCGCATTGCCGGTAATCAGCGTCAGACGCAGCGCGTCCGCGCCGTACTGGTCGATGATCTCCAGCGGGTCAATGCCGTTTCCGAGGGACTTACTCATCTTCCGCCCCTGCGAATCCCGCACAAGGCCGTGGAAGAGCACTGTCTTAAAGGGTTTCTCCCCCATCTGCTCATAGCCGGAAAATACCATGCGGATCACCCAGAAAAAGATGATATCATATCCTGTCACAAGCACATCCGTGGGGTAGAAATAGTCCAGATCCTCCGTCTTTTCCGGCCATCCCAGCGTGGAGAACGGCCAAAGCGCCGAGGAAAACCATGTATCCAGCGTGTCGGGATCCTGCGTGAAATGGGTTTCGCCGCATTTCGGGCACACCGACGGCGCATCCTTCGCCACCACGATCTCTCCGCACTTGTCGCAGTAGTAAGCCGGAATCCTGTGCCCCCACCAGAGCTGGCGGCTGATACACCAGTCACGGATATTGTCCGTCCAGTTAAAATAAATCTTGTCCATGCGTTCCGGAATCAGCCTGATCTCACCCTTCTTCACCGCCTCCACGGCAGGCTTAATCAGCTCGTCCATCTTCACGAACCACTGTTTTTTAATCATCGGCTCGATGGTTGTCTTGCACCGGTCATGGGTGCCTACGTTGTGGGAGTAGTCCTCGATCCGCACAAGAAGCCCTTCTCTCTCAAGCTCCTCCACGATCTGTTTTCTCGCCTCGTAGCGGTCAAGCCCCTGATACTTTCCGCCGTTTTCATTGATGGTGGCGTCGTCGTTCATAATGTTGACTTCCGGCAGATTGTGGCGTTTTCCGACCTCGAAGTCGTTGGGGTCATGGGCGGGCGTGATCTTCACAACGCCTGTTCCGAACTCCATATCCACATACTCGTCCTCCACCACGGGAATCGCCTTATTTACAATCGGAAGCCAGACCTGTCTTCCCTTCAGATAAGTATATCTTTCGTCGTTTGGATTCACGGCCACCGCCGTATCGCCAAGCATCGTCTCCGGACGGGTTGTCGCAAACTCCAGAAATTCCGTCTTACTGGGCTGACCATTCTGGTCAACCAAGGGATACTTGATGTGCCAGAAATGCCCGGCCTGTTCCTGATACTCCACTTCCGCGTCGGAAATGGACGTGTTGCACACAGGGCACCAGTTGATGATGCGGCTTCCTTTGTAGATCCAGCCTTTCTCGTGCATCTTGCAGAACACTTCCGTGACAGCCTTATTGCAGCCCTCGTCCATGGTGAAACGCTCCCTGTCCCAATCGCAGGAGGAGCCGAGCTTCTTAAGCTGGGAAACAATCCGGCCGCCGTACTCCTTTTTCCACTCCCAGGCCCGCTCCAGAAAGCCCTCTCTGCCGAGATCGTTCTTGTCGATCCCCTCCTCTTTGAGCTTCTCGATGATCTTCACTTCCGTGGCGATGGAAGCATGGTCGGTCCCCGGCTGCCAGAGCGCATTATAGCCCTGCATCCTCTTATAGCGGATCAGAATATCCTGCATGGTATTGTCCAGCGCGTGTCCCATGTGGAGCTGTCCCGTGATGTTCGGCGGCGGGATCACGATGGTGAACGGCGTTTTCGTCCTGTCCACCTCAGCGTGAAAATATTTCTTGTCCAGCCACTTCTGGTATAATCTGTCCTCGATGCCTTTCGGATCGTAGGTTTTCGCAAGTTCTCTGCTCATTTTTTAATCGCCTCCTTCAAAAATAAAAACCGAGTAGGGAAGTTTACTTCCCCTGCTTGGCGCGCCGCCCGTGCGCCGCATTTGCGGCATATTCCTCTTTACGGGCGTGTGCATAAAAAATCGTCGCCAGGCAGCGACGATTCAGAGAATGCTTCGCATTCTCCTTGAATGGTTTACACTGTCGCAATTTCTTATAAAATTATAAACGCCCTCTGCCAGTCTCCTGACAAAGGGCGCAAATGCGCGGTACCACCTTCATTTATCACTCAGCGAAGCCGAAACCCTTCCGGCCTCCGATCCGTTAACGGGGATCAGGCGTGAACGCTTACTGCACCCTGCGGAAAACTTCCGCAGCCGGTTTCTGCGCCCCGGTTCCAGAGCCACTTCCACAATCCCTCTCCGAAGAAGTCTCTCAGCAATCGGCTCCTCTCTCTGGCGGCGGTCCCTCATGTACTCTTCTCTGTCATCACCTTTACAATTATCTAATACTATAGTCAATGAAAACGCTTTTGTCAATTCCCAATTCTTTTATAATGTGTGCCCTTATGACGCTTCCTCTCCCAGGACCTCCAGAAACACCTCCACCAGCTTCGGATCAAACTGGCTGCCCGCGCAGCGGCGAAGCTCCGCCTCCGCGTCCGCACCGCTCATAGCCTTGTGATACGGCCTGTCATGGACCATCACATCATGGGAATCCACCACCGTGATAATGCGGGAAAGAAGCGGAATCTCATCCCCCGCAAGACCGCCCGGATAGCCGCCGCCGTCCCATCTCTCGTGGTGGTGCAGGATGTACTCGCCTATGGGCCTCAGCTCCTTGGTAGCGCTCACAATCCGGTATCCCTTCTCCGTGTGGGTCTTCATAATCTCCCACTCCGCGTCCGTCAGTTTTCCCGGCTTTAGGAGAATCGAGTGGGGAATGGCAATTTTCCCGATATCGTGAAGCACCGCCAGAAGCGCCAGCTTACCCAGATCCCCGTCCGTCAGGTTTAACGCCTTTCCGAGCCTGATCGCCATTTCTCTCGTCCGTTCCACGTGTTCTTCCGTCTCGTAATCGCTCTCCGTCAGCGTCTGTGTCAGGGAATCCAGAAGAGAGCTTGTTCTGGAGGACTGGTTCATCAGCTTCTTCGTGCGCATACTCTCGGACGCCTCCCTTATGGCGTCGTCCACACTCTTATTCCGGTCGCGGATCACCGCAATCCCGTACTCGATATCCGTGTCAATTCCGGTATCGTTGGCCTCCCCGTACTGCTCTTTGATATTCTCAAAGGCGCGGACCGCGTATTCCTGCTCCATCTGTGTAAGAGCCGCCGCCATATCCCCGTCCGCAAGCCTTGCCAGGACCGTGCCGGGCGGCAGATTTTCCCGCAGGAGATCCGCCGCCTTCCGCAGCAGCTCGTTTCCCTTTTTCCAGCCGTAGACGTCGTTGACCAGCCCGATGCCGTTGGCGTTGCACACCACCACCGTCACAGGATACGCGTCCTGCGTCAGCACCTTGTCCATCTCACTGTAGAAGCTGTTTTTGGAATAAAGCTGCGTCAGCATATCCCGCTCTGTCTCCTGATTTTTCATAAGAAGAAGGTGTCCGATGTCATGCCCTTTCTCATCCTTTAAACAGCTGAATACGCAGTGATAGCTGCGCGCGCCCGTGCTGCCTTGATTTTCCCACACAAAGGTCTGATCCGTGTCGACGCTCTGCAAATCACGAAAGGCGCCAATCTGCAGAAAATCCGTCATGCTGATCCGGTTCACCTGATCTCCCAGCGCAGGAAAAAGGGCCCGCATATCCCGGTTCGTATCCGCCACATATCCCTCATAGTCGAAGAGAATCACCGGCATCCCCATATATTCCATAACCATCTTGCGCGTGGTGTTGAGCATTCCTTTTGAAGAATAGTCAAAGGTATTCCTGTAGACCAGCGGACATACAAACCCATAGACCAGTACCGCCGCATCCATAGGCAGCTTCAAAGTCCCCAGCATATAAAAAATGGTGAGCAGCCCGATCACGCACAGAGCCAGAAGGGTATTTACATATCTGGCGCGGTACATTTTCGGTACACTTACGATCTTGCGGATCAGTATGATAAAAATCATAACCACAAGCAGATACACAAAAGCCAGATGCAGATAAAAGCCGGGCAGCGACCTGAACATGTACTTTATGGCATAAATACTGTCCGCCTGATGCTGGTAGCGCAAAATCACTTCATGAAAAACATTGAAAATCAAAACTGCCGCATCCGCAAAGGTGAGCAGGTAGATCGCACAAACCAGCGCGCGTTTAAACCGCGGATTCCCGATCTTTGATCTGGTAAACTCGATCATGTAATAAACCATGGACAAAACAAGAAAATCCAGACACACAAAATAGACGCTGGTCGCAAGCGACGCACTAAAATACGTGTGAACCCGGATCCTTGCCATGTAGGTGAGATTCACCGCGCAGGCAGCCATAAACATGTTGCCCGTAACAAATGCCAGATGCGTTTTTCTTTTATAGGTGATGATGGCATAGACAAACGCACAAAACGCCGCAAGACCACAAAGTGCATAGCTCAAAGTCATAAAAGTAACCCCGTTAATGTCATACTGTTTTTTATTGTACCACATTCCCATTCGCTTTTTTCTTGTAATTAACGACAAATTTCGCGCATCGGTTTTGGCTAATTTATCCTTATCGCAAGGAAAAATTGCAAAACGCGCTCCCTTCCTTTACAATAAAGAAAGAAAAAAACGTTATTTGTCGGAAGGAGGCATTCTCTTCATGTATCATGCCAAAAAGATAGGCGTATTTATCTCCCATATATTCGGCGCATACCAGCAGGGCGTCTGTCAGGGCATCATCGACCGTGCCGTGGAATACGGATATACCGCGGAAATCTTTACCTCCCTTGACGGAGAAATTCCCGGTTCCTACGCGCTCGGCGAGGAAAGTATTCTGCATATTCCGAATTACGACAGCTTCGACGGCATCATCTTTGCCTCCGACACCTATATCTCGCAGGAGCTTCGGCAAAAAATCCTGACGCGGTTAAAGACCCTCTCCTGCCCGATCGTGGAAATCACCGCAAAAGAAACCCCTTTTCCTGCGATATCTCTGGAAAACAACTCTATGACCGGCGATCTGACCGCGCATTTTCTGACCGCGCACCGCGCCGCCCGCGTATGCTATCTGGGCTGCTCTTCGGAAGCCTATATCTCGGACATAAGGGAATCCTACTACCGGAATGCCTTGGAAAAGCATGGGAAAACGCCTGCCGGAAACGATATCTGCCACTGTGGCTACGAGAGCGGGGCTGTGGCTTCGGCACTGGACTTTTTCTGCCGGACGGGAACGCCCGACGCCGTAGTCTGCTACAATGACAGGCTTGCCCTCATGTTCCTCTCTGCCGCGCTCGCCGCCGGATACCGCGTGCCGGAAGACATCGCCATAACCGGATGCGACGATACGCCGGAGGGACAAAACGCCTCCCCCATGCTCACCACCGTCTCTTTTCCGGTATATGAGCTGGGCGCCCGCGCCATTGAAAATCTGCTGGCCCTGATCCGTAGAGAAACCCCTGCCGCCGGCTGTCCGTCCGCGGAGCTGCTCCTTAGAAACTCCTGCGGCTGCACCCACTCCGCGAACGCCAACGCCGTCTTCTTTACGCAGGCGCTTACCTCCCGTATCGCCTCGCTTGAAAGTTCCATCCTCAGCTCTATGTACATGTCGTCCTCCCTGCAGCATGTGACGGACCTCGATGCGGGTATGGAGCTGCTCACGGAATTTTTGCCGCAGTTAGAACACTGCCTTGCGTTCTATCTGTGCCTGTACGCCGACTGGGACTCTGTGTCCAGCCACATTCTCGAGCTCACGAACCGGGAAGAAACCGCCTCGGACACCGATACCATCCTTCTGAAGTTTGCCTATAAGAACGGAAAACGGCTGCCGGAATGCAGCTTCTTAAAAAAGAACCTGCTGCCGGACTTTCTCTACGACGATTCCGACTGTGCGTATATTTATGTCCCGCTGTATTTTGAGGACAAGCGATTCGGTTATATCGCCCTCGCCTATGAGGACAACCGGATCGACTACCAGTTCCGTCTCGTACAGTGGCAGATGAACATCAACCAGATGCTGCAAAGCATCTGCGAAGCCAGGCGCACCGGAATGCTTGTCAGCCGTCTGGAAGATATCTATATGAAAGACGCGCTGACCGGACTTTACAACAAGCACGGCTATGACCGTCTGGAAGGGCCGCTCTTAAACCGCGCTCTCTCGGAAGGTCTTCCGCTCACCGCCTTTTTGATCGACATGGACGGGCTCAAAAGCATCAACGACACCTACGGCCACAGCGAAGGCGATTTTGCCATTCAGGTATTGGGACAGGCCATCGAAAGCACGGCCGCCGAAGGGGATCTCTGCGCCCGTTTTTCGGGGGACGAATTTTATATGCTCACTGCCGGTCTCTCCGAAAAGGAGGCGAAACAGCGCGCACAGTCCATTGCCGCCTTTCTCGACAACTACAATAAATTAAGCAGCAAATCCTATGCCATTTCCTGTAGTTGCGGTTACGCCTGCGCGACCCCGGCTCCCGGTTTTACGCCGGAGCACATAGAGGAGCTGTTTTCCCTTGCCGACAGGCAGATGTACCGCGAGAAAGAAAAGCATCAAGCCGCCCGCCGCTAAACTTATGTCAGTCGGTTTTACCCCCCCCCCTGGAAAATTCTGCATTTTGCACATTTTTCCGGTATTCGCTGGGGGACACCCCGCAGGAGGCTTTAAATATTTTCATAAAATGTTTTTCGTTTTCGTACCCGATTTTTGCGCTGATATCAATGATCCGCAGATCCGTCTCCTCCAGCAGACGTTTCGCCTCCTCCATACGGATTCCTTTCAGATAGTTGACGAAATTGCTGCCCGTGTACTCTTTAAAGAGATAGGAAAACAGGGAATAATTCATGGAGATATGGTTGGAAACCACCGCCATATTCAGATCCTTGTCATAATTCGCCTGTATATAGGAAATCGCCTGCTTGATCTTCTGCTGGTTTTTATTGCTGTCAAAACGGCTGTTGATCTGCTCATGCAGCTTAAGCAGCCACTCCATGAACTCCGCCTGCCAGACGGCCAGTGCCGGATAGGAATAATACGCTTTCAGCCGCTTCACATGCTCCTGATCCTCCTCCCAGACATTCCGGTACGTCTTTTGCGCTTCCTTAAAAAAGTCGTCCATACCGTTCACGAAATCGGCGGGCTTGATCCACTCGTTCCTGACCGCATGAAACAGACCGTTCCACGCTTTCACCAGCTCCTCCGTTTTATCCGTGCCGATCAGCTGTACTCTCTGCAGCTTCATTTCCGCTCCGGTCAGCCGCCTGCCCTGCTCCGCAAAATCCGCCGGCACATGCTTTTCGGGTTCTTTTGCGTACACCGGCATCCGGCCCACGCAAAAAGCCCGGCGTCTCGCCTCCACCGCCTCCCTGTATGCCGTCCTGAGCTCCCGGATGCCGCTGTGCAGAAGGCTCACGCCCGCATACTCCCGCGCCAGCTCATTTTTTAACAAAAGCGGCGTATTCTTCTCCGTCACAAGATACACGTCGTCGCCCTCTATATTGTGCAGATAAATATAGGGCAGTTCCTGCATTGTTTCGACGTCCTTGGGATTTAGCACGCACACCTGGTACGCGTGCAGGTCAAACTCGCTCTCGTATTCCGTCTGCATGGTATGAATCTCTTCCTCCGTGATCCGCTCGTTTAACATCAGATATTTCAACTGCTGGCGTCCAAGGCGCTTGTTTGCCCGGCTGCTCTCCCGGTTCTCGGATATCTCCTGCTCCAGTTTTCTCAAAATATCCCACAGCTTCTCCCGCTCCACCGGCTTTAAGAGATATTCCCTTGCGCCCATGCGAAGCATTTCGACCGCATAGGAAAAATCCGCATACCCGCTGACGGCCACGATCAGGGGTTTCTCCTCCATCTCCTGAACGCTCTGCACCAGCTCCAGGCCGGTCATTTTAGGCATACGGATATCCGTGAACATCACGTCCACCTTCTGGCTGCGCAGGATGTCAAGCGCCATCTCCCCGTTGCCGCATTCCATAATCACCTCCACGGGAACGCCGCTTCGCTGGATCATGGCCCGTATACCCTGCCGTATCATTTTTTCATCTTCCACGATCAGTACCGTTTTCATGGCTACCTCCATGTCGGAGCATCTTTTCGCGACGACACGCGGGCAAAATCTTAAATTTTGCTCTGCGATTCCGGGTTTGTGGCTCCGTCACAAACCCGCGCCTCCCGCTCTCCACAGTACGCCGGCACACGAACCGTCACCTTCGTGTAACACCCGGACTTGGAGTCCACCGTGATCCCGTACCCTGCTCCGAAGCTCATCCGGATCCGGTCCTGCACATTCTTTAATCCGATCCCGTTGCCTGATCCCCCGTCCGGTTCGATCTCACCGGCGATCCGTCTCCTGAGCCTTTCAAGCGCCTCCTCATCCATACCCTTACCGGCGTCGCTGATCTCAATGACACAATCCCCGTCCCGTATCATTCCCTTGATATAAATATTGGTGTCCTCGGCCAGCTCCTCTATGCCGTGGTAAATGGCATTCTCCACGATGGGCTGCAAAGACATCTTCGGTATCTCCTGGCGCAAAACCTCCTCCGGCAGATTGAGAGAGAGGTAAATCTCATAGTCAAAGCGCAGATTGATGAGGATGAGGTAATTTCTGATATACGCGATCTCCTCCTCCACGCGCACGTTGCCGGACACCCATTTGATGCTGTACCGGAGCAGATTTCCCAGAGAAGTAATCGCGTCGGAAATGGCATACTCCTCGTCGATCTCCGCCATCATCTTGATGGACTCCAGCACGTTATAAATGAAATGGGCGTTGATCTGATTTTGCAGCGCGCGTATCTGTGCATTCTTCGCAAGCATTTCCCTGTCTATGTTTTCCCGCATCAACTGTTCTATGCGGTCTAACATCTTATTGATCTGGCTCCCCAGCTCACCCATCTCATCGTTTCCGCAGGCGTCGATGCGCACCTGCAGATCGCCCTTTTGTACCACACGGATGGATTTCAGTATTTCATAAAACTGCCGCAGAAGTCTCTTGACGATGGCATTGATCAAAATGGCCAGTCCGGCCAGAATCACCACCATAACCGCCACAAAAATATTTCTCATCCGGTACACATAGCGCACGTTTTCCGAGATGTCTTTCACGGATATCAGTCTTCCCTGTAATTCTCTGACATACAGACCGGACACCACCAGATGCTCCCCGTTTTCCCTGGAATACTCTGTGTACATGCCGTCCCTTTCAAGCTCCTGCTCCATCTTAAACCGCACAAATTCCTCTGACCCGCCGGTCTGCCCGCCGCCAAAATAAAGCCTGCCGTCGTTGGAGATAAAGCAGCTCCACTCCCCTTCAATATCCTCGTACAGCGGCGGAAACATATTTTCCATAGTGACCGCCGTCTCCATCACCCCGATCAGACCGTTCTCGTAATCCTCTATATTCGTCACTAACGCCGCTATCTGCGTCGTCCCTTTATTGCCAAAGAGCGCGTCCTCATACTGATAATGCCAGCCCGCCGGTTCCGTCTCTTTCGCCCACGCCATTTTCTGCATACGCGAGCGGTTGTAGAGAATCGGCATCATTTCCTGCACTTCATCGTTTACGGCGTATACGCGCACGCCGTACAGCAATGTGTTATTGCTGACAAGGCGCTCCAGCGCGGCAATATCGGAATGATAAAAGGCAAGCAGCTCTTCCGTATTCATTTCTTCGTGCCCCGCCGCCTTTTGCAGCGTCTGTATAAGCGCCTCGTCATTCAGGAAAAACTGTGTCGTCATATTGACCGAGTCAATGTTTTTGCGGATATGGTCCCGGTTCCGCTCCATCGTGTACGCCATATAATTCCTGTTTTCCCCGATGACATTCTGCTCCATATTGTAAAAGAGCACACCCGCCAGAACGGAAATCGGCAAAGCCACGAAAAAACAGATGACCAGCGTAAACTTGCTATTCAGTTTTAAACCGCCAAATGCATCCTCCAAGCGTCTCTTCATCCCACAGCCACCACGCGCTCTCTCACTCTATCCCCATTTTTTCCTTCGCCTGCTTCATCAGCTCCGTCTTTGCCGCCTGCACCTGCGAAAAACCGTACGCCTCTCTCTTTTCCAGAAAATCAGCAAATATCCTGTCAAAGGCCTCCTCCGATTCCGCAAGCAAAAGCTTTGGCAGCGTATCGCTCCAGAGCAATTCAATCTTTTGCTCCTCATACGCCTCTTTGGAGCGATTCGGGAGAAAAGCGTCGTACTGCCCGTTATAAACCACATACGGGTACGACCACTCCATAATCTGTCTGACAGGCTCCCCCGGCTCCTGCTTCCACTGAAGCTGCATCCTGTTGTCCTGCAGCATCCAGTACGTATTGTCCGCGCCGTACATCCTGTCATATGCCTGACGGTCCGTATGGAGCAGGGCGTTTACCTCCTCCTTCACCACCGGTTTTCCGTCCACATAGTCAAAGGTCTCCCCCTCCACGCCGAGCAGGATGCGAAGCTGCCCCTGTTCGCTTAACATATAGTCCATAAAGGCGATGGCCCGCTCCGGGCGCTTACAGTTTTTCGAAATCAATGTGACCGTCCAGCCATTGATCCCGTTGATGGGCAGCGTGGGATCATCCCCCGCCGCGTTCTTCGGGCCGTCCACCGCCAGATAGATCCGCTCAGGATTACTGGCATAAAGCTCCTTTTGCTGGGACAGCATGTCCGTATACTGATAGAGCATACAAAAATATCTGCCCTTTGCCATCTTCTCCTCTGTCTGGGTCCTCTGGTCAATGAAAATATCGTTGGAAAGAAGCCCCTTCTCCCCGAGCATACGGAACATTTTCAGCCATGTCAGGTAGTCCTCATCCGTATAGCGGTCATACATTTCCCCGTTCTCCTCGAAGGGCACCGCCAGAAAATTCATCAGATACTGGTCGAAGGACACGTTTCCCTGATCGTTAAACACATGCGCTCCTACCGGAATCAGCGGTTCCCCGTCCACCGTCGGAAACCTTTCCTGCGCCTTCTTAACCGCCGAAAAAAAACCCTCCGGCGTCGTCATGTCCGGACTGCCGATGGCTTCGTAAATGTCCTTCCGCACGAGAAACGTCTGGTTGGAGCCGATATTGTCATAAGTTCCGATATCCTTCGCCGTGAAAAAGGAATTGGGATAACAGTATATATTGCCGTCCTCCTTCGTATACCAGTTGACCACATCGTCGTCACAGACCTGATAAAAATACGCGTCGTAATCATCCGCCAGTTCATTCAGGGCATAGACCATACCGCCGTCTGTCATTTCGTTGACCTGCGGTTCCCACCAGCCAAGGGTGATGAAATCCGGCAGGGAATCCGCCGCGATCAGGGCGTTCAGTTTCTCCTTTTCATTTCCGCCGGGGGTAATGAACTGTATACTGACGCCCGTCTCCTCCGTAATTTTATCGGACACCACGTTGCCGCCCCACTCGGAATGAAACCACGAATAGTTGATGTACCAGTCAAAGGAAACCGGCTCGTCCGCATACCTCTGCCATGCGGGCGCATCCGTCCCGTCCGCCGCCCCGGACACCGGTCCCTCTCCCTGCTGTCCTGACCCGCCATCCTTTAGCGCGCATCCTGCACAGAGCAGACCCGCTCCCGCTAAAAGCGCACAGGTGAGAACCTTTTTTTCGTTTTTTCTGTCCCCTCTTTTCGTCTGCATCCCTTTTTCCGCTCTCCATAATCAAAATCCAATGTATTTTCAACCTGTCTACAGTATACGGCTTTTATCCGTTCTTTTCAACGCCAAAGAGCACTACCTCTGTGCAGAGGTACTGCCCTTTATGCCACTCTTTTCACTCTATTCTTTGACACTTCCCGCCGAAATACTGCTGATAATATACTTCGAGCAGAAGCAGAACACGATCAGGATCGGCACCACGGAAATGGCCACGCCAAGATAGATGGCTCCCTGATTCTTCTGCAGATCCGTCGCCGCGTTCAGGGTACTGATCATCACCGGCAGCGTCATCTTATCCGGTGTGTTTAACAGGATCAACGGCACCAGATAGTTGTTCCAGTTGCCGATGAAAGCGCCGATGGACATGGTCGCGATACCGGGCGCCATAATCGGCAGCACGATCCTGTGGAAAATATGCAGCTCTCTTGCGCCGTCAATCCGGGCCGCCTCCAGAAGCGCCTTCGACAGCGTGGACTGCACATACTGCCTTAAGAAAAACACCGTGCCGGGCGATGCGATGGCCGGGATGATAAGCGGCAGATAGGAATCCACCATATGCAGCTTCTGACAGAGATTGTAAAAACCGATCAGACTAAGCTGCGCCGGGATCATCATAAAGATCACCAGTACCTTAAACAGCCAGCCGCTCCCCTTAAAGCGGTATACCGCCAGCGCATATGCCGTGATCGACGAAAAATACGCCGTCAGCACGGTTGCCGGTATGGCTACGAGAAGACTGTTTTTAAAACCCTGAAACAGGTTCACATACGAAAACAGCGCCTCCCAGTTTTCCTTCAGATGGCTGCTCGGAATCAGTGTGAAGGAATGGGTGATCTCCACGCCGCTTCTCGTGGCGTTCACCATCATCAGCAGAAACGGAAGGAAACAGACCGCCGCAAGCAGAATCATGCAGGCATAAATAATACCTTTTTTAACCTTTGTCGCCATACTAGTCCGCCTCCCTTCCCAATGTCTTAAACTGAATGATGGACACGATCAGAATGATAAAGAACAGCGTGTAGGCAATCGCCGAAGCATATCCCACCTGATGCGTCTCAAAACCGAACTTATAAAGATACATAACCGCCGTCTGCAGACAGCCCGAAGGCTCTCCCGCCGTATTTGGCGCCACGCCGTTCATCAGGAAAGGCAGGTCAAAAAGCTGTAGTCCGCCGATCAGCGAAGTCACAAACACATACAGCATAATCGGCCTGAGAAGCGGAATCGTGATTTTCGCAAACACCTTCCATCTGCCCGCGCCGTCGATGGCTGCGGCCTCGAAATAATCCGTCGGAATGCCCTGCACGCCCGCCATCAGCATGATAAAGGAATTGCCGAACCACATCCACGCGCCGATCACCGAAATCACGTAGGGCGCGGTTGTCGTAGAACCCAGCCAGTTAATCTGCTCCTTCGCGACCCCCAGCGCCAAAAGAAGCTGGTTAAAGCTGCCGTACTTCCAGTCGAGCAGTGTCTTAAACAGAAAAGCCACGGAAGTCGCCGCGATCAGGTTTGGCAGATAGTATACCGCCCGAAACACCGACAGGCCCCGTATCTTATATTTGATGTCGCTGAAAATCACCGTAAGCAGGAAGGCCAGCCCCAGCTGTAAAATAATATTCACACCCCAGATTTTAACCGTGTTTCCAAGCGCCTTCCAGAAAAATTTATCCTTAAAGACCCTTATGTAATTGTCAAGTGCCGCCCATTTCGGATCTCCGAAGCCTTTATACGTTGTAAAGCTCAGATACAGCGTACGGAACACCGGATATACGCTGAACGTCAGAAAGACGATCACAAAGGGCAGTACGAACAGATAGGCGATACGATTCAGATTTCTCTTTTTGGGTTTCCCCGCATTTGTCATTGCCATAGTTTCCTCCGTCCCACTTAAGCAGAGGGGACCGCTTTTCGCTGCCCCCTCCTCCCATCAATCTTTATCTGTTTACCGTGATTTCCGGATAGGTAGCCTCGACCTGATCATAGAAATTGTTCCATGCCTCTTCCTTGTTCATCTCACCGGTCTTGATTGCCGTAGTCGCTCTTCCCCACTCGTCACCAATAAACTTGTCGTATCTGGTTACCTTGGAGTAGTCGATTCCCTGTGCCTGCTCCAGCCAGAACTTATAAAGCTGCTGTCCGCCATATACTTCGTTCTTGTCCTCCGCATGAGCCTCCAATACGGGAATCAGGGATACGGTATCGCCCTCGGACTTTTCAATCCACCAGTTTGCGGTATCTTCATTCAGGGTACAGAACTTTAAGAAATCCCACGCCTGCTCTTTTCTCTCGGACTGGGAGGAAATACCGATGAAGGTACCGCCGCCGAAACCGTAAGCCGGACCGGAACACACGCCCCACTTGCCGGAAGTCCCCTGCACATTGTCTCTCATGGTAAGTACACCCCAGGAAGGAAGACCGAACGCAAACACTTCCGTCTTCGCCAGATCCTTTGTGGCCTCCGCAAAACCTTCCGCATCCCACACGTCCACGGAATCGTCCGCGTAGTTCTGGATATCCGCGGTAAGGATCGGCACCTCGCCCGCCATCGCCTGATACCAGGGGGTGGACCACTGGTTCGCATAAGCTGTCAGGTCGTCCTGATACAGGTAAATGCAAAGATCCTGATAGTCTTTTCTGCC
Organism: uncultured Lachnospiraceae bacterium; assembly: GCA_949051815.1. Lineage (GTDB taxonomy): Bacteria > Bacillota > Clostridia > Lachnospirales > Lachnospiraceae > UBA3282. The sequence goes on from CARQVR010000009.1 coordinate 41,569, forward strand.
CTGATCCACATTCAGCACGCCGTCAATTACCCATGCGGAATCGCCGGAGAAGTAGTTGATTTCCGCATCGGAAGCGAAAATACGGTAGCCTGCGTCCTTCAAGGTCCGCGCCGTCTCCATGATGGTCGGATAGTCCGCGAACAACTGCCCGATCTCATCCGGATCGTCTGTGCCAAACACCGTCTGGGCGATGTCTCTTCTATAATAAATGCCCGCCGGGGTAATCTGATAGGAGATTGCTCTCTGAATGCCGTCCGCATCCTGTCCCACATCCCAGACATAATCCACGATCTGGTCCGCGTAATCCTGTGCGTTGTAAGGCGCCTGATTCAGGTCTTCAAAGTAGCCCGCCTCGTAGAAGTCCTCCAGCATCTGCGGTTCGCCCACGATGATATCCGGCTCCTTCTGGCCGCCGTTTAAGGCTGTCTGCACCTTGGTCACATAGTTAGCCGGCTCGATCACCACCGTCTCCACCGCGGTGCCTGTCTTCTCCTGATAATATTCCGCGAACTGCTCCAGATCTTTCGCAAGCGTCCATACCACCAGATTGTCCCCGCCTGATGCAGGTGTATCGTCCGCCGCCTGTGTATCGCCTGCTTCTCCCGTGTCCGCATCGCTTGCCGCACCGGAATCAGCAGCCGCGCCGCTGTCGGAAGAAGCCCCGTCGCTGCCGCCGCATGCCGTCACACTCAATACCATTGCCCCCGCTAACATCAGGGAAATCAGTTTTTTCCGTTTCATAACATATCCTCCTTTTTGGCTTTCACTTTTTGTTTTACACTCTTTGTTAATACTGTCTTGTCGTCAGCTGATACTTAGATTATAGAGTCCGCCCGATTTGGTATAAATGTCCCAAATTTTAAAAAGGTATCTTTTTTTTAGTAGCATATTGTATGAATGGTATGCGGTGCTAAAACGGTTTCGATACCGCCCCCTGCCTCCCTGACCGTCACAGGGATCGCTTTTTCCGTCCTATTTAACAAAACGAGCGCCCGCCCGCCGTCCGGATTTAAGAAAGCCGCCGCCTCCACCGCATCGCTGTAGCGCGTCACACCGACTCTGACCGCGCCCGGCACGATATAGCGGCTGAAATGCCCGATATAATAGTAGGACAGACGTTTTTCAAAGGTGTCCTCCTCAAGATTGCACATAACCGGCGCGGCACAGAAGTTTCCTACATGGTTGGGACCGCCCGCTACATCCAGAAACAGATTCCAGTCGAAGGAGGCGCTGACCCCTGCATTCAGGTTCCCCATGATATCGTGGGCGTACATTTCCGCCTTCTCCACCTCACCCGAATCCGCAAAACGGGAATACTCCACACAGCCTTCCGTGAAAAACACTTCCTTGTCCGGGTACTGCTTCCGGATCAGCTCTGCCGCCTCGAAGTGATCCCCGGTGTACCAGTGCACCGCGGCGCCGCTGACATACTTTTTCGTCCCCTCGTCCGCCATGACTTCCTTAAAACGCTGGTACGCTTCCTCCTTGTTGTGGTCCCACACATAAATACCGATGTCGGAAAGCCCGGCCTTCTCAAGCGCCGGCCCCAAGTGCTCCCGCACAAAGCGCGCCTCCTCCTCCGATGTATAAATACAGGAATCCCATGTCTGCTCCGCCATCGGCTCATTCTGCGTCGTCAGAAAACCGACCGGTATCCCCGCCTCTCTGTAAGCCTCCACAAACTTCACAAAATAAGCGGCCCACGCCGGATAGTATTCCTCTTTTAATTTTCCGCCATGGTTCATCTCCCCGTTGGTCTTCATAAATGCCGGTGGAGACCAGGGCGCCGCCATAAACGCCATCTCCTCTTTGCACGCCTCCTGCGCGTCCCTGATGAGCGGAATGATCTCCTCCTCGTCATGGGCGACAGAGAAGGTTGAAAGCGCCTCATCCCCCTCCGCCACATAAGCGTAATTCCCCAGTGCAAAGTCACAGCTTCCTATAGGAAGGCGCCCAAGGTTATACCGCAGGCCGTCCTGCCCGAAATACGCCTGTATCATTTCCTTTTTCCGCGCATCGCTCATGCCCGCATAATTGTGCGCCGCACTCTCCGTAAACGCGCCGCCAAATCCCCGCAGCTTCTGATAAATCACATCCGGATAAACATTGACCACATGCATACAGTCCTGCATTTCTTCCGCATCACGCACCGTCTCCTCCCAGAACTTCCCCGCAGCATAATCCGTCACATACTCTCTTATTTTTTTCATGCTTTTTCTTTTCCTTTTCATCTCATTTCATATCACTGAAAACGCAAATCAAATGCTGTTCCAACATTGTCGTTTACTTTTTTCTTTTCATTTTTATCATTACGAAACCCTTCATAACGTATACTAATTGTGCGAATCGAATAATCATAAGCAGACCCTTGCAAAGTGTTTAAATCCTTCGGATTAAAACCGCCGGCACTTGACGAGGTATTTTCGAGTCTAGTACCATTACGTTTGGAACGGAGCGAAAGCGCGTCTGCGTTGATTATTCGATTTCGCACAATTTCAATAAACTTAATTTTATCTATCGGATGCAAACCTCAATCCGCTCCACCTTTCCTGCCCGGACGTCCTCCGCCAGCTTCCCGCTGACATCCCCCGCATCCACATCCGCCTCGGTGCCGTTCTTATAGGTAAAGTGCATCTGTCTGACCGCGTACTGCCCCGGTATGTAATCCTTTTTCTCTTCCAGCCGGTAAACCACCGCCGTCTCCCCTAAAAGCGTCGTTTCTACCGCACCGTCCTCCGGAATCAGATACGCGGGGATGGCCGGCTGCGGCGCAAAGACAAGGCTGCCGTTTTTCATCGCAAAAACGTGCCGTCCGAACATCATCAGCTTCCATATGCTGATAAATTCAATGGTCGAGCCGGAAAGTCTGGCCACAAAGCCTTTTCCGTGGATCTTCCCGTCAGGATTCCTGCTGCTGGCGATAAAAGAAGAATTTTCATAGATACTCCTTCCGTAAACCGCCGGATCCAGAAAGGGCACCGCCGCCTTGTGGAAATCCGCGAAAAACGCCTCATACATGCCGCTGCGCAGAAGCTCCAGCAGATACTTATACTCCATATGCAGCCAGACAGACTCATTCTCCAGCCAGCCGGGCGTAAACGCGCAGGCTCTGCCAAGCTCGTAGGACGCCTGTTCCAGAGACGCGTTCACCTTATACATGGAAAGTTTCTCATCATACAGCCCGCTGTTTTTCACCCGCTCATACAGAGACTTCTTCTTTTCCTCCGGCAGTTCCAGTTTCAGATAGCGGACCGGACCTTCCAGAAAGGCCGGTACAGGCTTCACCCCGAACCGAAGCGGCACGATCCCGTCCGCCTTCTTTTCATAATCTGTCACTTCGTAGGAGAAATAGGTCGGACATATGCCTTCCCCGAAAGCGCACGCTTTTTCGATGCCCCGCTTCACAAACGCCTCCCACTCCCGCAGAGCCTGCGCCAGCGTTTCACTCCCATAGGTTTTCTTTTTGCCGGAAATACCGTTATAAGTCTTATCCCGGTAAACCTCTTTCACATCGTTGATCCGGTTCCAGAAGGAAAGGATTTCCCCGTCCTTTTCCAGACTGTCCTTTTCCAGCCGCACCACCAGCCGCAGTTCGTCTATAAAATCGCCGAGTTCTTCCGTGACCGCCACTTCCTCCGGATATTTCTCCAGCGCCAGAATCGTGTAGCGGAGCATTCTGGCAAGTTCATAAGTCTCCGCCATGGAGGAGCCGAACAGTCCCGGCAGGCCGTTTAACGCGTCGTACCATCCGGGCTTTCCGCCCTCCATCTCAACGCCCATGCCGTAGGCGTCGAGCGCCGCAAACTTCGTGGCGCACAAAAGGAGCAGCTTTTCCATCAGTGTGACATATACCGGCTCTCCCTTTCCAAACTGCGCGCGCACCAGCTTTTCTTCGCCGTCCCGCCTGCTCGTCTCGTCCAGCGCATGATACTGGCGAAGTCCCTTTTTTGTCTCCGCATAGCGTCTGCCGCGGCGGTTAATGCGAATCTGCGACAGGAAATAAGTGTACTCCTCCTCGAAAAGCATCTCCCGCTCCCTGTCGGGATAAATCTCCAGATAGTCCTCGATCAGATCCAGATTATAGGTCCAGTGATCGCTCCAGTAGCCCTCCCCGAACTTTCCGTTCACCGTACTTTCGGCAAAGTCAATGACCTGATAAAAGAGAGACTCCTTCCACCCGTCAAGGGTGTCGTCAAGCTTCGCCCAGAGTGCTCCCGGCGTGAAGGGTTTCTCCACAAACGCAGCCAGCTCTCTGGCCGCGCCCTCCTCAAGCCCCTGAAAAAGCGACTGTGCCCGCTCTCTGTCCAGACGGTAGGTCAGCTTCTCCACCCCGAGCGGATTGTAACCGTCAAGCTGGATCAGGCTGTAAAACACTTTCACGTTTTCCCGGCCCACACAGCGCGCGAAAAAGGCGTCGCACCGGCGGTTTTGGTTCACATCCCGGAAATTGCCGTTGCCCTGTGAAAAGAACTCCGGCAGCATGGAAAAATAGTTATAATCTCTCTCCAGATCCCCGTGTTTTCTGGAGTAGGCGTAATACAGCTTATTGCTGCCAAGCGGAATCGGATAGCCTCCTCTGAGCACATTGTCCATATAATTGTACTGACAATAGATATCGAAACTCTCCGAAGCGGTTCTCGTGACCACGCCACTGCACAGCTCCTGAACCAGCCGCTCCGCCTCCTCCCGCTTTTCCTCGAAGTAGACGTCGTTTCTTGTCTCTTCCAGAAACCGTTTCAGATACGCCTTCTTTTCCACCCGTCCGATCACTTCGTATAAGGTGAGCGATTCCCCGGGGAGAAGCTTTCTTTGCGCGCCGTAAAAGCTGCACGGAAAATGGTTCGCCGTCTCCTGCTTTTGCGCATATACACCGGAAAGCCCGTCCTGTGCAAACCGCACGGCCCTCTCAAGCGAACAGTCGTAGGCAAACACCGCCTCTGTGTCAACGAGGGGCGCAAGCAACACGCCGTCCTCCAGACAGGCGAAAGAAAAATGGCCGCCCTCGATCTCCTGCACCGCCGCGCTGTCATCCATACTGGCGCGCACACGGAAAAACGGTACGTTTTCCTCCAGATCCTCCACCTGCATCCACGCCTTGGCCGTCTGCGTCATATTCTTCACGCTCTCCATCCCGACCCCGTAAGGGATCAGTGCTGGCATACCGTCCAGTATTTCCAGAGAAATCTCCTGTGCATCCTCGTTGGTCACAGTGACTTTCCTGACAAGCGCGCCGATTTTCTCTCCGGGCAGGATAAAATAATCCACCTCTGTCAGAAGTTTCTGCTCCTCATTCCTTTCCCGCAGGGACAGACTGTTCATGCCGATCTCCATCTCCTGCTCCCACTTTTCCTGCGAAAAGCATTCCGTATAGTCCCCGTTTTTCCGGAGGAACGTGCGAAAGCCCGTCCGCTTCACATTCTGGTAAGCCGTATGCGCCGGATAAAACTCCATGATCGCACCGTCCTTATTGTCCACGCCGAAGCTGACAACTCCCTGCCCGCGGTTTACATAATAGCACCAAATCGGTATGCCATGCAGACCGGCAATGCCCGGCAGGAAACTTGCAAAGGTAGATTTTCTGCCGTAATCCTTCATGATATATTTCTTCTGCTCTTGTCTCATAATCTGTCTCCTTCTCCGCTCCCCAGCAAAATATCTATGGTGTGCATTTCATCGGATAATCCGGCAATCTCACTTTGCGCCAGCACGACATGCGAAACCGCAAGCGGCCGGCCGTCTATCGCCGCTGACCGGACACGGTATGCGCCGTACTCCAGTTTCTCCGGATTTTTAATGGTAATGCGGAATTTCTTTCCCGCAAAGGGCAGCTCCAGCGCGGCCGTCCCGTTTTCGTCAAACTGCGCGCGCATCAGCGACGGGGCGATTTCCAGGTCTCCCGCTCTCCCCCTGACGCCGAAAGCCTCCGTGATGAAAGTCAGCATATACCAGCTTGCCGCCCCGGTCAGATAGTGATACATCCCCCGCCCCTCGTTGTTGAAATACTCGGGAATGCCGGGATAAATTCTGCTCCTCCCGAAATGCAGCGCTGCATCTGCCAGCGCCTGTAACGCCCGATATCCCTCTTTCGCAAATCCTCTGCGGTACAGGGCGTTTGCGTACATCACCGCCATGTGGGAAAAGACCGCGCCGTTTTCCTTCTCGCCGTAAGCGAATCCGAACATTCTTCCCAGATCCGTCTTCATTTCCTTAAAGTCGGTATTCAGGCGGTATCCGCCGATGCTGCCGTCATACAGGTATGTGTCCGCGCTTTTTACGATGCTTCTGATCTGATCCTCTGTGGCCGTGCCTCCCATAATGGCAAATACCTGCCCCGTCAGCATCATGCGCACGCCCTCTTCGCGCTCTCCCTCTACCTGTCTGCCGTGGTTGTCATAGTAGCCGTTAAACCAGCCGTTTTCCTCCCGATCCGTCACCCACTCGGTCTGTCTGATATGGGCCGCCATCCGGTCCGCCTTCTCTTCCAGATTCCCGGCAAGCGCATCTATGCCCACCGTAACGGTTTTCCCGCTTACGCTGTGGCGGCAGGCTTTCACATACTGCCCAAGCACCCGCTCTTTTTCTGCCGGACTCTCATACACTTTTCTGTCCGTCTCAAGCAGCGTGTGCATTTCCTGCGCGATCACGGCCTCGTTTTTTCCTGTCCGCTCCCGATAGAGCCGCAGGCACTGTGCCAGCTCTCTGAGATTGCCGGCATACGCGTTTGTAAACGCGACGCTCTCCCCTTTCTCCGGCGCCATATCCAGCGCGTCGTTCCAGTCGGCGCCCCGCAGCCTGCATTGGTTGTGTGCGCCCACCTCATAGAAAGCGCAGAGGTTTTGTACCAGCAGATGCTCCAGCACCGTTCCATAGTAAACATCCCCGTCTGCGGTCTTTTGCAGACTGCCGTAAGCATCATTCCACGCCTCGTCCACTGCCGTGCCGCGCTCCGCCTGCCTGTCCTTAAAATAGGGCACTGTTTTTTCCAGTATTTCCAGATCGCCGGTCTGGTCCATATACAGCTTCGTTGTCATAAAAGGCCAGACGCCGTGATCCATCCACACCCTTGTAATGTTATTCCGATCCGCGATAAACTCCCCCTGCTTCGCGCCAATGATCGTGGCGTTGGTTCCGTCCATGCGCACCCCGCCGAAATTGTCGAGAAGCATCTGCCGCACCCCGTCCGGATTCATCAAAAGCAGCGCCAGACAGTCCTGCCACAGATCGCGCCAGCCCCGTCCGCCTTTGCCGTAGTCGTGGTAGGGCAGGAAGGAGCATCCGTATATTCTGCGCAGCGTGGGCTGGAAGCTCACCCACCGCATAAATCCGTCGAAGTCCTTATTTCCCGTGCGGTACCGGATATTGACTTTCTCCTGCCAGCTCTCCTTCGTTCTGGCAAAGGCCGCCTCCGTCAGTCTTTCCGTCCGATATGCCGCCAGTGTCTCCGCTATGGTTTCCGGCTCCTCCGTAATGCCCATCAGAATCGTAAAGGAAGCCCGCTCCCCGGCAGCCAGCACAGTCTTTTCAAATTTCAGGCCGCCCACCGCCTCTTTTCCGTCTATGGCCGTCCCCGCCGGAACGCCGGACGCATTCTCCATAACGGCGCGCGGCGCGGTATAACTGCCGCCTTCCCCCAGAAACGCCTCCGCCGTCGGGAAGAAGGCCTGCGGCGCGGTTCCGTCACCCGTCATACCGCACACAAAATAGCTGACCTTATTGACGCGATGTCCCCGCTCGTCAAAGGAAAGCGTGGGCGTAACCACCACCCCCTCCTGCCTGACCCGTATGCGGTGCAGCAAAGAGGTGACATGCCTGTGGTCCCGCAGATTGTCAGCGCTTCTCCCATAGAGCGGCACCGCCGCCACAGGCACAAACGAAAGTTCCCGATCCCCGCAGTTTTTTATCTCCACCCGCATAATCTCCACATCGTGATCCACCGGCACGAAGGACGTGACCTTCGCCTCCAGCCCGTATTTTTCCGAGGTGCGCGTCACGCTCTGCCACATCAGTCCCGCCGTGAGAACGCTTTTTTCCTGCTTGTCCGTAAATTTAGCCGCTTCCGCCTCCGCCGACGCGCCCGTCGCAGACCAGCTTCCCTTCCCCTCTATATGGCACCAGAAATTTCTGGCAGAGCGGTTGTTGTGCAGATTTTCCACGCTGACCGGCTCAAGCAGAAACGTGTTCTGGTCTCTCTTGCTGTCGCCGCCAAAAGTCGGCGTCAGCGCGCTCTTCAACCCCCTTTCTCCCGCAATGGGAAAATACTGGCAGCTATAGTTTTCCGGCTGTTCCAGTGAAAAGGTTCCCTGTTCATCCAAAAACCGATATCCTTCCATGCTCCCCTCCCTTTCCGCTTCTCTCAAGCGCTGTTTTCCTGACTGTTTCTTTCATCCTAATAAACGGGGCGGAGGGAATGAAGGTATCTTTTGTTATTTTGGTATCTTTTTTTTAGAGGAGCCTTCCTTTTTACGGTTCTCCCATCTGGTATGCTTAAAATTTACCAAAGTGGTACTTTTAAAAGAGCCATTTCGGTATAAGATAAGACTATCGGTTGAAAGATCGGGATTTTTGGAAAGACGACACAGAAAGGAAGTCATCCTTATGAAAAACGAGAAACTGTTAAAGATTGTATTTACCGGCATCTTTGCCGCATTATCCTATGTGGTGTTCACTTTTTTACAGATAAAGATTCCCCTGCCAGGCGGCGACGCCACTTCGATTCATCTGGGGAACGCGGTCTGTGTGCTCGGCGCGCTGCTGCTTGGCGGCGTGTACGGCGGCCTTGGCGGTGCCATCGGTATGACCATCGGCGATCTCTTTGATCCGGTCTATGTGGTCTACGCCCCGAAAACTTTTATTCTGAAATTCTGCATCGGCCTGATTACCGGACTGATCGCTCACAAAATCGCGCACATCAGCGCCGAGACCGACACGAAAAAAGTATACAAATGGTCTCTCATCGCCGCTGTGGGCGGACTCCTGTTCAACGTGATTTTTGACCCGCTGGCCGGTTATTTTTACAAGCTGGTGATTCTTGGCAAGCCCGCCGCAGATGTGACGCTGGCGTGGAACATCACTTCGACCTCCATCAACGCGGTGACCTCCACGGTCGTGGCCGTGCTGGTATACAACGCAGTGCGGCCCGCGCTGAAAAAGTCGGGGCTGTTTTTTACGATATGAATCGCCATGTATCCAGCGCAAAAGCAAGAGAAATCAATTTCCCGTGAAACAGGAAAAGGGCGGTAGGTTTACATAACAAACCTCCCGCCCGCTTTTCTTACATCACAATGTCATCATTTTCCGGCATCACCACCGCCGCTATGAAATAGACAAGCAAGCCCATGCCTAAGCTGGCCACGGAGCAGATTGCCCAGATCAGCCGCACCAGCGTGGGATCCAGATTCAGATATTCCCCGATTCCGCCGCAGACGCCGCATATCATCCGGCTTTCTCTCGATCTCGTCAGTTTTCTTATGTCGTTATTCATACGATACATTCCTCCTTTTTTCGTTTCTGCCAATTTTTCAAGTTTACATAACTTCCACTAGTCTTGTACCATCTAAGTTTACATAATTTCCATTTTTCTGGCTGCTTTTAGGGTTTACATAATTCCCTTCTTTTAGTCTTCAAAGGTTACAGTGATATTACCCATATCACAGTTTATATCAAACTCGCTGCTTTTTCCAGTGTTCCATGTCCTGTGCGACGCAAACCCGCTGCGGCTGTAGCTTCCAACCGTGACGGTGCCCATGCCGCACTCCACGTCGTAGCTGTGGTCGTCCTCCGAACCAGTCAGATTCATAACGATCTCTCCCATATCGCATTCCACATCCAGATTTCCCAGAATGGTACCGGCAATTTCGGCCGCTCCCATACTCACCTCCAGATCCGTCTCCCCGCTGGTCCTTAGATCTCCGATGCTCATATGCCCCGCACCGATCTCAAAATCCGCTTTCCCGGCTGTGACGCTACCTGCAAGAAGCTCACCCGCGCCCATAAGAACGGTGATTTCGTCCGCCTCAAATCCATCCGCCTCAACCATCCCGGCCCCCAGATTCATATCTATCTGCTTCGCTTTTATAAAGATGCTGTCCATATAGCCGGCGCCCATGTCTATTTCACACTCCTCCAGCGCACAACCCTCCGGCAGGCGCAGATAAACGGTATCATTGGGTCCGTTGCGCCAATGTCCGATCTGCCGCTCCACCTCATTTTCGATACACAGCCTGCTCTTACCTCCCTCATTCTCTATGCTGTAATGAGGTCTGTTGGAATTACCGTCCACGTAAATCCATACATGCGCATCCCCGGATTTCCATATCACTATGTTGCAGTCCCTCACATCAATCTCAAGACTGCCGAGGGTGTCAGCCGTGAGTGCAAGCTGTTCCGCTTTTCCTTCCATTTCTTTCAATTTTTTCTCCGTCACACGATCCATTGTCTCGCGCAGCTCCCCGATATCTTCTATATCCTCAATATCTCTGATTTCCTCGATACGCTCCAAATCATCCCCGTCATAGCCCAAAGACCGCAGGTAGCCAATCCGCCAGTCACCGTCGGCATTCCTGTGCCAGATGAACGGAATCCCGCGCAAACTGCCCAGGCTTCCCATCTCCTCCAACTGCCGAAAACCCCCAAGCAGTCCGCACACAAGGCTGAGAATAAGACCTATTATAAACAGAACCAACGCCGTCATCAGACAGCCCTTTGTAAATTTTTTCATTCTTTCCTCCATTCTGAAGCATTCAATGTTGAGGAACGCGGGCAGAATCTCCAATTCTGCTCTGCGATCAAGGAAATTTGTGATGCTTCTGCACAAATCCCCGGTTGAATCAATTGCTCTTCAGAGAATTTATTCAACTTTAGCACTTCCTCCGTGAAACAATCTATGGCACAGATTCACACATCCCCTGAACAGGGCCGGGATCGCCGTACCTACCACAAGCACCATCAGCCAGACAAACACCAATCCGACCGCCACCATAATCAGACCGCCGCCGATCATGCAAAGGCCACCCAGCGGCGCGCCGAACATGGCCACAAATCCCGCGATGACCAGCGCGATACCTACCACCGTCAGCACAACACCTACCACCAGAAACGCAATGAAGATGCCAAGCAGACCGGCCAGTATACCCACACCGCCTCCAAAAAGACCGCCCAGCACGCCGAGCCAGACAGGGGAGAGTAACACCGCCAACACGATAATCAGTGCAATCTGCCCGCCAGTCATAGGTTTCTTCTGCGGTCTGCCCTGTCCTGCTGTCTGCCGGCCATAGCCGCCATACGTGTTTCCTGCACCGGCTGCCTGCTGGCCGTATGCACCGTATGTTCCTGCACTGTTTGCCTGCTGACCGTATGCGCCGTATGCGTTTCCCGCGCCGTTTGTCTGTTGTCCGTATGCGCCATATGCATTTCCCGCACCGGCCGCCTGCGCCCCGTTTTGTGAATCTCCGCGAAAGGCGCTGCCAGTCCTCTGTGCCCCGTCCTGTGTTCCGTCGGTTGACATAAGTTGATTCTTATTCCTCTGTTCATAGCTGTGGAATCCGGATTCCGTAAATTCTCCCGCATTTCCACCGTCAAAAAGCCCCGCCCTGATTGCTCTGGCAAGCTCCTCCGGTGAGCCAAGGGCCGCAATCACACCCGCTTCGTTTCCCTCTCCCGCATCGTCAAAGTATTCATTATAATAAGTAATCGCCTCCTCCCGCTCCGCAGGCGGCACATCCTGCAGAAGTGCGGTCAGTCTGCTCATAAATTCCGTTCTGTTCATTTTCTCCTCCATTCCGAATCGTCACAAATTTCCAATTGAATAATAAGGTCATCAGACTTATTTTTCAATTTTCAGTCCTCCCTCAAAAATACTGTTCAATTTGGCAGAATACCTATACCATTCGCTGACGTAAAGATTGAGCTGTGCCCTTCCCTTCTCCGTGATCCTGTAATAACGCCTGTTTCTTCCTGCACATTCCATGTCGTAAATCTGCAGGCATTCATCCTTCTGCAGCCTTCGCAGAACCGGATACAGTGTGGACTCGGAAATCTCTATGACCAGCCGCACTTCCTGCGTGATCTTGTAGCCATAGGTTCCTTCCGCCTCATGGGACACAACAGCCAGCACGATGGCGTCCAGCAATGCCGCACCTGTGTTAAAAACCATGTAAATGACTCCTTTCTTCCTTTTTACATATTTCATTGTCATCGCTTTCGGAGTTATCCTCCCTTCAATCACCTCTGTTGTTTTATAATATTATTGATTTATACAATATTATATGATGTATAATATTGTTTCTACACATACTATATGATATATAATATTGTTTGTCAACAACTATTTTCATTTCCGTTCTGCTTCTTTGACACTGACAGGCATATTGCGTTCTACCCCTGCTGGTGCTATACTAAATCGAGCATAAAACGCTCGATTTAACCATCCCATTTGCTATAGGATGAAGCCCGAAGGAGTTTTCTATTACCATGACTACACAAAATAAAATCTGTTTCCGGCACGGTATGCGGGACGGCAGTCCCATCGCGCTTGGATATTTTGCGGTGGCCTTCACACTGGGCATCGCCGCCAGAAACGCCGGACTCTCCGCCATACAGGCGCTCATTGCAAGCGCGCTGAACAACGCTTCCGCCGGAGAATATGCCGGATTCGCCCTGATTGCCGCGGGCAGCAGCTATCTGGAAATGGCTGTGATGACTTTAGTGGTCAACGCCAGATACCTTCTCATGTCCTGCTCCCTCAGCCAGAAACTGAAAACGGACACGCCTCTGCGCCACCGTATGCTGATCGCCTACGATGTAACCGATGAAATCTTCGGTATCTGCGTGGCACAGCCCGGATATCTGAATCCATGGTATGCCTACGGCGCGATCGCCGTGGCGATTCCCGGATGGGCATTCGGTACTTTTTTCGGTGTAATTATGGGAAATGTGCTGCCGACCAGAGTGGTCAGTGCATTGAGCGTAGGACTCTACGGTATGTTCTTAGCCATCATTATCCCGCCCGCCAGAAAAAACCGGGTGATTGCGGGCGTGGTAGCCGTCGGCTTTGCGGCCAGTTTTCTTGTAAACCGCCTGCCCCTTTTTAGCGGCCTTTCCACAGGAATAAAGACCATCGCACTCACTGTTGCGCTGGCCCTTCTCGCGGCGGTTTTATTTCCGACTGATATGGTCAATTCCGAAGAAAAATCATCGTCCGATAACGGCGATTCCAAGGAGGTATCTTAGAAATGGAACATAATATCTGGATTTATCTTCTGGTGATGGCAGCAGTCTCCTATCTGATCCGCATGGCTCCTCTTGCGCTGATCCGCAAGGAAATCACCAACAAATATCTGCGCTCGTTCCTCTTTTATGTGCCTTACGCGACACTGGCTGTCATGACTTTTCCCGCCATTATGGAAGCTACGCAGACGCCTGTGGCCGGACTCCTCGCCCTGATCGCCGGTATTTTCCTTGCGTGGAAGGGATGCAGTCTCTTTCAGGTCGCCGTGCTCTGCTGCGTTGTAGCGTTTTTGACAGAGCTGCTGCCTTTCTTCTAAAAAAGCGGCGCAATTTCCAGTGATGATAAGCATGTGACGGCATAACACCGCCCGAACGGCTGTTTAGAAAAGACTTACTTTTCCCACCACGCCGTCATTGATCACGTAGTAGGCCGTAAAATCCTCGGGCTTTACATAGATCTGCATATTCTCAATGGAATCCGCCTTGAATCCCTTGGCTATGTAATGAGATTTGACCCGCTCGGTCACATCATCCATATTGACCTCATAATTGCGGTACTGTAATATGACTTCCGTTTCGATCTCTTTCTTCACCTCTGCCTCTGTCTGCGCCGGTGCGTTTGTCTGTGCTGCTGCTTTTGTATTTTCCATTTCGCTCCCCTTTCTCAGTTGATACTCCCGTCTTCCCCTCTTACCTGCTAACGGTAATGTTCTTCTATCAGTGTACCACACTCAGAACTATCTCTCAATAAGCAAAACGGTTTCCGCAGCATTGCGAAAATTGAATTTTTCAAGAGCCGCCCCCTCGGCGTTTGACATCCGCGAAGGAATCTGTTAGAATAAAAACATCAAAAGAGGTACTGCCGATAGACGGTCAGTCCAAGTTTAATTACCTAAAAAGAAAGTAACCGTTTCCTTGGGCTGGGGCGGTTACTTTTTTGTGTGGTTTATGTACGCTATCAGAATCGACACAATGATTCCAAGAATCATCAGAACAACCGTCAGCAGTTCATAGTCACTCATAAGCAATCCCTCCTTTCCCGGTTTTACCCGTTGTCAGAGGGATAGTCCCTCTGCGAAGAAGGACTGACCGCCTATCCCGTTATGGCAGTACCCCGTTAGTGTATTTTAACAGAAAGTATGGAGCAGCACAATACCGCCCCGGCATATTTCTGCATTGCGCAGCATTGCCGCTGTGCGGATTTTATGCTATACTCCTGAAACAGGTAATTGCCTATAACAGTGACAGGAGAAACGGAAATGAAAAACAGAGAAGAAAAAACCAACGCCATACGCCTGCTGGAGCAGAAAAAGCTGCTGTTTCGACTTCACGATTACTCGCAGTCCGGCGCCGTCAGCGGGCCGGAGGTCGCCGAATACTTAAATGAGAATCCTGACCGGGTCTTTAAGACACTGGTCACTGTCGGCAAATCTGCCGGTCATTACGTCTTTCTCGTACCGGTAAACAGAGAGCTTGATCTGAAAAAAGCCGCGAAAGCGGTGAACGAAAAGAGCATTGAAATGATAAAAGCGAAAGAGCTGCTGCCACTCACAGGCTACATCCACGGCGGCTGTTCGCCTGTGGGAATGAAGAAATTTTTCCCGACCATTATAGACGCCGGCGCAGAATGCTTCGAAGAAATCTTTTTCAGTGGCGGCAGGATCGGTCTGCAGATCGAAATGAGCCTGTCGGAGTTGCAAAAAGTCATAACGTTCCGGCTGGCGGATATTTCCTCCGGGGCATCCGCCCCGCCCATATCTTAAGCGGATGCCTGCAGACATGCGGCGCGCTCTCTATCTGCCGCTCCACGTACTCCTCGAGAACAGAATCAATATCGGGAAAATCTCCAGACGCCCGGCCAGCATGTCCACAATGAGGAGCGCCTTGGACAAAACGCTGTAATCCCCGAAATTACATGTGGGTCCCACGCTCTCCAACCCCGGACCGATATTGTTAAAGCAGGCCAGCACCGCCGAAAAATTCGTCATCGGTGAGAAACCGTCTATGGAAATCACGATAAAGCTGAATACAATGATAAAAGCGTAAGCCGCCAGATACGCGTTTGTGTTGTCAAGCACCCGCTCCGTCACCATCTGGCCGTTCACACGCACCACCTGCACTTTCTGCGGGTGAAGAATCTGCCGCACATTGCGCCGCAAGCTCTTGATCAGAAGAAGCGTGCGTCCGCACTTAAAGCCGCCGCCCGTGCTTCCCGCACAGGCGCCCACGATCATAAGCCCCAGAAGAATCGCACGGGAAAAGCTTGGCCACAAGTCAAAATCGGTGGTGGCAAAGCCTGTCGTCGTCATAATACTTGCTACCTGAAAAGCCGCATGTCGGAACGTCTCCCCAAGCGACCCGTATAACCCCCGCACATTCCACACAATCAGCAGAATGCTTGCAAGCGCTGTGCCCAGATAGAAGCGCAGCTCCTCGTCCTGAAACACATTCTTCACCTGACGGATCGCCAGCATATAATAACAACTGAAATTCACGCCGAACAGCAGCATAAACACCGTACACACATTTTGCAGATACGGGCTGTACCCGGCAATGCTGTCATTTTTGATGCCGAATCCGCCCGTTCCCGCCGTCCCGTAGGCCGTGCAGACCGCGTCAAAAAGCGGCATACCGCCGATCAGCAGAAAAACCACATTTAATATAGTCAGAAACACATAGATAAAATATAAAATCTTCGCAGAATCCTTCATCTTCGGCACAAGCTTCTCCACCTTGGGCCCCGGGCTTTCCGCCCGCAAAAGATGCATGGTATAGCCGTCGCTCTTCTCCCGCCCCCTGCCGATGGCAAGCACAAACACAAGCACGCCCATGCCGCCCAGCCAGTGCGTAAAGCTGCGCCAATAGAGATTTCCCATGGAAAGCGGCTCCACCTCCTGCAGAATGGACGCCCCGGTCGTGGTAAAGCCGGAAACCGTCTCAAACATGGCGTCCACAAAGCCGGGAATTTCCCCCGAAAAATAGAAAGGCAGACAGCCCAAAAGACTCATCACAATCCAGCTTGCGCCGACACAGACAAGCCCCTCTCTCGCGTAGAATCCCTTTTTGGCCTTTCTGCATAGCAGATACAGCAGAAGAGCCGTTGCCACGGTAATGACCATGCTGGTCAAAAATCCGGACACCGCTTCGGACTCCTCGTGAAAAACGCTGATCAGCAGCGCCGGAACCATAAATATCGCTTCCACAATAAGAATCCGGCTGATAAATTTTCCCATCATTCGATAATTCATACGAATCCTCCATGCCAGAGCAGTTTACTGCGATGACACGCTTAATCCTCCATAATTTCTGCTATTACTCAAAAATGTCGTTGAGCTGATAGATGACTTCGTCCCTGCCTGTCACGATAATCACGGCATCCCCCTGTTTATAGAAGGAATCGCCGTTCGGTATCTCAAAACTGTTATGCCTGTTGATACCTGCCACACGGATATTTTTCTTTAGCTTTAATTTTTTCAGGGGTTCCCCGCAATGCTTCGTGCTGTCATCCACAATAAACTCTATGGCCTCCGCCTGCCCGTCCGCGATCACGTTGACCGCCTGCGCCGCTCCGGTCTGGTTCCGGATCGCCCTCACATACCGCACGATGTCATTACAGCAAAGTTCCTTCGGGCTGATGGTGCTTCCCACAGGCAGTTTGTCCAGAATCCGGTTATTGGACAGTCTGCCGAGTTTCGTGATAATCTGGGGTACCTCCGCATTGCTGCCGATCAGGGAGATAAACAGGTTCATCTCGTCCACCCCGGTCAATGTCACAAGCGCGTCACATTCTCCGATCCGCTCCCGCTCCAGAAGGAACTCATTGCTGGCGTCGCCGCATACGATTGTCACTTCCGGAAGCTGGTTGGCCAAAGACAGGCACCTGTCGTAATTCTGCTCGATGATCTCCACCATAATGCCGTCCTGATTGAGAAGCTGCGCCAGATAGTAGCTGAGGCGGCCGCCGCCGCACAAAAGTACCCGTTTGGCCTTATGGGTGATGATTCCGATATTTTTGAGGAACACGGTCAATTCTCTGGTGGAGGCCGTCACGAAAATCCGGTCCCCTGCCTGCAGCACAAAATTACCATCCGGTATGATGGCCTTGCTGTCCCTTAAAACGGCGCAGACCAGAATCTTACATTTGACTACATTGGTCAGGTCAAAAAGCCCCACGTTGCAGAGCTTGGAGTTATCCCCGATTTTTAATTCTACGATTTCCACCCTGCCCTTGGCAAAGGTATCTCTCTTTAAAAAACCGGGATACTTGATCAGCCGTTCCATCTCGATGGCAGCCTGTCTCTCCGGATTGACCACCATGGACAATCCAAACAGATGCCTCATCTGATAAATCTGATCCTTGTATTCCGGATTGCGTATTCTCGCTATCGTATGAAGATTGGGGTTCATGCCGTGTGCAATCGTACAGCAGAGCAGATTGACCTCATCCGCCCCCGTCATAACAATCAAAAGCTCGGCTTCCTCCACGCCAGCCTTAGAGAGTGTCACCATGGACGCGCAGTTTCCCTGCACCGCCATAATATCGTAGCGTTCCTCACTTACCTCCAAAACCTCTGCCTTCGCGTCAATCAGGGTAATGTCGTGCCCTTCCGCCACCAACTGTCTTGTCAGCGTAGAGCCAACTTTACCGTCCCCCGCTATTATGATCTTCACTGAAAGTTCCCTCCGTCATCGTAAAATACTCTTATTACAGTATAGCACGCTTATCCCAAAAGGCAATCTTCGGATTAACAACAGAAGACACCCGCCTTTACGGATGTCTTTTTTCTTCTTACGTGGGAATCCGCAGCACCTGCCCGATCTGCAAGTTGTCGTTTGGCAGACCGTTGAACCTCCTGATGGCATCCACTGTCGTGCCGAAGCGGTTTGCCAGAAGCCACAGCGTATCTCCGGAGCGCACGGTATAGTTAAAATATCCCGACGGCTGTTCGGACGGAATCCGCAGTACCTGCCCGATCCGGAGATTATCGCTTGTCAGCCCGTTCATCCGTCTGATGGCGTCCACCGTGGTGCCGAAGCGGTTTGCCAGAAGCCAGAGCGTATCTCCGGAACGCACGGTATAAGTGAAAAAGCTGCCGCCCGCGTCCGGTCCCGGATCAGGGTCCGGCGCAGGCACATTCTGTCCGATTCCCTGATAAGTTCTGTACAGCGCATTCCATGTGGCAGGACCCACAATGCCGTCCGCGGAAAGCCCCATTCTCTTCTGGAAAGCAGTCACCGCCTGTTTTGTCCCCGCACCGAAAATGCCGTCCTGCGTCACAGCCGGGATGTCCGGATAGTACTCGGAAATGACATCCAGCAGATACTGTAACGTAATCACGTCCTGTCCTCTTGCTCCCTGTCTGAGCACAGAAGACGGCGGCACCGTTCCGATTCCCAGATTGGTTCCCTCGCTGTTCAGCTCCGCAAGCCTTGTGACCGCCGTGTACAGACTGGACAGCTTATACCAGGTGGATTTTCCCACAATCCCGTCAGGCGTCAGCCCGAAAACACTCTGAAATTTCACGACCGCCGCCCGTGTACTGTCCCCAAAGGTTCCCGCTGCATCGGTGATTACCGGTATGGCCGGATAGTTGCGCCTGATCCGTTTCAGCCAGGTCTGGATCGTCTGCACGTCCAAGCCTGTGCTCCCCACCCTGAGAGGCGTCCCCGGATAGGAAGTGATCATATTCGTTATCGCATTCGTTTCCGCGATCTCCACGTCGTCCGGATAATAGTACCGCAGGATCCGCAGCGGCGTGTAGCCCTGATCTGCCAGCGTCACCGTCCCCCACTGGGACAATCCTCTGCAGGTCGTCGTCGTGCCGTTGCAAAAGGATGTGAAATAGGGCGCCTGCTGCCCCTGTCTGCGGACATACTCGTTGAAGATCTCGTCTGCAATCCTGCTAATGGAATCGTAGATGGGCCTGCCGTAAATAAAAGCCTGATCGTATGCGGTGCTGTTCGTAATATCAAACGGATATCCTTTCGCCCGGTACCATTCCGTGTAAATCCGGTTCAGCGCAAAGGTGATAATGGCGTAGATGTTCGCCCGCAACGCATTCTCCGGCCAGGTCGGATAGATCTCGCTGCTTGCCACATTTTTCACATAGTCCGGAAAGGACACCTGCACGTTGGAAGCATAGGCATCCGGCGTCCCCAAATGTACCGTGATCGGATTCGGAATAACGACCTGGCGCAATACCTGCCCGGACTCCCCGCTCTGAAAAAAGCCGGCCGGTTCCCGCTCCCCCTCCATGGATACCGCAGGCGCGCCCACCATGATTTCCGTCTGCATCCCGTTCCTCTCCCGTCCCTGCATCGGGATGAGAACAAGCGGAAGACGGGCCGATTCACCGTCGAACACCGGAATATCAGAGACATATACCGGTTCAAATCCTTCCGCCTGTGCAGACACGTTATACGCCACATAGGGCGTACCCGTAAAATTTTCGTTCTGCGAATAGCTTTTGTCCATCGTTTCAAGCGACACTCTTCTCGTCTCGCCGTTTTCGTCCGTCGTCAGCTCGTAAATCCGGTTCTGTTCATCGTCCAAAACCGTGACCTTTACACCGCTAAGCGGCAATGCATCGTGGGCAGTTCTCGCCTGCATAGTCAAGTATCCGATCGCCATAATCCCCTTCTCCTTCACAGCCTTGCATCAAATTCGCCTATGTTATAGATTATGCGAAAGCGGCATTCCCGTACCATCCCCAGCGCTTTCCAAAACTTTCTTACTTTTATATATGACAGCCCCTTTTGCCCCTTTCCACAATCTAAAAAAACCGGGGCATCCCGCCATATGGAATGCTCCCGGTTCTTCTTTACGATCCTTTTACGCCGAAGGGCTCTGTCGTTCTCTTCCCGCTCTCTGCGCTATTTAATCCTGTTTATAAATCGCCTTCTTCTCAATCGTAAACCTGACCGTCACACTGCCTCCGTATTTTCCTGCTCCGGTGACTGTCACGCTGCCTTTGTTTTTGCCAGAGGCAGTGTTCGCACCATAGCTTAACGTATAATCGGTATCCGCCGCCAGCTTCGTGAGCTTATATTTACCGCCCTGTGCCGTCGCCTCATCCTTCACTTTATCCTTCTTCGCCGCAGCGACTGCCGCTTTCTCTCCATAATATACCGCCACATCCGGTTTGACCTGTCCGCCTGTATATATGTTTTGCCCGCTTCCTTCGGACACCACCACATACAGATTTGCTGTGACCAGTTTATCGGCGTAAATGTATTTCCCAAGCGGAACTTCTACGGACTGATCCGCTGTCTGTCCTCCGGCGTAACCGCCCTTTCCCGTCACCTTCACCACGGGCTCCGGCGGAAGCGGCGTTCCGGCGGAAGCGGCGCCTGTGGACGCATCCGAAGCCGCCAGCGCATCCGCGTAAGCCTGAATGATCTCCGGCGTGCACTTCGTCTCGTCGATGACATAATCCTTCGTCTCGCCCATGCTGAGGGTTTTCTTTCCTTCCACAAGCTTAAACTTGAAATCCTTGAACTTCATGCCGTTTTTCCGCTGCACCTGCGCGCACGATACGCTTACAGTCTGATCCGCAATCACTGTCTTCAGCGAAGCCGGTATGACCGCAAAGGACACTTCCACTTTTCCCGCGTAGTTGCCTTTTCCCGTTACCGTCATAAGGGGTCTCTTGTTCTCAGCCGTCTGCGCTGTAGTTACCGCGTTGTTGTTCTTATATTTTACCGTGTAATCCGTGCCCTCACGCAACACCGCTCCCGCTTCGTTTGTGACCACAAAGGAAAGCTTCGCGCCATTCTTGCCGTAAACCGCCTCTGCCCCGTCGCTTCCAGTCTTCACCGCCGCGCTGCTACCGCCGCTTCCTCCCGGCGCCGCCACGGTAAGCCTGTCCTTCGACAGTTCCTGTGCCGTGATCCTGAAGGTCTTCCTGAAGCTGCCGGTATAGCCGGACGCGGGCTTCGCCGTGAAGGTCATGGTGGCGGTGCCCTTCTTTACATTGTTCTTATAACTGATGGTGTAATGTTCGCCGTAATTAAATTCCTTCGCCGTCGGATTACTCTTTGTCACCTTCGTCGTCAGTATGACTTTGTTCTGTGTCACCGCCTTCCCGGTATAGGACATGGATGCCCGGAAAGCGTCTGTCTGCGGCTCACCCGGTTTCGCGCTGTCATATGCCTTCACGTCAACGGTATTCGCCGCAAACTTCGCGCCCGTGATCTTGAAGGTGACGCTCTTCGTGCCCACATAGCCGTTTATCCCCGTAAGGGTCATGGTCGCCGTACCCGCCGCGCGGTTCGTGCCAGCGTAGTCTATGGTGTAATCCCTTCCCCAGACCAGACCTTCCCCGCCAGCCTTTCCGTTCTTCCCGGCTTTCACAAGGAACATATCATTTGCATTCTCCTCCGCTGTACCGCTTACCGTACCTGCTGCCGTCACCTTATAGTTTTTCTTTGTCGCGGCATCGTAATATCCGGGCGTCAGCATCACGTCCTGCCCCGTGTAGGCAAACGTCTTCTGGTTTTTGCCAAGGGTAATGGTGGCGTTCTTCATCAGCTTCTGCTTTTCGGACACATACACTTTCCGTCTGACTGTCCCCGCATAATTGCCTTTCCCCGTGACCGTCAGGGTGAAAACGCCGCTGTAACCCTTGGGGATCGCAGGCAGCGTATATTGCTTTCCTGCATTCAGCGTTCCCTCCGCCTTCCAGTCGGGCACGGCATTTCCTGCCCCATCACGGGCTTCCTGTGCGCCAAGCGACACGGTAAAGTCTGTCCCCGCTTTCATCGCTTTCTTATACTTTATGGAACCGAAAGGCTTCTGCTCTTTCTTTCCGTTCGCCACGAGCTGATCCGTGTATTTCAGGGTAAATCCCGCTGAAAGGGGCGTATCGCCCTGCTGTCCCACTGTGCCCCCAGACTCCGCTTTGTTCCCATCCGCTGCGGATATCTGTGCCGGAAGTATCATAAAATTCCGGTAAATCGTCTCCGCATAATTTCCTTTGCCGGTAATCACCACATAGGGACAGTCCTTACTGAAATGTCCGATTACATCCGTTATTGTTTCATTGGCCTTCCCCGGGTTTACAACGCTGGCAGTACCGCCTGCCGCCGTCGGTTTTCCGTCTTCACCGACCGCCGCTGCATTCGTATTGTTGACATATTTCACCGTATAGTCCTTACCGGATTTCAGGAGGGTTTTTCCGTCGCTGTCATACACGGTCACCGCCGGTTTTTGTGCGCTTCCCGTATAAAACCGGTCCGGAATCTCCTGCACGCACAGCTTCAGACCGTTTCCGTCCTCCGCCGCCGCACTCAGCCAGCACGCATACAGAGTCAGATCAGACTGCACCGTGTCCGTGTCAAAATTCCATTCCTTTCCTTTGGCAAAAGTCCTGTCCCGGTACCAGCCCGCAAACACATGCCCCTGCTCTTTCGCGGCCGGCGTCCGCTCGCTGTCCGAAAGCTCCAGAAGCGCGCCCGACTTGATACCGCTCTTTCTGAACCCGTCACAGTATCCCATGCCGTCAAAGGTGACGGTGTACGCCACCCGTTCCTCCGACACCGTCAGTATACCGGGCTTGTATGTAAGGCTGTAGTTCATCCCCGCATCCGCCTTCGAGGGATGGATATAATACCCGCCCGTCTTTGATATGTCAATCGATGTAACGGTGTCTTTTCCTTCCTCGTCCGTCGTGACGGTATAGGACGGCCCTGTCGTCAGCCGGTCTCCGTTCAAAAGCCCCGCCGTCTCATACCCGAAGGCATACTCACCCACGCCGTTTTGTCCCACGGAAACCGTGCCGCCGCCCGCCTGCATCAGCACAATCATATCATTTGCCCGCACGACGGCGTCCGCCTTTGCGATCGTGAACGGGTATTCTTCGCTTCCCGCATAGTCCGGGTCATCATCTTTGACCAATATGGTCAGTCTGTAGCTGCCTGCATCCGCGGGCGGCTTTTCCGCAGCATTCCCGTCCGGCGCGCCGCCCTGTACGGGGTATGCCGTGCCGTCCGCCATCGTGCCGCTGTAGTGATAGACGAGCGCAACCTTCTCCGTGATATCCGTACCGTCCTCCGCTTTTACCACTGCTTTCCCGTTGTAAGAGACGGGAGTACCGCTGTACACCACACTGTCCGGCATGACGATTCCGGAGATAACCGCTGCCTTCTTTGCCACCATGGTGACTTTCACGGTCAATTCCGCGTTCTTGTAGTTCCGGAAAGACACCGATATCTTTATGGAAGCCGTTTTCCCTTCTTCCGCCGCCTTGGTGCCATAGGTAAGGACGCCGTTTTTAATGTCCGCCGTGACGGGTGTTTTGGAGAAAATACTGTCCGTATCCACCACCTGCGTGATCTCATAGCCCGTCTTTTTCCCGCAGGCTCTAAAGCTGCCTGTCAGATCAATTTTCCTGTTTTGCTGTGCCTGTGTGCACTGTGCGGCCGTAACATTTCGCGTCTCCCCGGCGGGAGCCGCCGCCTTGCCGATGGCAAAGGTCTTCGTAACCGTGCCGCTGTAGCTGCCCGTGCCTTTGATGATGACTGTGGGGGCGGCGCTGTCCTTGTCTGGCTGCTCGCAGGCATCTGTATTATTGCGGTAGGATACGGTATAGTCCGTGCCCTCCGTGAGCGTCACCGTTGTTCCCGTACCGTTCGTCGACGGTTTCGTGCAGGTCACCGCAGCCGGTTCCGGCGTTTTGGGCGTTCCGTCGTAGGTGTAGGCTGCTGTCGGGAGAGTGACGGTTGTATTTGCGGCGGTCAGAATGTGCGCCACAGTCAGCGTGATCTTTCCCGTCAGCGTCTTCCCGTCCTTCGTGTAAGTCACGATCAGTTCCAACGTTCCCGGCTCCGTTGTAGAGAGGGACGCTGCGTTGGTGGTATAGCCGTCCGTCTGGCCGTCTGACTGCACCAGCTTCCGGACGCTGCCGTCCGCCCCGTACCAGGTGACTGTCAGGTCGTCCGTCCCGATCGCCTCGCCACAGCCGTAAAGGGTCTTCTTCTTGGAGACTTCCATGCGCGCTGTCGAAACAGAGGGCTTGCTGCCCTTCTGGATCAGGACGCTGTAGGGGAGGTTTTTCGGCAGGCAGTTTTTTTCCACCTTCGTGCCGTCAGCCATGTACCACTCTTCGTCCCCTTTATAATTGTCGCCTCCTGTAATGGCAATATTAATCTTTACATTATAGGGCGTGTAGAGCATGGTAAGCTTTTCACAGTTATAGAGCGGCGCAAGCTGTGACCAGCCATCCTCCAGATATTCATAATTAAAGTTGCTCATGTTCAGGATTTCCAGGCTCTTACAGCTATAAAACATTTCAGCTACCGGTAAATATGGATCTTCTCCGTCTTCCTTGATCATATGCAGCTCAGCCGTTCCAAGGTTGCCCGGTTTTACCTCCTGCAAGCTGCTACACCCGGCAAACATGCCGACCATCGTAGTTACATTCCCAAAGTTCACTCCGCTCAAGTCAATCTGTGTCAGACCACTACACCCTTCAAACATACGGTTCGTACTTTCTACCTTTGAAGTGTCCAATCCGCCCAGATCAATGCTTGTCAGCTCAGACTGAACTCTAAACATGGAATCCATGTTTGTCACATTTGAAGTATCCAGTCCACTCAGATCAATACTGGTTAAACGATAGATTGGTTGCCTGTAACCGCCTATGCCACCGCCTCCCACACTCGCAAACATATGAGACATGTCTGTCACATGCTCCGTATTAAGGGTACGCAGATCAATATCCCCTTTGCTGTTGGCGAACATACGGTTCATATCTGTTATCGTATCAGTTCGCAATTTACTAAAATCCACTCCGGTCAGATCACAAGTACTGAATAATCCTCCAAGTGTTGTCGTAACACTCGTATCCAGTCTCCCAAAGTCAAGCCCCCTCACATTACATCCCTCAAAGATACCCTGTATCGTCATGGCACTGCTCAGATCAAGCCACGCCAGATCAAGCCCGGTTAAATTCTGCCTTTCCGGACCAACAAGACACCCGTAACCTTCCGGATCACTGTTGCATGCGAACATATAGCTCATATCCGTAGCACTATGTGTTGTAAAACTGCCGCCCAGCACGATCTGATGAAAGTCACAGTTTGTAAACATATATCGCATATCTGTAGTCTTTCCCGTATCCCAGCCGCTTAAGTTCATATCTCCCCAATTGGTGCACCCATAAAACATGGCGGACATATTTGTCACACTTGAAGTATTGAAACCGCTTACGTCTGCATTTTTCAGACCACTACAACCACTAAACATGCTGGACATATCCGTTACATTTCCCGTATGAAAGTTTTGTCCCAAGTCAACAGTTTCCAGTTTGTAACATCCCTGAAACATTCCGGACATGTCAGTCACAGACCCGGTATCGGATCCTGTAAAACTGATTTTTGTTAAGTTATAGCAACCGCTAAACATCCATGAAGCATCCGTCATTCCGGTCACTTTAATCTCCGCGGTCTTGATCTTAGACTTTGTGCTAAAATTTTTGCACCACGGTCCTCGCGGAAGCGCACTGCTTCCTCCACCGACCTTGGCAAAGTCCCCCGTGCCTTCCACCGTCAGTTTCCCGTCGGCATCGACCACCCATGTGATATTCTCATAAGCGCCGCTGTCGACCGCGTCCGCCGGCACTGCCAATGCGCGCATCTCTTCCTGTTCTTCCAGCGTATTCTCCGACACGGAATTATCCGATACGGAATCCCTTTCTTCTTCCTCCGGCGCCTCATCCTCTTCCGGAGCGCCCGG
Organism: uncultured Lachnospiraceae bacterium; assembly: GCA_949051815.1. GTDB lineage: Bacteria > Bacillota > Clostridia > Lachnospirales > Lachnospiraceae > UBA3282. The sequence goes on from CARQVR010000009.1 coordinate 67,526, forward strand.
CTCTTCCTCCGGGTCGTCTGTTTCCGTGTCTCCTTCATCCGGGTTCTGTGTGTTGTCCCCGTCCGTTTCATCGCCGGGATTCTGTGCGTCGTCCCCGTTCGTTCCATCGCCGGGATTCTGTGCGTCGTCCCCGTTCGTTCCATCACCGGGATTCTGTGCGTCGTCCCCGTTCGTTCCATCACCGGGATTCTGTGCGTCGTCCCCCTCTTCTCCGCCACCGGGATTCTGTGTGCTATCTCCGCCCTTTTCGTCATCCGGGCTCTCCTGGCCTTCCCCCGCTTTTTCCCCGTCGGGATTCTGCGTCTGGTTTTCTCCACCTTCCCCGTCGGGATTCGTCACTTTATCCCCACCGTTGTCTTCACCCGGATTCTCCGCTGTTTCTTCCTTATTCTCATTATTCTCATTGTCAGAATCCTGTGTTTCCTCTGCTCCGCCTTCATCGAAGCCCTGCGTCTGTTCCTCCGCCACAGGCTCCTTCGCCCATACGGGCATCGCGGACGCCAGATCCGCCGCAAGCAGGCTGATGCAGAATAACCCCGCCAGCAGTCTGTGCCTTATGTGTCCCTTCTTTTTTGCGAACTGCATTTTTTCTCCCTCTCGTTTCCTTCCTATTTTGTATCCCGCCGGATTGCGCGATTCACTCCGTTTCATTCTACCCCCCCCCGTGCAAATCTGTCAAGAAGCAGTCTGCATACAAGCAGGCATCCTTTCGCCGACACTTTCCGACTCTGCTTGTGCGCACAAAAAAACAGCCCTGAGTTTCCTCCTGACTGTTCTTTCTTCTATCGCAATAAACTGTATTCAACCGTTCTTTTCCACCAGCTCTATCACGCACTCATGCGTCTTGTTTTCCTTATCATAATTGATCCCCACAAGCAGAATGTCCCCCACATACCCTTCCAGCGCCTGCGTATACTGCCGGTCTTTGATCTGCTGTATGGCCGCCTGCGCGGTCTTGTCGTATTTCAGTTCTACCACGAGGGCCGGTCTGTCTATATGGGGCAGAGGCAGTAACACCACATCCGCAAAGCCCCGTCCGGTGGGAAACTCTCTGACCATCCTGTAATCCTTTCTCGCGCTGTAGTACGCAAGTCCGACTGCACAGCTCAACGAATTTTCGTCATTGTAAGAAAGAATGGACGCCGCCTCCGTATGCGCCCTGTCAAGCCCCCCGGCAACACGCTCCTCGCCGCCGCGCAGCGTATCCTCAAGCAGCCTTTCCGACGCCTTTAAAATGCGCATAATTTCCGGCCAGCCGCCCACGCTCATGGCATTCTCAAACTCCCTGACAATCTCCTTGTTGGGAATAAAGGCCTCTTCCCTCTCACAGTCATAGCCAAGATAGCCAAGATGAATCAAAAGTGTCAGCACATCGTCCTTATTCTCCAGATTTCGCATATCATTCCGGAAACTGTACGTGTTCACCTTTACCCGTCCCCCGCCGAGCATATGCACAACATCCGTCCGCAGTCCGTCAAAATCCATGTCCATATAAATTTTCAGCGCCTCATAGGTTTCTGTTGTCGTCCAGTAATTGGAGAAGGCACGATTCTGCATCGCCATCACAACAGAGCGCGGATTATAGATATGTCCTGACCGCCGAAACTGATAACCGTCATACCAGCTTCCGGTCTGCACAAAGTCCATATCATACCGTCCGCATAGTTCTTTTACCTCTTCCTGCGTAAATCCCGTGTATTCTTCCAGATCAAACTGGTCTGTCATGGAATACTCTTTGAACATATTGAGAGCGGAATGTATGCCGTACTTCTTTACCGGCAAAATCCCCGTCATATAGGCGAGCGCAACATACTCCTGATCCTTTAAGAGATTCCGCAGAAAGTCGAGATACTGCTTCTGCATTTCCTCCGACTCCTGCCGCTCCCGCATCACACAGTCCCACTCATCGATCAGGAAGATAAACTGTCTGCCTGTCCGCGCATATATCCTCTCAAGCGCCTCCGCAAGACCCGTAATCCGCTCTGAAAGCAACTCTCCATACTCTTCCCTGATTTCCTCCATAACAGCCTGTTCCAGATATTCCGTGACTTCCTGCATCTTCGCTCGGATCAAAAACTGCTGCATATTCAAAAAGATCACGTCATACTGATTCAGATGCTCCCTGAATGTCTCCGCCTTTTCAATCTGAAACCCATGAAACAGTTCTTCGGAGTCGCACCCTCTGCTGTAATAGGCCGCAAGCATGTACAGCGCCACAGATTTCCCAAAGCGTCTCGGCCTGCTGACACAAAGGTACTGCTGTAATGTATTGACATATTTATTCGTCACCGCAATCAGTCCTGTTTTGTCCACATAAATCTCAGAACGGACTGCCTTCCAAAAATTCCTGTTTCCCTCTCTCCACAACCCAAAAAGCGCCGGCTTTTCCCCGACTTTTCTTTTCGAAAAGTCAGAAAGCCGACGCCTTTCTCTTTTTCTATTTCACTTTCCTGTTTTTCCGGATCCGCACCGTCAGATCCCACAGACAGTTTTCCCGCGCAGAATCCTTTTATCTGATCCCGATTTCCGTATCGGACTCTGTGGTGTGGCTGTGCTCCTTGATGTAATCCACGATCTCGGAAAGATTCGTGAACGCCAGCCCCACATAGCTGTCCGCGCAGCCATAGTAGAGCGCGATCTTGCCGCTCTCAGAGTCGTGAATGGTGGCGCAGGGGAAGCACACGTTGGGAACAAAGCCTCTCTCCTCGTACCACTCCTCCGGGGTCAGCAGGAAGTTCTCACAGCGGTACAGCACTTTGGACGGATTGTCGATGTCCAATATCGCGCCGCCGATGGAGTACACCAGACCGTTGCAGGTGCCGGTCACGCCGTGGTAGAACAAAAGCCAGCCCTCCGTGGTTTCAATAGGCGCCGCACCGCCGCCGATCTTGACGGACTCCCACCACTCGGAACTTCTCCCCATTACATGTCTGTGTTTCCCCCAGTACACCATATCCGGGCTTTCGCTTAAGAAGATATCGCCAAAAGGCGTATGCCCGGAATCGGAAGGACGGCTAAGGAGCATATACTTGCCGTTTATCTTTCTGGGGAACAGCACCGCGTTTCTGTTAAAGGGAATAAAGGGATTCTCAATTCTCGTAAACGTCTTAAAATCCGTGGTCTTCGCCATACCGATGGAAGCCCCGTAAAAATCCTGACACCAGATAATATAGTAGGTGTCCTCCACCTTCACCAGACGGGGGTCGTATGCGTATACCGGCATAAAGTCGTTGCCGTCCTCATCCTTAAAAGGAATCTTCTCCTTCTCAAACTCCCAGTGGATCGCATCCGCGCTGTGTCCCAGATAAATATACGGGATGCCGTTCGTCTGTTCCCCGCGGAACACGCCGATAAACCCGTCTCCGTAAGGCATTACCGCACTGTTAAAAATTCTGGCAACCCCTTCCACCGGGTTTCTGCCAATAATCGGGTTCTCACTGTATCTCCAGATCGGTGCGCCCGTAAGCCCCTCCGGCTTCTCCTGCCAGGGCACATTCTTTACAACCGGGCTGATCATTTTTACTTCGCTCATCTTCTCTTCCTCCATTCCGAAGCGCAAACTGCACTTTCCTTTTATTGTCTGTTCAGAAAATCTATGTTTTTCTTAATAAACTCACACCTCTGGGCCACGCACTCCACCGAGCGGTAAGGATCCTGCGGCGTGTTAAACACATAGTCCGTCAGCTTGTCAATGGTTGTCGCCGCCACATGCATTCTCGTATCGCTGGCCGCATAATAGATATACACCTCGCCGTTATCCTTTGCGATGGCGCCGTTTGTGAACACCACGTTGGACACATCGCCCACCCGCTCCCAATTCCTGGGACCGATCAGCATACCGGAAGGCTCCGCGATCACCCTGGAAGGATCCTTTAAATCCGTCGCAAACGCGTAGATCACATAGCGCAGACCGGCCGCCGTGTTGCGCACGCCGTGGGCAATGTGGATCCAGCCCTTGTCTGTCCGGATCGGCGGCGCGCCCGCACCGTTCTTCGCCTCTGTGATGGTATGGTATCTGCGGATGGAGGTCATCTTCTCCTCGTCCACCACCGCGTGGGTGATATCGTCGCACAGTCCGAAGCCGATGCCGCCGCCCGACCCTGTCTCAATAAAATCGTCCATAGGCCTTGTATAAAACGCGTACTTACCGTCCACAAATTCCGGATGCAGCACCACATTCCTCTGCTGGGGAGAACGCTTCGTCACCAGATTGGGCAGTCTCTCCCAGTTCTTTAAATCCTTCGTCCGCACGATGCCGGCCGCCGCCACAGCCGCGGACAGGTCGTTCACCGTGGTGTCCTTGCTCTCGGAGCAGAACACGCCGTAAATATAGCCGTCCTCATGTTTCGTCAGGCGCATATCGTAGACGTTCGTCTCCTCCGGGCAGGTGTCCGGCAGAAGGATCGGATAATCCCGGAATTTAAAACCGTCGATCCCATTGTCGCTCTCCGCCACGCCGAAGAAAGATTTTCTGTCATTTCCCTCGATTCTGGCCACCAGATAATATTTCCCGTCCAGCTCGATGGCCCCCGAGTTCATCACCGCGTTGACGCCAAGACGCTCCATAAAGTAAGGGTTCGTCTCCGGATTTAAGTCATACCGCCAGGTCAGCGGAATATGCTCCCTTGTCAGCACTGGGTACTGATACCTGTCATAAATGCCATTGTAGTCGTCGGACTTTACATTTTTTCTCGTAATCAACTTATCATATTTTTCTAATTCCACGTAATACTGCGGATGCAACATACCCACCTTTTCCTCCTTTTTTCTTCACTTTTTCTTTTATTTATCCCCTGTCTGAAAGTCATTCTCTTCCTGTCATTGCACTAATATATTTCTTTTAATGACTTCCAGACACATCCTCCCGTTATGGTACGGGCACTTCCAAGGCTCCACAATCGGTTTCCCGCTGACGGACTCCCCGTCCTTATTCACATCCCAGAACCACTCGGAACCGGGCCGCTTATCGATCACATGCGCCTTGATAAACGCCCACTCGGCTCTCGCCGCCTCCAGATACTCCGTGTGCTCCGGCGCAAGCTGGTATCCGTTCAAAAAGCCCACCAGCGCCTCCGCCTGCACCCACCAGATGCGGTTTTCATCCACCACACCCTTCTCGCACTCGTTGGCAAGCGACCTTCCGTCGAAGGCTGTCCGATATACCTGACCGGTTAAGTCAAGTATAATCGGCAGCATCTTCTCCGCATATGTATCATCCCCTAATACATCCGTTCCTCTTCTGATCAG
>CARQVR010000010.1 GCA_949051815.1 uncultured Lachnospiraceae bacterium
GAAACTATTTGGCTTTCAGCCATTTTCACGGCTGTGCCGTGAATAATCTGGGTTTTTTAATTATATAATATATATAATTTTATTGTCATTATAACCGAAAAAGGGAAAAAAACAATACATTTATAAAAAATAATCCATTTAAATGAATTTATTTGTGTTATGTCGACAGGTATGATACAAGATATAGAGATTTGATATTTTATTCCTATCGGCACGCCGATCATCGCGGTAGAATCCGGCTATGTGGAGGCGCTTGGCTGGAACCAGTACGGCGGCTGGCGCATCGGCATCCGCAGCTTTGACAAGAAGCGTTACTATTATTATGCTCATCTGCGGCAGAATTACCCCTATGCGGAGGGGCTTAAGGAGGGCGGCGTGGTGACGGCGGGAGATGTGATCGGCTATATGGGGCATACCGGTTACAGCACGACGGAGAATGTGAACAATATCAAAACCGTGCATCTGCACTGGGGACTGCAGCTTATCTTTGATGAATCCCAGAAGGAAGGGAATAATGAAATCTGGGTGGACTGCTATGAACTATCCAAATTTCTTTACAAAAACCGCAGCGAGGTGCAAAAGGTGGGAGATACCAGAGAGTGGAGGAGAGCCGTGCCCATGACAGATCCCGCGGCGGATGCGTTCAGAGAGAGAACAAAAACGCCGGTTCTATCAGGATTTTAGCAAAATGCACGAAAAATAACCCGAAACAGCAAAACAAATTGTTGAAAGTAAGTAAAAATTCAGATATACTTTATTATAAAGCAATGTATTTTATACAAATGTTTTTGTAACTGGAGGCGGGTTAGTAGGAGAAGAATTATGGGTAAAAAGGAAAACGGAGTATCAGCAAAAATGAGTCAGGCGGCGCAGTTAAAAAAACTGGTGCATCAGGCGTTTATTTCCGTGGCAGTGGGAGCGGTTCTGCTGCTCGGATTTATCTTTTTTAACATTTGCATGTCCGGTATATTCAGCGCGCAGGTCAACACAACCGTGGCTCTGAACCAGTATCGGACCGCATCAAAGACACTGACTTATGACATACAGTCCTATGCTGTCACAGGGGACCAGAGATATTATGACGGCTACATGAAGGAACTGAACGAGGATAAAAACAGGGAGCAGGCGATTGCCGCGCTGGAGGACTGCGGACTCAAAGAAGAGGAGTGGACGAGCCTGAACCGGATCGCCGCGATGTCCAACGAACTCGTGCCGTTGGAACAGGAAGCAATCGGACATGTGCAGGCTGGCGATCTTGAGGCGGCACAGGCGTGTGTGTTCAGCGAACAGTATGGCAATTCGGTAGATCAGATCAATGAGCAGACGGATAAGACAATTCGTGAAATCCTGGACAGAAAAGAAAACAGGCAGACAGGGCTGAAAATTTTCCAGTATCTGATTGAAATTCTGTTTGCGCTGTCCTTCCTGTACCTTGTGAAGGAGTTCATCAGGACGATCAGATTTTCGGAAAAAGAACTGCTGGAGCCTATCTTAAAAGTGTCGGATCAGATGGCGGTGCTTGCGGGCGGAGAATTTCATGTGGAGCTTGATATGGAGGCGGATGAGAGCGAGGTCGGAAAAATGGTTGCCGCTATCGCTTTTATGAAGAAAAACCTGCTTGGCATGATACAGGAGATTACCCAGACGCTGGAACAGATGGGGAACGGAAACTACCGGATACATATTGAACAGGAATATGTGGGTGAGTTTGTGTCGATCAAGGAGTCGCTTTTGCAGATTGCGGAGAAGATGAGAGAAACACTCCGGACGATCCGCAATGTTTCGGGACAGATTGACAGCGGTTCGGAGCAGCTTGCGTTTGCGGCGCAGGATCTGGCGGAAAACTGCACGCTGCAGGCAGCGCAGGTATCAGAGCTGATGACAGCCTTTGACGCCATGACAAAGAGTATGGAAGTGAACGCGCGCGAGGCGGAAGCGTCTGCCAGCATGGCTTTATCAGCCGGCGCGACGCTTGCGAAGGGTAATGAAAATCTGCAGGAGTTAAAGGGTTCGATTCAGGAGATTGGCCGGTGTTCGGAGCAGATCGGCACGATCATCGAGGCGATTGAGGACATTGCATCCCAGACAAATCTGCTGGCTCTGAATGCGGCGATTGAGGCGGCGAGAGCGGGCGAGGCCGGAAAAGGATTTGCCGTCGTGGCGGAGCAGGTGAAAAATCTGGCCAATGAATCGGCGAATGCGGCAGGCAGGACGACAGAGCTGATTGAGACTACGGTTTCGGTGATGGACAAGAGTATTTCCATTGCGGAGGAGACGGAGGCCAATATGAATAAGGTAATGTCCGACGCAAAGGAAGCCACTGAGAAGATGGGACAGATCGAGCAGATCTTAAAGAGAGACACCCAGCGGATGCAGGAGCTGAATGTGAATGTCACGCAGGTTTCCTCCGCTGTCGACAACAATTCGGCTACTTCGGAGGAGACGGCGGCTGTCAGCACGGAACAGAAGTCGCAGGTGGAGACGATGGTGGAAATGATGGATCGGTTTGAGATATAAAAAGACGCAGGCTGGTCAGCCTGTGCGGCAGGAATGAAGGCATCTCTTTCTATTGAATAAGGGGGGTGCCTGTCTGCCGGAAAGTGGATTGCAAAAACGAAAACCCTATGATACAATAGTAACGGCGAACAATGACAAAAAAATAACAATCGTCGGCAAGCCTTGAATACAGGGCTTTTCACTAAAAAAATATTACAAATATGGAGGAGAAGAAAATGGCAAAAAAAGTTGTTTTGGCAGGCGCCTGCCGTACGGCAATCGGCACGATGGGCGGGGGCTTGAGCACCACACCGGCAGCAGAACTTGGAGCAATCGTAATCAAGGAGGCGTTAAGCAGAGCAGGCGTTGCTCCTGACAAGGTAGATCAGGTGTACATGGGCTGTGTCATTCAGGCAGGACAGGGTCAGAACGTGGCTCGCCAGGCCTCCATTAAAGCAGGGCTTCCCAATGAGGTTCCGGCAGTTACCATCAACGTGGTCTGCGGTTCCGGCTTAAACTGTGTGAACATGGCTGCACAGATGATTCAGGCGGGCGACGCAGACATCGTGGTTGCAGGCGGTATGGAGAACATGTCCATGGCTCCCTACGCGGTTATGCAGGGACGTTACGGCTACAGAATGAACAACGGCACGCTGGTAGACACGATGGTGAACGATGCGCTCTGGGATGCTTTCAATAATTACCATATGATTATGACTGCGGACAACATCTGCAGAGAGTGGGGTCTTACCCGCGAGGAGCTGGATGAGTTTGCGTTAAAGAGCCAGACAAAGGCAGAGGCTGCACAGAAGAGCGGCGCGTTCGACAAGGAGATCGTGCCTGTTATGGTGAAGAAGAAAAAAGAAATGGTTGAGTTTAAGGTTGACGAGGGACCGAGACCGGGTTCCACCATTGAAGGCTTGCAGAAACTCCGTGCCATCAATCCCGACGGCTTCGTGACAGCAGGAAACGCTTCCGGCATCAACGACGGCGCGGCTGCCATCGTTGTGATGAGCGAGGAGAAGGCGAAGGAGCTTGGCGTGAAGCCTATGGCTACTTTCGTAGCAGGTGCGCTTGCGGGCTGCAGACCCGAGGTTATGGGTATCGGTCCTGTTCCGGCAACGAAGAAAGTTATGGAGAAGGCCGGCTACAAGATTGAGGATTTCGACATCATCGAGGCGAACGAGGCGTTTGCGGCACAGTCCGTTGCAGTGGGCAAGGAGCTTGGCATCGACGTAGACAAGCAGCTTAACCCGAACGGCGGCGCGATTGCGCTCGGCCATCCGGTAGGCGCATCCGGCGCGCGTATCCTTGTAACCCTGCTTCACGAGATGGAGGCGAAGGGTGCGAAGAAGGGTCTTGCAACGCTGTGTATCGGCGGCGGTATGGGGTGTGCTACCATCGTAGAAATGGACTAAAAGGGAATGGCGAAACGTATTCGGAGTTTTTGAAATTGTACAAATAGCATAACCAACGCAGACGCGCTTGCGCTCCATTCCGAGCGTAGCAGGCGCTAAACTCGTGAGAAACCTCGTTAAGCGCTGACGCTCTACAAGGGTCTGCTAATGGTTATACTATTTGCACAATCAGCGCAGCATTGAGATGCGTTTCGCTGTTCTGCAAAAATGCAAAAAATAAGAAGGAGATACATACAATGGAATTTGTATTATATGAAGTGAAAGGGCAGGTCGGAACTATCACGATCAACCGTGAGAAAGCGTTAAACGCATTAAATTCCACTGTACTTGACGAGCTGAATGAAGTTCTTGACGGTGTGGATCAAAATGAAGTGAGATGTCTGATCCTGACGGGCGCAGGCGAGAAATCCTTTGTGGCAGGCGCGGATATCGGCGAAATGAGCACGCTTACCAAGGCGGAGGGCGAGGCTTTCGGCAAGAAGGGCAACGATGTGTTCCGTAAGTTAGAGACATTCCCGATTCCCGTGATCGCTGCGGTGAACGGTTTTGCGCTTGGCGGCGGCTGCGAGATTTCCATGAGCTGTGACATCAGAATCTGTTCTGAGAATGCGGTGTTCGGACAGCCCGAGGTGGGTCTTGGCATTACCCCCGGCTTTGGCGGCACGCAGAGACTGGCGAGAATCGTCGGTCCCGGCATGGCGAAGCAGATGATCTACACGGCGAGAAATATCAAGGCGGACGAGGCTCTCCGGATCGGTCTGGTAAATGCGGTTTACCCGCAGGCTGAACTGATGGCAGCGGCTGAGAAGATGGCGGCAGGCATTGCAAAGAACGCGCCCATCGCGGTTCGCAACTGCAAGAAAGCGATCAACGACGGTTTAGAGGCCGGCATGGACGAAGCGATTGTGATTGAGGAGAAGCTCTTCGGTGACTGCTTCGAGACGGAAGACCAGAAATATGGTATGGCTTTCTTCCTTGACAAGAACAAGGAGAAAGTGAAAGAGCCGTTTAAGAACTGCTAAGATTTTTGAAAGAACTAAATAAATATATCAATTTATAATAAGGAGGACTTACAATGAAAGTAGGTATTATCGGCGCGGGGACAATGGGTTCCGGCATCGCACAGGCATTTGCCATGACAGACGGTTACGAAGTGTGCCTTTGCGATATTAAGGAAGAGTACGCTGAGGGCGGCAAGGCGAAGATCCAGAAAAATATGAATTTCCTTGTAAGCAAGGAGAAGATCACGCAGGAGAAGGCTGACGAGATCATGGGCAAGATCACCACAGGTTTGAATAATATCTGCGGTGAGTGCGATCTGATCGTTGAGGTTGCTCTGGAGAAGATGGAGATCAAGCAGGCGATCTTCAAAGAGCTGCAGGGTATCGTGAAAAAGGAGTGCATGTTTGCGAGCAACACGTCTTCCCTTTCCATCACGAAGATCGGTGAGGGCCTTGACAGACCGATGATCGGTATGCACTTCTTCAACCCCGCTGACAGAATGAAGCTGGTAGAGGTAATCAGAGGCGAGAATACCCCTCAGGAAATGGTAGATAAGATCACAGCCATTGCAACTGAGATCGGCAAGACCCCTGTACAGGTAAAGGAAGCTCCGGGCTTCGTGGTAAACAGAATCCTGATCCCGATGATCAACGAGGCGATCGGTGTTCTCGATGCAGGGACCGCTTCCGCGGAGGATATCGACGTGGCTATGCAGCTTGGTGCGTCCCATCCTATGGGTCCGCTGCACCTTGGCGATCTGATCGGTCTGGATATCTGCCTGGCAATCATGGAAGTGCTTTACAACGAGACCAAGGACGAGAAGTATGCGCCCCAGCCGCTTCTTAAGAAGATGGTAGAGGAGAAGAAACTCGGCAGAAAGACCGGCGTTGGTTTCTTTGACTATTCGAAATAGGCACGATAAGCAGACTGAGAATAGCACAGAGAAAGGATTCTGACTGCTTGCAGGCAGGAATCATTTCTTTGTGCTGTTTGAAGGTGCAACGTGCACGAAAAATGCGAAGCATTTTGAGTCTGCTTATCGTGAGAAAGGCAGATCATAAAATAAAACATGGAGGAATAAAAGATCATGGATTTTACTTTAAGCAAAGAACATGAAATGGCGAGAGCTCTGTTCAAAGAGTTCGCTGAAAAAGAAGTAAAACCTCTTGCCCAGGAAGTGGACGAGACAGAGGTTTTCCCGAGAGAGACTGTTGAGAAGATGGCAAAGTTAGGCTTTCTCGGCATTCCTGTTCCCAAGGAGTACGGCGGACAGGGCTGTGATCCTCTTACATACGCTATGTGCGTAGAGGAACTCTCTAAAGTATGTGGAACAACAGGTGTTATTGTATCTGCACACACCTCTCTGTGCTGCGATCCGATCATGACCTACGGTACGGAAGAGCAGAAGCAGAAATACCTGGTTCCCCTTGCAAAGGGTGAGAAGCTGGGCGCATTCGGTCTGACAGAGCCCGGTGCAGGTACCGATGCGCAGGGTCAGCAGACCAAGGCTGTACTTGACGGTGAGGAGTGGGTGCTTAACGGCTCCAAGTGCTTTATCACCAACGGTAAGGAAGCTGACGTTTATGTTATTTTTGCAATCACAGGTACGGTTGAGAAGCGCGGCCGTGTGCAGAAAGAGATTTCCGCATTTATCGTAGAGAAGGGAACGCCCGGCTTCACCTTCGGCACGAAGGAGAAGAAGATGGGTATCCGTGGTTCTTCCACTTACGAGCTGATCTTTACCGACTGCCGCATCCCGAAGGAGAATCTCCTTGGACAGCAGGGCAAGGGCTTCAATATCGCTATGCATACGCTGGATGGCGGCCGTATCGGTATCGCTTCCCAGGCGCTTGGTCTGGCTGAGGGCGCTCTCGACAACACCATCGCTTATGTGAAGGAGAGAAAGCAGTTCGGCAGAGCAATCGGTGCATTCCAGAACACACAGTTCCAGCTTGCCGACATGTCCACCAAGGTTGAGGCAGCGCAGCTTCTTGTTTACAAGGCTGCTATGGCGAAGGCAACCCAGAAGGTATATTCCGTAGAAGCGGCTAAGGCTAAACTGTATGCGGCAGAGGTAGCTATGGAAGTGACCACGAAGGCAGTACAGCTTCACGGCGGTTACGGCTACATCAGAGAATACGATGTTGAGCGCATGATGCGTGACGCAAAGATCACGGAGATCTACGAGGGCACAAGCGAAGTGCAGAGAATGGTTATCTCCGGGGCTCTGCTGAAATAAACGATACGAAGTATTTTCGAGTGCCGGTTTGCGAAACAGTCGGCATAGACAATAAAAATAGAAGGAGAAAAATACAATGAAAATTGTGGTTTGTGTGAAACAGGTTCCGGATACCGCGGGCGGTGTTAAGTTTAATCCTGACGGAACTCTTGACAGAGGCGCTATGCTTACCATCATGAACCCTGATGATAAAGCAGGTCTGGAGGCGGCGCTCAGATTAAAGGATCAGTACGGTGCAGAGGTGACGGTTGTAACGATGGGTCTTCCCAAGGCGGAGGAAGTTCTTCGCGAGGCTATGGCTATGGGCGCAGACAAGGGCGTACTTGTGACAGACAGAGTGCTCGGCGGCGCTGATACATGGGCGACTTCCACCACACTGGCAGGCGCGATCAGAAATCTGGAGTACGATCTGATCATTACCGGACGTCAGGCAATCGACGGCGATACCGCACAGGTTGGCCCGCAGATTTCCGAGCATCTTGACATTCCTGTTATTTCTTATGCGCAGGATATCAAGATCGAGGGCGACAGCGTAGTTGTTGAGCGTCAGTATGAGGACAGATACCATGTGGTTAAGGCAAAAATGCCTTGCCTGATCACTGCTCTTTCCGAGTTGAATGAGCCTCGTTACATGACACCCGGCGGCATCTTCGACGCTTATAAGCAGGAGATCACCGTTTGGGGCAGAGCGGATCTTAAGGATGTTGATGATGCGAACTTAGGTCTTAAGGGTTCCCCGACCAAGATCGCGAAGGCTTCCGACAAGGTGAGAAAGGGCGCCGGCGAGAAGGTTTCCCTTGATCCCGACGAGTCCGTAAGCTACATCGTTGACAAGTTGAAAGTTAAACATGTGATTTAACAGTTCAGCCAGAGCGAATCTGTCAGACAAATCATGCTTGCACGAATTTGCCAGACAGATGCTGGTCTGAGGGAATGCCCGTTCAATAAGCCGATCGAACAAGTTCGATCACGAGAACTGCTTCGCAGCCTTGGTGTGAGTGCCGTAGGCACGGTTTTGCGTATGGGCGTGGGCTGAACGAAACTTATAGAATACGCGTAAAACGAGTGCGCAGAAAGAGGTATAAAATGAATTTAGAAGAATACAAGGGTGTATATGTCTTTGCGCAGCAGGTAGACAATGAGATCAGCAGTATTGCATTTGAGTTACTTGGCAAAGCAAAAGACCTCGCGAAAGATTTAAATACAGATGTTACAGCGGTTCTGCTCGGCTCCGGTGTGAAGGAACTGGCAGACCAGCTCGCTGAGTACGGCGCGGACAAGGTAATCGTTGTGGACGATCCTGAGTTAAAGGATTACAGAACAGAGCCTTACGCACATGCGCTGTCATCCGTGATCAATCAGTATAAGCCCGAGATCATGCTGGTAGGCGCTACGGCTATCGGCAGAGATTTAGGCCCGAGAGTATCTGCAAGAGTGGCTACCGGTCTGACGGCTGACTGTACCGTTCTCGAGATCGGTGATTTCCCGTTACAGGCAGTTCCCGGTCAGGAACAGCTTCACAACCAGCTTCTGATGACCCGTCCGGCATTCGGCGGCAACACCATCGCTACCATCGCATGTCCTTACAACCGTCCTCAGATGGCTACGGTTCGTGCGGGCGTTATGCAGAAGATCGAGCCGATCAAGGGTGCAAAGGCTAACGTGGAAGAGTACAATCCCGGTTTTACTCCTGACAATAAGTATGTGGAGATTCTTGACATCGTGAAGTCCGTGGCTGAGACCGTGGATATCATGGATGCTAAGATTCTTGTATCCGGTGGCCGTGGCGTGGGAAGCCCTGAGAACTTCAAGATTCTTGAGGATCTGGCAGAGGTGCTTGGCGGTACCGTAAGCTGCTCCCGTGCGGTTGTGGATTCCGGCTGGAAGCCGAAGGATCTGCAGGTTGGTCAGACAGGTAAGACCGTTCGTCCGAACGTGTACTTCGCGATCGGTATCTCCGGTGCGATCCAGCACGTGGCAGGTATGGAAGAGTCCGACATCATCGTTGCGATCAACAAGGATGCGGATGCACCGATCTTCGATGTGGCTGACTACGGCGTAGTGGGCGACCTGAACAAGATCGTTCCGAAGCTGACAGAGGCTCTGAAAGCGGAGATCGCTGCAGCAAAATAACAAATTAACATAATGTGCGCCCCGGTTTTTGCCGGGGCGTTTCTTTTTCGGCGCAGATATGATATAATGTGCAAAATGGCAATGAGAAAACGACTGCCTGCAGGCGGGGTTGTCCCTGGAAGCTTTGACAGGGCGAAGCCTGCGAACGGGAAAAACCGAAGGTTTTTCGAGTGTGCACTGTTGGAATTACATATAAAAAGGGGATTGCGTATGGACAGCTTCGGATTACAGCCGCAAAATCAGAACAGAAACACCTTCGGGCCGCCGGAGCAGCTCTACCTGCCGCCGAAGGATCACAAAAGGAAGGCGCTTATCATTATCGTGTGTGTGGCGGCTGTGGTTTTGCCGGCCGTTTTGGGCGGGTGGTTTTATCACACGCATTCGGCGGCATATAAGATGAAGAAAGGCTTTCTGAATCTGATGCGGGAGGCGGAGGAAATGAAGAATCCGCTTGCGGAGAAAATCGGGGCGGATGAGATCAAAAGAATGCTTGTGGAGGACGGCGCGTGTCTGGACACCAAAATGAACGTCACCACAGATACATATTTCGGGCAGATAACGCTGGGCGTGGATACGGACTGTGAGATTGACAGGCGGGAAAAGGAAATGGCGGCGGCCACGAGCATAAGCGTGATGAATTATGAGCTGGCCAGCATTGAAATGTATGGGGATGAGGAGAATCTGTGCTTTTCGATTCCGGAGCTTTATCTGGAGAATGTCTATATTGAGAACGAGAATGTGCTCGATCAGTATAACCATTCCATGTGGGCTGATTTTTTCTGGAAGGCGGAGGGAGACGATTTTTCCATTGACCTGTTTCCTGACATGTGGATTTTCGGGGATCAGGAAGGCGTGGGAAAGGCATTTTATAAAGAGTACGCGAATGAGATTGCAGAGTGCAGGCGGCATATGACCATAGAGAAGGCGGGAAAGGATCTTTACCGGGTCAGTTTTGACAAACTGTATTTCAATGAACTTGTCAGACAGTTTCTGACTGATTATGTGGATTTCTCCAAGGTTGGCAGAGAGGATGCCATGGGGATATTGAGCTATTTTGACCTGATCTCCAACGGGGACGGGGTCAGCTTCCTTCTGGAGATAAACGGTGCGAACCGGATTGAGAGCATCCGTGTGGAGGAGCCGCTTTCTCTTTGCGACGGCAGGGTACAGGTTTACGGAGACATTTATTTTCTGGGTGAAAAGCGCAGCATAGAGAAGATGCAGGGTAAACTTACCGTGAAAAGCGAATTGCGCGGGAAGAAGGAGGCGGAAATCGTCTGGCAGGCGACGCAGAGTCTGGAGCTGGACGATTATCAGGCAGAATCAGATGTCAAGTACAGTTTTACGCAGGACGGGGAGACGCAGAATCTGAGATTTGGCTGTGAGCTGGAGTGCGACGGGAGAAAGAACAGCTTTGACGGGGAAATTTCCATGAAGGATGTGTCGAATGACTTCGAGTTTGTCTGGCAGGCGTCAGGCGGCTTATCCCACATAAAAAAGGGAGAGGGCTTTGAGCTGGAAATTGACGAGTTTCTGATGAGCGCAGAGGATCAGGAGCTTTGGCTGGTCAGGGGTGATATCGGCCTGTCGCCGTTAAAAAAGAGAGTAAAACAGAATGTGAAGCCGAAAAAAGCGTTTTTTGAATTGTCGGAACAGGAGTGGAACGGAATATTTGACAGGGTATACAGGGATTACGAGTACCTGCTGGAATCGATGTACGGCATGTGGTGGTAACCATGCGGGAAATGCGAAGCCTGCATGAAAGGGGGACGTTATGGAAGGCAGTGACAAGGAAATGATTGAAGAGATCATGAGGCATCTGGATGCGGAGTCTGAACATGGCGTGTATCGGATGAGCGTTACCTTTGACGGCGAGAGCGAGGAGGCAAAGAACGTTTCCCACGCGTGCTGTCATATGTACGGCAGACCGGCGTCGGAGACGGTGGGGCTTCTGGATATGTATACGGATATGAACGCGGGAGAGCCTGACAGAAAATAAAGATAATACGCGCAGAAACTTGCAGTTTCAGGAAAAATGTGTATAATTATTAATGTGTGGTCGAGTGTATATTTCGGCTAAGGAGGATTTTGATTATGGGCATTTTATTATTGGGCGGTTTTCTTGTGGTAGTGATTATTCCTGTGGTGATTTCCGTGGTATCGGCAGTCGTTTCCGGAATTGCGGCCGCAGTAGAAGACGAAGAGGATTGATTTTCACAGAGTCAGGGACAGGGCAAGATCCCACAGTGTGGGGTTTTGCCCTTTTGATGCACAGGCCCGCATAAGGAAGAGTGCTGTTTCACAGCAAAAGGGCCGCGCGACGGGCAGGGTCTCCCTGCTTGATTATAAAGGAGGCAGCAGCAGTGGAATCCAAAAACTTTATAGAGCAGATCATAGATAAGGATCTGGCGGAAGGCGTTTACGACACCGTGCATACCAGATTTCCGCCTGAACCAAACGGTTATCTGCATATCGGACATGCCAAGAGCATATTGCTTAATTACGGGCTGGCATCCGCATACGGCGGGAAGTTTAATATGCGCTTTGACGATACGAACCCGACCAAGGAGAAGAGTGAGTTCGTGGAGTCGATCAAGGCTGACGTGAAGTGGCTGGGAGCGGATTATGAGGATCGTCTTTTCTTTGCCTCCGACTACTTTGAGCAGATGTATGAGGGCGCGCTGAAACTGATTAAAAAGGGAAAGGCCTATGTGTCTGATCTGACGGCGGAGGAGATGCGCGAGTATCGCGGAACGCTGACGGAGCCAGGCAGGGACGATCCGAACAGAAACCGCAGCGTGGAAGAGAATCTGCGGCTTTTTGAGGAGATGAAAGAAGGGAAGTACGCGGACGGGGAGAAAACCCTGCGCGCGAAAATAGACATGTCCTCGCCGAATATCAACATGCGCGATCCGATCATTTACCGCGTGGCGCATCTGTCGCACCAGAATACGGGAGACAAATGGTGCATTTATCCGATGTATGACTATGCGCATCCGATAGAGGACGCGATTGAGGGAATTACCCATTCTATTTGCACGCTGGAATTTGAGGATCACAGGCCGCTTTATAACTGGGTGGTGGCGGAGTTGGAGTATCCCCATCCGCCGAAGCAGATTGAGTTTGCGAAAATGTATTTGACCAATGTGGTCACTGGCAAGAGATATATTAAGAAGCTGGTGGAGGACGGCATTGTGGACGGCTGGGACGATCCCAGACTTGTGTCCATCGCCGCGCTCAGAAGACGCGGGTTCACACCGGAGTCGATTCGTCTCTTTGTGGAACTGTGCGGTGTGTCCAAGGCCAATTCCTCGGCGGAGTACTCGATGCTTGAGTACTGTATCAGAGAGGATTTGAAGATGAAACGGCCAAGGATTATGGCGGTGACGGATCCGATTAAGCTGATTATCGACAACTATCCCGAAGGGGAAACAGAGTGGCTTCCCGTGGTGAATAATCCGGAGAACGAATCGCTCGGTTCCCGCGAGGTGCCTTTTAGCAGAGAGCTTTATATCGAGAGAGAGGATTTCATGGAGGAGCCGCCGAAGAAGTATTTCCGGCTTTTCCCGGGCAATGAAGTCCGGCTTATGGGTGCCTACTTCGTGAAGTGCGAAAGTTACGAGAAGGACGAGGCGGGAAATGTGACGGCGGTGCACTGCACCTACGATCCGGCATCCAGAGGAGGCAACAGCCCAGACGGCCGCAAGGTCAAGGGCACGATCCACTGGGTATCCGCGGCGGAGTCCGTGAAGGCGGAGGTCAGACTCTACGAGAATATCATTGACGAGGAAAAGGGTGTCTACAATGAGGACGGAAGCCTGAACCTGAATCCAGACTCTCTGACCGTTTTAAAGGAGTGCCGTATCGAGCCGTCCGTAAAGGATGCGAAGGCATACGAGAGCTTTCAGTTTGTCCGGCAAGGGTTTTTCTGTGTGGATTGCCGGGATTCCGGTCCGGAAAAACTTGTTTTTAACAGAATTGTGTCCCTTAAAAGCTCCTACGTCTTGCCGAAACAGGAGAATTAGGGTAAAATATACACGAAAGCAATGAGCAGTGCGCAGACGTAAGATGAAAAAACGGCAGCTTGCTGACAGTTTTTTCAGATTGCGGATGCATAGGGCGAATGCCCGTGAGCGAGGAAACCGCAGGTTTTCGAGCGTGCACTGCGGGCGAAAGGCGAGAGCAAACGCCCGCGGGACGAGATAACCGCAGGTTTTCGAGCGTGCACTGCGGGCGAAAGGCGAGAGCAAACGCCCGCGGGACGAGATAACCGCAGGTTTTCGAGCGTGCACTGCGGGCGAAAGGCGAGAGCAAACGTCCGCGGGACGAGGAAACCGCAGGTTTTCGAGCGGTGCACTGCGGGCGGGAACGAATGTGGATGCCCGCAAGCCGGGCGTGCACTGCGGAACATATATAAAATAATTCGGGGAGGAAAAACGAATGGCAGGACTGTTATCGGGGTTAGAGCAGTTTGGATTGAGTAATCTGGAGAGTATGGATCTCTATGAAGCGCCTAAGAAGGCGGAAGAGGGCGGCGGAGAAGGCGGTGGTCAGGCTGCGCACACGGTGCAGGAGCAGGATTTCCTTTTTGACAAATCTTTTACATGTCCGCTGTGCGACAGGGAGTTTAAGGCGAGAACCGTGAAGATCGGTAAGGCGAAGCTGGCAGGCAGTGATCTCGATCTGCGTCCCAGATATGAGCAGATTGATCTTTTAAAATATGACGTGATTATGTGCCCGTCCTGTGGGTATGCATCACTGAGCAGATTTTTCAAGTACCTGACTTCTCCTCAGGCGAAGAACATCCAGAAGGCGATTTCGGCGAACTTTAAACCGCAGAAAGAGGCGGCGGAGACATACACCTATGACGAGGCGCTGGAGCGTTACAAGATGGCTCTGGCAAATGCGATTGTCAAGCAGACGAAGGCCAGTGAGAAGGCGTATATCTGTCTGAAAACGGCATGGCTTCTCAGAGGGCAGGCGGAGCATCTGGATCCGGAAGAGGAAGGATACGAGGAGAAGAAGAAACAGTGTCAGGCTGAGGAAGAAGAGTTCTTAAGGAACGCGCTGGAAGGATTTCTGGCTGCAAGACAGGCGGAAAGCTTCCCCATGTGCGGCATGGATGAGCCTACGGTGGACTTCCTGATTTCCGTGACGGCGATGCGTTTTGAGCAGTATGATGTGGCGAGCCGTCTGATTACCGGACTTATCACTTCCAAGACCGCAAATCCCCGCATGAAGGATAAGGCGAGGGATGTGAAGGAAATGATTGTGAAGAAGATTAAGGAAAAGAATGCCGCGTCCAGAAAGTAACGGCGCGGCAGAACGGGGAAAACGATCCCTGTGCATAGAAAAATAAATAAGGCGGAGCCGGTTGTACGGCCCCGCCGCTTTTGTTGTTTTTATCAGCGGTAAGAAAGGGTTTTTAACATATTCAGGTAGGAGCAGATTTCCTCGTAAAACATATCCGGGTGGAAGGACGAGTCCTGAAAACGGACGTCCATCAGCCCGTCAAGCGTGTAGGTCACCATCAGATCCAGCTTTTCGTAGTCGACCTCACTCTTAAACAGAGAGCGGTCGCTCTGGTTTTTCAGCACTGCCTGCATATCGCCCAGTACGTTTTTCTGGCGTTCTATCGCCATAAGAGCCTCGCTTACGTCCTCGAAACGGCAGCGGTCAAGGAACTGCTGCATATAGGGATAATTTTTGAGCACCTGCATTTTGGCATACTCCATCTGCCGGCGGATCTCAAAGTAATCCCGTTCTGTGGAGGAAACGCCACCGGTCAATTCAAGCTTCATAAAACGTACACTGTAGTCAAAGAGGAAACTGTACAGGCCAAGCTTACTTCCGAAATAGTGAAATAAGAGTCCTTTGCTGATGCCGGCCTCACCTACAATATCGTCTGTACTGGCATGTTTATAGCCGCCGATAGAGAAAACTTTCAAAGCGGCATTAATCATGCGGTCCTGTTTTTCCTTCTTCAAGTCAAAAAATTTTTCGTTCATAACTTCCTCAATTCTACATAAATTGACCTTTTTGGTCGACTATAACTATAGCACATCGCCGCGCGGGATTCAATGATCTGTGAAAAACTAGTTTCAAGAAAATTTTGCGCCACAATATATAGTATCTGAAATGAAGTTTTCAGAAAGTTTTCTCTTTTTTTATACATATTCTCTTTTCATTTTCGCAAAATAGTATTAATATAATAATAATAGGAACTGATACGGTGAAAGGAGAACACTGATGGCAAAAAAATTCGGTAAGTTATTGATGATGACAGCGGCTCTTGGCGCCGTAGCGGGGGGCGTGTACTATTACCTTAAGGGCAGAGACGCGCTGATGGATGACGATTTTGACGACGATGAGGATTTCGATAATTTTGACGACGATCTGGATGACAGTGAAACGGATCGGAATTATGTGGATCTGGACCTCGGCAAGTCGGAGGAGACCGGCGTGAAAGAGGAGTTGAAGGAAGAGTTTAAAGAGGGCATTCAGGCGGCGAAGGCTGAGGCCACAGACAAGGTCGTCGGGAGCGTGAAGAAAGTGGAAGAGTTTTTCGACGACGATGATGAGAGCGACGGCTCTATGGATGCGATGTAATAGCCGAAAAGGAAAATAAAGTGATAAGGACAGACCAAAAATTGTCTGTCCTTTTTTCTATTTATTCGCCTGATACGGCGGATCGGCGGGATAACCGCCCTTTAACTTCTGCATACCGCGCTGGATGGCATCCTTTGAGTTTTTCCAGTCCGCGTCCTTGTTGCGGTAGTCGAATTTTTCCACAAGCCATGAGACGTCCTCCGAAAGACGCGCCATATTTTCTTCCATCAGAGGGAAGACCATATCATAAAAATCTTTTTTCTCCTTATCATTCAGACGTCCGTCCGCCGCCTCGCAGAGATCGCCGAAGTGGTGAAGGCAGAAGCCTTTGCTCTCCTTCACTTTGGTGCGAAATTCCGGATCCTTTTTGAACATGACAAAGAAGGTGTCCAGATAGCGTTCATAAGTGTCCGCATAGCGTTTGCAGATATAGCAGGATGTATCTTTCTCAGCGGCCCAGATACCGATGGGATTTGTGCGCACGGTCTGTTTTTTGAATTTATCCTTGAAAGAGGTCTTGCCGGGAGCGAAACTCTTTATTTTTTCATGGAGCTCCCGATTCATGCGCTGGTAGTGCGTTTTCAGAATCCATGCGTTTCCGAGTGTGTTGCCATAGTCAAACATTTTCTTAAAATGATTTCTGCAAAACCCTTCCTGATCGGTCTGCTCCCGCACATCGCTTTCCATGTAGGAGGAGCCGGAGCCGAGGACGAAATCTAAGAGATCCTGTTCCACATTGCGCTCGATAAAGCAGAAGGGGCACTCGTCCAGCGCGTTCATGGCGTCGTTTAAGGGAATGGTGTAAAGTTTTTCTTTCATAGGTAAGGCTCCTTTCACGGATATGGGATTTTAGGTATTTGCGAAACTCTTTTAAGGCTATTGAATCTGCACAAATAGCATAATCAACGCAGACACGCTTTCGCTCCGTTCCAAACGCAACGGTACTAGGCTCGAAAAAACCTCGCCAAGTGCCGGCGTTTTCCAAGGGTCTGCTTATAATTATGCTATTTGCGCAATGAAAGCAGCGATTTGAAGAGTTTCGCAATTACCTGATATCGGATTCGTGCTTCTTATTAATTAAGTATAGCATCCCTGCCGGAAGAAGGAAAGGGAGTCGGTGAAAGGAACCCGACAGGAAGTCAGCGGAAGAGAGCAGACAGGAGGAGTCAGCGGAAATGAGCCGCTGGCGTTCGTATTGCGGAAGACAGGGGTAGATGATATAATGTGCGCGTAGGTAATGAAGCGTGTCCGGACGAAAGCTGACCGGACGGGACTGTAGAGTAAAGTGAGGAAGGTACATTTATGCAGACAAAGTTTCCGGTTGTAAACGAAGATCAGGAAGGCATCCTTTCGCAGGTGAAATGTTTTGCCCTTGACATGGACGGCACCATTTATCTCGGAGAGAGGTGGATTGAGGGCGCGGTGGCGTTTCTGGAGCGCATAGAAGCGTCTGGGAGGAACTATGTCTTTGTGACCAACAACTCTTCCAAAAATGCGGCGGTCTATGTGGAGAAGCTTAAGAAGATGGGGCTGTCCGTGGGAGAGGAAAAAATCGTCACATCGGGACAGGCCACGATCTATTACCTGAAACGGCATTTTCCGGGAAAGAAGGTATTTCTTCTGGGAAACGCACTTTTGCGGGAGGAATTTTTACGGGCGGGCATCGTGCTGGAGGAGGATAACCCCGACGTGGTAGTGACCGCTTTTGACACTTCGCTTGACTATCGGAAAATGTGTAAGGTCTGCGATTTCGTGCGTGCCGGACTGCCTTATCTGGCCACCCATCCGGACTATAACTGCCCTACGGAGGACGGTTTTATCCCGGACGCCGGGGCCATCCACGCGTTTATAAATGCATCGGCGTTCCGCTATCCGGACAGGGTGATCGGCAAGCCGAATGAGGATATCATCGAGTACCTGACTACAAGGGTCGATGTGGAGAGAGGCCGCATAGCCATGGTGGGAGACCGGTTGTATACGGATATAGCGGCGGGCAGAAACCATGGATTACAGAGTGTGCTTGTTCTGAGCGGGGAGGCATCTTTGGAGGATGCGAAAAACGCGGAGATAAAACCCCACCTGATTTTTTCGTCGGTTCGGGAGATGATTCCGTTTCTGCTATAATGGGACGCGGTGGAGCTGTCGATATATAAGGGGCAAAATCCATGCTTCATGCGGTCAATTGGAAGCATATTGGATGTACGGCAATTATCTGATATCGTTAAGTGTCGGGGTTGCCATGATGAACAAGAAGGAGTCATTTTGACATGAATATACAGGCACAGATGTGTGGAATTATTCTGCTTGTGACGATGTTTCTGTTTTACAAGAGATATCAGTCGCTTAAGCTGGGCACCCAGATTATGTTTCAGGTGCTTTTATTTGGTATGCTGTTTTGCGTGTTCTGCGACATGCTTTCTATCTGGGCGATAGTCAGGCTGCTGCTGGACCACAGGGGAATTGTGCTGGCGGTCTGCAAGCTGTATCTGATATCGCTGGTGCTGGTAGGGCTTTTGGGATTTCTGTACGAGTGCTCGGATGTATATGAAGGACAGGGAACGTTTTGGAAAGTGGCGGAAGCCGGAATCGCGGTCTGGCTGGTGGAAAGCATTGTGATTGCCTGTCTGCCGATCGGGATTTATAAGATGGGCCGGGTGGTGTACACGGCAGGGCCGGCGGTGTTGTCGACTTACGCTTTTGCAGGGGGCTTTGTTGTCTTCAATATTATTTTTACGATTGTCCACCGGAAGCAGGCCAATGCCAGAAGAAGTCAGGTGATTCTGTGCTGGATGGCGATATGGTTCGGAGCCGCTTTCATACAGTTTTTAAATAACGAGCTTCTGCTGATGGGGTATGCGGGAGCGCTGGGCATTCTGGTGATTTTTTTCCGGCTGGAGAATCCGGAATATCTGACGGACCGGGTGACGGGTCTGTACAATCAGGAGGGCCTGCTGCTCTATGCGAGAAAGCTCTACAATGAAGAGAAGCCGTTTTCTCTCATGTCCATCTGGTGGAATCTGGGTACCAGTCAGGCGGACGAGGGAGCAAGGGAACAGGCAGTGATGGCAGCCTTTGCGAGGAGACTGCCCAGGCTTAATAATACCAGAGTGTTTAAAATGGCTGACGATGAGGTGTGGATGATCTTTGAGGACAGGGAGCATGTGCAGGACACTGTCGGCAAGGTCAGAAGCTTTGTGGAGTACGGACGAAGGGAAGTGGGCGGCACGGCGCAGGCGGCGTTCACCTATATGCCGGATGCGGCCATGGTTTCAGACTATCAGGAGATGGTGCATCTGATGCAGTATGCCAGATGGAAAAGCAGCGATCCCAGTGCAGCCAATTTTAAGGAAGTGGATGCGGACTTCGTGGAGCAGATGCGGAACGAAAAGCGCATGGAGCAGATGCTGGACGAGGCCATGAAGGAAGACCGGATCGAAGTGTTTTACCAGCCGGTTTTTTCCACCGAAGAGAAAAAGTTTGTGAGCGCGGAGGCTTTGGTACGGATGCGGGACCGGGAGGGCAATCTGGTGCCGCCGGGCGCGTTTATCTCTGTGGCCGAGGCAAACGGAAAGATATTACAGCTCGGGGAAATCGTGTTTGAGAAAGTATGCCGCTTTTTCACGAAGGAGCAGTTGGAGCAGTACGGGATCCATTATATAGAAGTCAACCTGTCGGTGGTCCAGTGCGGCTATCCGGATCTGGCGGAGGATTATAAGGGGATCATGGAGAAGTACCGGATCAATCCCCGCCATATCAATCTGGAGATCACGGAATCCGCGTCCATGGCGGCGAAAAAGACGCTTTTGGAAAATATGCACAGGCTGATGGAGTACGGGGTGAGTTTCTCATTAGACGACTTTGGCACCGGGCAGTCCAATCTGAATTATATCGTGGATATGCCGGTTGAAATCGTGAAGTTTGACCGTGAGATGAGTCAGGCCTTTTTCCGGGATGAGAAGGCCAAATATGTACTGAATGCGGCGATGCAGATGATCCATGGCATGAAACTCAAGATCGTGTCGGAAGGCATCGAGACTGAAGAGCAGTATCTGGCGATGGAAGAGCTGTCGATTGATTACATTCAGGGTTACTATTTCTCAAAGCCGCTTCCCGGGGCGGCGTTTCTGGAATTTCTGCGAAGCAGGCAATGATTATGTATATGCGGCGGGCAGGGAAGGATTTCCCCGTCCGCTGTTCTTTTTTTTAATTGCGGCAGCGTTCATTTTTCACCTGTCTATGGTTCAAATCACACATCTGAGAAGGGAAACTTATGCAATATGCATAAACGCCTCGTATAGTTTCTATATAAAATGGCAAAAATGGGTAATAAATGAAAAATACCTCTTGTCAGATTGACGAGACGGTGGTATATTAAAACCAAGCAAACGGAAACGTTACCGGTGACGATACCGAAATCGTTACCGTAATCGTTTCCAAAACCACAAACAATCATTTAATCACTGAAAGGGAGAGGGAAACAACAATGAAAAAGAAAATTGTCAGCACAATGCTTTGTGCAGCGATGATTACTACCATGTTAGCCGGATGCGGCGGTTCAGACAACGGCGGCGCGGCGGAGGCACCCGCAGCGGATGGTGCGGCGGCAGAGACTCCTGCGGCAGATGATTCCGCAGCAGCTCCGGCAGCGGGCGGCGGTTCGGTTTACTGGCTGAACTTTAAACCCGAGTCCGACGAAGTATTACAGGAAGTGGCAGCAGACTACACGGCTAAGACTGGCGTAGAGGTGAAGGTGGTTACCGCAGCTTCCGGCACTTATTCCACCACACTGTTATCCGAAATGGATAAATCCGCGCCTCCGACACTGTTTGTCATCGGTAACCAGGCAGGCGTGAAAGACTGGAAAGACTACGCGCTGGATCTGAACGGCACAGCGATTGCAAACGAGCTGAACACAGACGCTTACAACCTTTATGATGAGACAGGCAAGCTGGTTTCCATCGGTTACTGCTACGAGTGCTACGGCATCATCGTAAATCCTGACCTGATCGAGAAGGCAGGCCACACCATGGACGAGATCAAGAATTTTGACGGCTTAAAGGCGGTGGCAGAGGACATTCACGCACGCGCAGGCGAGCTTGGATTTGACGCTTTCTCCTCCTCCGATATGGATGATTCTTCTTCCTGGAGATTTACGGGACATATGGCTAACCTTGAGTACTACTACGAGCAGGAGGGAACGACCTGGACAGAGTGCCCGCCTACCATCACCGGCAAGTATCTGGATAACTTCAAGAACCTGTATGACCTTTGCATCAACAACAGCCTGACAGATCCGAAGGAGCTGGCTACCGGCGGACATGACGCAGAGAACGAGTTCAAGACAGGTCAGGCAGCATTCTTCGTAAACGGTTCCTGGGAATATGAAGCGGTTAAGACGGATGTACCGAACGCTACGATGATCCCTTACTACTGCGGCGTTGCAGGCGAGGAAAAGGCAGGTTTAAACTGTGGTACAGAGAACTGCTGGGCAATCAACAGCAAGGCTTCCGCAGAGGATCAGCAGGCTACGATGGACTTCATGGTTTGGTGTGTAACCGATCCTGACGCTTCCCGCAAGTTAGTAGACACCTTCGGCGTTATGCCTTATAAGTCTGCAGCAGAGTCCACCAACGGATTCCTGTCCGCAGCAGACAAGTACACATCCGACGGATGCTATGTAATGAACTGGGCAACCAACTTCCAGCCTAACGTGGATTCCTATCGCGCTACTCTGGTAAGCGCTCTGAACCAGTACAATGCAGATCAGTCCGATGCAAACTGGGAGACCGTGCGCACGGCGTTTGTAGACGGCTGGGCAGCAGAATACAATGCAGTGAACAACTAATCATAACAGGCAAAAATAAAATCAATATGTAAATTATGCGGCGGGGCGGTCTTATCCGCCCCGCCTTTTCAAATGAGATCGTATCAGTTAGCAAATAATCTGGGGGTGATACCATGAAAAGTAAGAAAATAACCGCCACAAATTCTCTTCAAAAGGCGACGAAACGCTGGGGATTCCTTTTTATGGGTCCTGTACTTATCGCATTTATCATTGGATTTGTCTGGCCATTCATTCAGGGCATCTGGCTGTCTATGTGCCAGTTCCGCCTGATTTCTGACGCGAAATTCATCGGCTTTGGCAACTATGTGAAGACATTTCAGGACGCTTCTTTCCGCCATGCCTTCTGGTACACGGCGATGTTTGCGATCGTATCGCTTGTCATTATCAACGTGTTAGCATTTATCGTGGCGTACATCCTGACATTGGAGATTAAAGGAAGTAACCTGTACCGTACCGTATTCTTTATGCCGAACCTGATCGGCGGTATCGTACTCGGTTACATCTGGTCAATGATCTTTGACGGCATCCTTGGCCGTTATCAGACTTCTATTCTGTTAGAGAGTAAATACGGTTTCTGGGGATTGATCATTCTCATGTGCTGGCAGCAGATCGGTTATATGATGATCATCTATGTTGCAGGGCTGCAGAATGTGCCCGGAGATATTCTGGAGGCGGCCCGCATCGACGGCGCGACTTCCATGCAGACATTGTTTAAGGTGACGATTCCTAACGTAATGAGCTCCTTTACCATCTGTATGTTCCTTACCCTGACAAACGGCTTCAAGCTGTTTGACCAGAACCTGGCGCTGACCGGCGGACAGCCGTTTATCATTCAGCCGGGCGGAACGACCGTTAAGACGACAGAAATGCTGGCGCTCAATATTTATAATACATTCTACAGTTCCAACACGACTTCTCAGGGTGTGGCGCAGGCAAAGGCAGTGGTTTTCTTCATTCTGGTGGCGGGACTCGGACTGCTTCAGTTGAGCTATACGCGTAAGAGGGAGGTGCAGCAGTAATGAACAAGAATACAATTTCTGCCGCGAACCGGCAAAAAACCATTCTTTCCGTGATATTGGCCGTGGTCAGCATCATCTATGTACTTCCTGTGCTGGCAGTAGTGATTAACTCGTTTAAACAGAATACATTTGTAAAAACAGATACCTTCGCGCTTCCCACAGGGGAGATGAGCGCCGGTTTCAGTAACTTTGTAAAAGGAATGACGTTCGGTAACTATCCTTTTGTGAAAAGCGTGCTGTACAGCGTTGAAATTACGTTACTTTCCACATTTTTGATTTTGCTGTGTACCTCCATGGCGGCCTGGTATATCGCGAGAGTCAACTCCCTGATCTGTAAGGTTGTCTACTTCCTGTGCGTGTTCTCCATGGTGGTGCCCTTCCAGATGGTGATGTTCCCGCTCTCCAAGACGGCGGATAAGCTGCATCTGAACACGCCGCTGTCGATCTCGATTGTATATCTGGGATTCGGCGCAGGGCTTGCAATTTTCATGTTCGTCGGATTTGTGAAAGCGATTCCGCTGGAGGTGGAGGAGGCGGCGTCTATCGACGGATGCGGGCCGGTGCGTATTTTCTTTCAGGTGGTTGTACCGATGTTAAAGCCGACGATGATTTCCGTGGGCATTCTGGAAATCATGTGGGTGTGGAACGATTATCTGCTGCCGGTATTGGTGCTTGATATCAATAAATACCGCACAATCCCGATTCATATCCAGTATTTGAAGGGAAGCTACGGCACGGTGGATCTGGGCGCGACGATGGCGCTGATCCTGATGAGTATTATTCCTGTGATCATTTTCTACCTGTGCTGCCAGAAGTACATCATCAAGGGTGTGGCTGCGGGTGCAGTGAAAGGTTAATGCCAGTTTTTATCGGTCAGGGGTGAAAACCCCTGATCGAACTTGCTAAATCTGACAAAATATTGTAAAATTCTTATAGAAATCGATTTCCGAACGGATTCGGAATGGTTGACAGGAAAGGACATGTGGATGTTATGAGAAGGAGCGGTGTTTTGCTGCCGGTTTCCGCTATCCCGTCAAAGTATGGGATCGGCGCGTTTTCCAAAGAGGCATATACCTTTATTGATCTGTTAGAAGAAGCGGGGCAGTCGTATTGGCAGATTCTGCCGCTTGGCCCCACGGGCTATGGGGATTCTCCCTATCAGTCTTTTTCCACCTTTGCAGGAAATCCTTATTATATTGATTTGGAGTCTTTGGTCAGGGACGGCTATCTGACGCAGGAAGACTGCGAACAGTATGATTTCGGGGATAATGACGCTTATGTTGATTATGAAAAGATATACCTGTCCCGGTTTAAGGTGTTAAAGACGGCGTTTGAAAACAGCCATATCGGGGAAGACGGGGCGTATCAGACGTTTGTGGAGGAGAATGCCTACTGGCTGAAGGACTACGCCTTATATATGGCGGTGAAGAATGCTTTCGGCGGCAAGAGCTGGGCAGAGTGGGATGAGGATATCAGGCTCCGCAAGCCGGAGGCGATGACAAAATACGCCGAAAAGTATGCGGAGGAAGTGGCTTTTTACCAATTCCAGCAGTATCTCTTTGCGAAACAGTGGTTTGCGCTGAAAGCGTATGCGAACCGGAAGAAAATAGAGATTATCGGGGATATACCCATTTATGTGGCGTTTGACAGTTCAGATACATGGGCGAATCCGGAACTTTTCCAACTGGATGAGACGCTGACGCCTGTGGCTGTGGCGGGCTGCCCGCCGGACGCTTTTTCCGCGACGGGGCAGTTGTGGGGAAATCCGCTCTACCGCTGGGATTACCATAAAAAGACGGATTATGAGTGGTGGATGAAGCGGATCGGCTACTGTTATAAGCTCTATGATGTGGTGCGGATCGATCATTTCAGAGGGTTTGACGAATACTATTCCATCCCCTTTGGCGACGAGACGGCGGAGTTCGGGCATTGGGAAAAGGGACCCGGCTACGATATCTTCCAGACCATGAAGGCGGTGCTTGGGAAAAAGGCGGTGATTGCGGAGGATCTCGGATTCTTGACCAAATCAGTCATCAATCTGGTGAAAAAGACCGGATATCCCGGCATGAAGATTTTGCAGTTTGCTTTTGATTCCAGAGAGGAGAGCGATTATCTCCCCCACAATTATGTGGCAAACAGCATTGTCTACACGGGAACCCACGACAATGATACGACGATAGGCTGGTACGAGAAGCTGAACCGCAAGGATAAGGCGTTTGCAAAGAAATATCTGAACATTAAGACGAAAAAGGACGTCCAGTGGGAGTTTATCAGGGCGGCCATGGCCAGCGTTTCCGATACCTGTGTGATTCCGATGCAGGATTATCTGGGGCTTGGCACAAAAGCCAGAACCAATATGCCCTCTACGCTTGGGACAAACTGGAAGTGGCGGATGCTTCCCGGACAGTTTACAGGCGAACTGGCGGCACGGATTAAGGAAATGGCAAAGCTCTACGGCAGAGTGAGATAAAGGCCGGACAGACTGGTCGGGACAGAGGTAAAAGTCCGGACGGCCTGACAGGGCAGCGTAAAGAACCGTGTGGCCTGACAGGACATAGAAAAGGTTCAGAGGGCCTGACAGAATAGCGTAAACAGGGAAGACGGCCTGGCGATCAGGACAGAAAGACGGTTTTGCGGGGAAGTAAACTGTGTGACGGGGGATGCAGATGGCGGAAATTACAATAAAGGACATAGCAAAAGAGTGCGGTGTGGGCGTCAGTACGGTCTCCCGGGCAATCAATAATCACCCGGATATCAATCCGGATACCAAAAAAATGATTCTGGAGGTAATTGACCGGGCTGGTTTCATTCCAAACAACAGCGCCAGAAATTTGAAGAGAACGGACGCCAAATGTATTGCGGTGCTTGTAAAGGGAATTACGAATCCCCTGTTCAGCAGCATGATCAAGATTATTGAGGAGGAGACGCAGCGAAGCAGATATGCGCTGGTTCTCCGCCATGTGGAGGAACAGGAGGACGAAATCGACGTAGCCTTAGAGCTGGAGAAGGAAAAAAGGCTGAGGGGCATCGTGTTTTTGGGAGGTCTGTTTGAGCACTCGGAGGAGAAGCTGGAGAAGTTAAAGGTGCCCTTTATTTTCAGTACTATAGGAGTCAACATATTAGACCAGTCAGGAAAAGCGGATTTTTCCAATATCGCGGTAGATGACAGGCTGGAGAGTGAGAAAATGACGGAGCATCTGCTGGGGCTTGGACACAGAAAGATTGCCCTGATTACAGAGCGGTCGGGGCCAATCGGCAGCTTGCGCACGCAGGGATACCGCGAGGCTTACGCCAGGCGAAAACTGGAGGCGCCGGAGAATCTGATCTGTTTTGTGCGTGAGGATATCGACCATTATTCCATGGAAAACGGCTACCTGACGGCGAAACAGCTTCTGGAATCCGGCGAAGAGATCACGGCCATTTTCGCGGTGTCGGATTCTCTGGCTATCGGCGTCTGCCGTGCCGTGCTCGAAGCCGGAAAAAGGATTCCGGAGGATATCTCGGTGGCCGGGTATGACGGCATTGAGATGGGAGAGTATTATAATCCGAAGCTGACCACGATCAAACAGCCGGTAGAGGAGATGGCGAAAAAGACCATCCGTCTGCTGCTTGATGTGATCGGGGAACGAAAGGAGCATCAGCAGATTGTCTTTCCGGCGGAACTTGTGGTGAGGGAATCAACCGGGCCATGCAAAAAGTGACGGCGGAAACAAAGGCACAGCGTCAAAAAGTCTGGCGGCTCAGGTTAGAATTATGATAGGCGGGATCGTTTGTAACGTCTTGACTAAACCAGTCAAGAGGGACGAACGCTTCCGCCGTTTCTTTGTCCGGAAACTCCACTTCCGCGATTACCAGAGGGGAGAAGGGCGGCTCGAAAATATCCAGTTCCACACATAAACTGATCTGGTCAATGCCTGTTTCTACCGATGACAGATATGTCGGATCGAACCGTGGACAGTCGATGGGAATGACATAGCGTCTTTTTGAAATGATGTTTCCGTCTGCCTTTTCCCGCAGATGGTAGTAAGATGCCTCATTTAAGGGGAGATTGTACTCCTCTCTGGCGAGAAGGCCCTTTCCTTTGTAAGTCAGATAGAAGGAATCGTCCTGCCTGCGGATTCTGACAACCGGGTCAGTGTTCAGGTAGGCCTGCTCGATGATGCGGCAGGGGTAGGATTCCAGATTGACCGGCAGGTTTGTAACTGTGAATTTGCGTTCGATTTCCATAGGAGACTCCTTTTCCATCAATTATTTTTTCTCATAACCCGACAGGGATTTCCATAGGCTACGGAGTTGTCCGGGATATCTTTTGTGACGACGCTTCCTGCGCCGATGACCACATTGTTTCCGATGGTAACGCCGGGCATGAGGATGGCGCCGCCGCCGATCCAGACGTTATTCCCGATGGTAACCGGCGCTGTCTGGGTTTTACAGAAAGCGAAAGAGCCGTCTTCCTTTGGCTCCCCGAAGCGGTCGAGTGCGTTTGTCGGGTGGAAAGCCGTATAGATCTGGACATTGGGGGCGATAAGGGCATTGTCCCCGATGCGGATCTCATTGTCATCCAAAAAGGTGCAGTTCATGTTGACTTCGCAGTTGTTTCCAAAATAGATGTTATTGCCGTAGTCCGCAAAGAACGGCGCGGTGATCCAGAGGTTTTTCCCTTTCCCGCCGAGAAGTTCCCCTAAAATCCGATCCTTCTGCGCAGCGTCTTCGGAGGGTAAGCTGTTGTAGCTTCGCACCAGATCCTTTGCCTTGTGCCACTGTGTCAGCAGTTCGGGATCGCCGCAGTCATAGAGCTGTCCGGCTAACATTTTTTCTCGTTCTGTCATTGTATTTTCTCCTTGGTTCGTGTTTTTACAGATCATTGTAACAAGTGCATATGTGTGTGTCAATGACTGTGTGCGGGGGCTGGTTAAAAACAGAGTGAAGAGGTTTATGGTAAATTAGTTTGTCAGTTTCCGTGTGTTATATGTTATAATATCTTCAAGTGAAATCTGTAGAATTTGGATGTATTATTTAGAGTAAAAGGGGAAAACGATTATGTGGTTGTATTTATATGCGATTCTTTTTATTATTGCCATATTTGCAATATATGCATTACAGAACAGGCAGTATAAAAAGACAGAATATTATGAGCAGACTAAAAATCCGTATATGAGCGTTCTTTTTGATAAGGGACGTTTGGGGGAATTTTATACATATAAATATTTGAAGCCGCTTGATGGCTACAGGCGGTACCTGTTTAATTTGTATATTCCGAAAGAGAATGGGGAAACCACGGAATTAGATGTTGTTCTACTGCATGAATCAGGTATTTATGTGCTTGAATCCAAGAATTATAGCGGGTGGATTTTTGGAACAGAATCTCAAAAATACTGGACGCAGACATTGCCTGTGGGAAGAGGACGTTCGCAAAAGAATAAATTTTTTAATCCGGTTTTACAGAATAAAGGGCATCTGAAATGGCTGAAAACATTCCTTGCGGATCAGACACTGCCTTTTTATTCTTATATCGTATTCAGTGACCGGTGCACACTGAAAAATATCAGGTTGAATAGTGAAGAGCATCATGTTGTTAATCGCTATAACCTTCTTTCTGTGATTCGACAAAATATTGCGAAGACAGGCAGTCAGTTATCGGTGGAAAAGATTGACAGACTGTTTGAAATACTGTATCCGCTTACACAGGTGGATGGAGCCGTGAAAATGGCGCATATTAAAAATATCCAACAGAAGACACAGGATAATTTTTCAAAGCCTGTCCCTGCTGTTATGGTGATGCCGAAGGCTGAGGAGCCAATCTGTCCCAGGTGTGGCGAAAAGCTTGTTATGCGTACAGTAAGAAAAGGGGAACGTCAGGGAAAGCAGTTCCGGGGATGCTCCGGTTTTCCGAAATGCAGGTATACAGAGGAACTCACGGCTGAGTCGTAAAGGAAAGGTGCAGGGTCTTATCGCAACATAAGACCTTACACCTTGATTTTGGGGTTATCCGATTACTTTCCTGAGGTTAGTCCTGCAGGCTTTCGCGTACTCGTTCCAAATCACGTTTCAGTTTTTTCTCAAGTTGCGCGTACTCCTTCTTTTCTAACATTTCAAGTTCGCTCTCAATTCTTATTTCCTCTTTTCTAAGTTCATCCTTATATTGCAGATCAGACGGCATCTCATACATCCTTTCACCCTCCTTGCAGACAGTTATTTACAGGTATTCACTAATTGTCTCTATTATAAAGGGATTTGACAGAGGTGTAAAGTCTTATTTGTTTGCCAAGGAACTGATAAACATACGATAAATCGTTTACATGGGATTTCCCGGCGAAATGCCGTGACAGATATGACTTGAAACAGCCATATAGACCAAATGTAAATGATATGAATACAATAGCATGGCAGCAAATGAAATGTCAAGAGCTGTGTAGTATAGGCAATACCGACATCGGAACAGAGAAGGATAAGGAAGCAGATGTCTCATTGTGATTCAGACAGTGGTGTGGTATAATTACAGCGTTGCTGACAGCAGCATATAAATAAAAAATGGAAAATAGATATGATGAACCATGATTTGACAAAAGGGAATGTAACAAAATCGCTGCTCGTGTTCGCGGCGCCGATGATTCTGGGGAATCTGCTGCAGCAGTGCTACAATATCGCGGACACATGGGTGGTGGGAAAATTTGTGGGTGCGGACGCGCTGGCGGCGGTTGGCTCGTCGTATGCGCTGATGACATTTTTAAACTCTCTGCTGATCGGTCTTTGTATGGGGAGCGGTGCAGTCTTTTCCTATTATATAGGGAAGGGAGACAGGGAGAGAGTGCGCATCTGCGCGCAGACGGCATTCGTGATGATCGGTGTGCTTGCGGCGGCGCTGACCGCGCTCTCGCAGGGATTGATGGACCCGATTCTCATGCTGCTTCGCACGCCCGAAACGCTTTATGAAATGACAAGGGAATATCTGGCGGTTGTCTTCTGGGGCATTTTCTTTATCTTCCTATATAATTACTTCGCTTTTTTGCTGCGTGCCCTTGGCAATTCGGTGGCGCCGCTGTACTTTCTCGGCGCAGCTTCGGTTTTGAATATCGTTCTGGATTTGTTTTTTGTGTGCAGTCTGGGGCGGGGACTTTCCGGCGCGGCGGAGGCGACGGTGATCGCGCAGGCGGTTTCCGGTCTGGGACTCGGCATATATCTGTGGAAGAAGGAGCCGTACTACCGCTTTTCTCTGAACCGCTTTTTGCGGGAGGAGAAACCGGTTGGGGAAATCTGCGGGTATTCTCTGATGACGGGGATGCAGCAGTCGGTGATGAACTTCGGCATTCTCATGGTGCAGAGTCTTGTCAACAGCTTCGGGCCTGCGGTGATGGCGGCTTTTGCGGCCACGGTGAAAATTGATACGTTCGCCTATATGCCGGCGCAGGAGTTTGGAAACGCCTATTCGATTTTCATTTCGCAAAACTTCGGTGCGGGAAAGAACGGGCGGGTAAAGCAGGGAACGGGGAAGGCGATGACGGTTTCCGCCGTTTTCTGCGGAGTGATTTCGGTGCTGGTGTTTGCATTCGCACGGTTTTTGATGCTCATTTTTGTGGATGCCGGGGAAACGGAGATCATAGAGATCGGTATGCAGTATCTGCGGATTGAGGGCGCTTTTTATATCGGTATCGGTATTTTGTTTCTGTTGTACGGGTATTTCCGTGGTGTTAACAGGCCGGGCGTGTCCCTCGTGCTGACGGTGATCTCCCTTGGAACGCGTGTTGCGCTGGCTTATGCGCTGGCAGCAGTTCCGGGAATCGGCGTGCACGGGATCTGGTGGGCGATTCCCATCGGCTGGGCGCTTGCGGATGTGACAGGATTTGTGCTGATGCGGCGGGGCAGGAAATGCGATGAAAAAATTTGACAAGGAAAGAGCTTATTGACAGGGCGCAACAGTTTGCAGAGGTATGAAATAGAAAAATTGATATGTTATAATGTAAGAAAGTCAAATTGCATGGAAGCGTCTGTTAAAGAAAACCAAAAAGGGAAGAATAAAAAGAAGGGACGAAAGCCCCGGAACGGAGGAAAACATGAGCAGGACAGCAATTTTTTTTGCAACAGGCTATGAGGAGATCGAGGCGTTGACGGTGGTGGATATTCTTCGGCGCGCGGGAGAGGAGATCACGATGGTGTCTGTCACGGACGAGCGGCGCGTCACCAGTTCCCACGGTGTGGAAGTGACGATGGATAAGACGCTTTCGGAAGTAAATTTTGATGAGACGGATGTGATCGTCCTTCCTGGCGGTATGCCGGGAACAAAGAATCTGGAGGCGTGCGGGGCGCTGATGGCACAGGTGGATGCTTTCGTGAAAGACGGAAGGACTGTGGCGGCTATCTGCGCGGCGCCCTCGATTCTGGGACACCGTGGACATTTAACAGGAAAGAAGGCATGTTCCTTCCCGGAAATGGAGAGCCAGTTGGAAGGCGCCGAGGTGAAGAGGGAGCCTGCCGTGATTGACGGCAATATCATTACGGGGCGCGGCATGGGCGCGGCGATTCCCTTCGGGCTTGCCATTCTGGAAAAGCTGCAGGGGAAAGAGGCGGCGGAGGCGATGGCGGCGAAGATCGTGTATAAATAAAACGGTTGTTTGGCACGCGCCATTCAAAAAATCGCGCTTTCAGCGAACTGGAAAAAAATACTATAATAATTTTATCTCATCCGAACATACTAACATCAAGATAAGCGGCAAACGAAGTGTGCTTCAGGCGGACAATACCGACGGACAGGCGCACGGAGAATGCGCTTGTCTCAAATATAGATAAAGAATCAAAAGATTCAAAGTATTTCGGAGGTGAAAAGAAATGGCAAGCAACAAGACCAATAGAGTAGAAGTTCCTGAGGCAAAGGCAGCTATGGATCGTTTCAAAACTGAGGTTGCGTCTGAGCTCGGTGTAAACCTGAAAGAGGGTTACAACGGCGACCTGACTTCCAAGGAGGCAGGTTCCATCGGCGGTGAGATGGTTCGCAGAATGATCAAGAAGCAGGAAGAGCAGATGAAGTAACAAAAGAGAAACGAAGGCGCCCCGTTTGTGAAGACACAGGCGGGGCGTCTTCATGTGCTTATCCGCTCTGTCTCTGTTTTAGTCAGAGCGGATAAGCAGATTCGGGGTTACAATCCACACCCACGCCGGATTTCGCACTAATTTACGATTATTCAGTGTGAACTGCAACGATGATGCACACAAAATGCCCCAAAACCGGCATTTTGGCGCTGGCTCCGACACCATGCAGCAAGTGCATGGTGCGGGTGTGAAAAGTAACGATTCGGGATGCCTCTCTCATTCGCGAAAAAGATGTGGCATTTTCAATAACCCTGTGCTATAATGTGTGGGTGACTGTAGCTGGAAGCCCGTATGGGCATTATGATAGATGAAAAGAAAGCAGTCGTGAATGAAAGAAACGGCTGTAAAAGAAGCTGACAGAGGATATTGAAGGAGGAACCCATAACATGAGTTTACAGGTGGAAAAATTAGAGAAGAACATGGCGAAGCTGACGATCGAGACCGGCGTGGAGGAGTTTGAGAAGGCCATCGAGAAAGCTTATCAGAAGCAGAAGAGCAAAATCAGCATACCGGGTTTTCGTAAGGGCAAGGTGCCCCGCCAGGTGGTGGAGAAAATGTACGGCAAAGAGGTCTTCTTTGAGGATGCGGCGAACATTCTGATTCCCGACGCTTACGACAAGGCGTTAGAGGAGTGTGAGGAGGAGATCGTTTCTTCCCCGCAGATCGAAGTGACCAGGATCGAGGCAGGCAAGCCTTTCGTCTTCACGGCTACGGTTGCGCTCAAGCCGGAGGTGAAACTGGGCAAGTACAAAGGCGTAAAGGTAGACAAGATTGATACGGCTGTGACCGATGAGGAAGTTGACGCGCAGCTTGAAAAAGAGCGGGAGAACAATGCCAGAAATATCACGGTGGAAGACCGCCCCGTGAAGGACGGCGATATGACCACGCTGGATTTCGAGGGATTTGTGGACGGCGAGGCTTTTGAGGGCGGCAAGGGAGAAAATTATCCTTTGACCATCGGCTCCGGCGCGTTCATTCCGGGCTTCGAGGAGCAGCTTGTGGGCGCGAAGATCGGTGAGGAGACCGAGGTGAAAGTGACTTTCCCCGAGGATTATCAGGCGGAGCACCTGCAGGGTAAGGAAGCGGTCTTTAAATG
This sequence comes from uncultured Lachnospiraceae bacterium, assembly GCA_949051815.1. Classification (GTDB taxonomy): domain Bacteria; phylum Bacillota; class Clostridia; order Lachnospirales; family Lachnospiraceae; genus UBA3282. The sequence continues at coordinate 32,942 of CARQVR010000010.1, forward strand.
TACGGTAAAAGAGATTAAGGAGCGGGAACTTCCCGAGTTAAACGACGAGTTCGCAAGCGATGTTTCCGAGTTTGAGACGCTGGCGGAGTACCGTGAGAATGTAAAGAAAAATCTGGAAGAGCAGAAGATAAAGGATGCTAAGAGGGAGAAGGAAGATGCGGCTGTGAAGGCAGCGGTGGAGGCTTCCGAGATGGAGATTCCCGAGGCGATGCTTGAGACGCAGCAGAAGCAGATGGTGGATGAGTTTGCGCAGCGGATTACGATGCAGGGACTTTCCATGGAGCAGTATCTGCAGTTTACAGGCACGAATTACCAGCAGATGATAGAGCAGGTGAAGCCCCAGGCGGAGGAGAGAATCCGTTCCAGACTTGTGCTTGAGGCGGTGGCGAAGGCAGAAAAGCTGGAGCCTGCCGAGGAAGAGTACGAGGAAGAGTTAAAGACCATGGCGGAAGTTTACCAGATGGAGATTGATAAAGTCAGGGATCTTATGGGAGAACGCGAGAAAAAGGGCATTATGCAGGATCTGGCTGTCAGAAAAGCGGCTGAGTTCATTGCGGCTAATGCCAAAGAGAGCAAGGCAAAATAGACGTAACCGTTCCATGTTAATAGCGGAACTGTTACAGAGAAACGGATTGTTTAACGGAGGTGTAATACATGGCTTTGATACCTTATGTCATTGAGCAGACGTCTAAGGGCGAGCGTTCCTACGATATTTATTCCAGACTTTTGAAGGAGAGAATTATCTTTCTGGGCGAGGAGGTAAACGACGCGAGCGCCAGCGTGATCGTGGCGCAGCTTCTCTTTCTGGAATCAGAGGATCCGGAAAAGGATATCAACCTTTACATTAACAGCCCCGGCGGTGTGATTACCGCAGGTATGGCGATTTACGATACGATGCAGTTTATCAAATGTGATGTGTCCACGGTATGCATCGGCATGGCGGCCAGTATGGGTGCATTCCTTCTGGCGGGCGGCGCGAAGGGCAAGAGAATGGCTCTGCCCAATGCGGAGATTATGATACACCAGCCGGCAGGCGGCGCACAGGGGCAGGCTACCGAGATCGAGATCACGGCGAAGCATATCCTTGCGACGAAAGAAAAGATGGCCAGAATCATGGCGCAGAATACGGGACAGGATTTCGAAGTGATCATGGCTGACACGGAGAGAGATAACTGGAAAAGCGCGGAAGAGGCGCTTGCTTACGGACTGATTGACCGCATTATTACCAGTCATGCCAGCACAGAGGGGCAGTCATAGTTTTTTTAGCGATGCGGGAATGATTAGATTGAAAAGGGATGCCGGTGCACCCGTTTTTCAATCGGTAATTTGTGAAGGAGCATCACAAATGCATAAATGCTCCGGAATGAGGACTAAAATGGCAGGGAAGATTTCTGAGGAAAAAGTAAGATGTTCTTTTTGTAATAAGACGCAGGATCAGGTCAAGAAAATGATCGCCGGTCCCGGCGGCGTCTATATCTGTGATGAATGCGTGGATATCTGCGCGGATATCATAGAGGAGGAATATGAGGACGAGCCGGAAGTGGAGGAAATGGAAATTAACCTCTTAAAGCCGGTGGAGATCAAGAGTTTCCTCGACGAATATGTGATCGGTCAGGAAGAGGCCAAAAAGGTGATGGCTGTTTCTGTCTACAATCACTACAAGAGAGTGATGGCTCCTAAGGACGACGACGATGAGGTAGAGCTGCAGAAAAGCAATATTATCATGATCGGTCCCACAGGTTCCGGTAAGACGTATCTGGCGCAGACGCTGGCGAAAATCATAAACGTGCCCTTTGCGATTGCGGACGCTACGACTTTGACGGAGGCCGGTTATGTGGGCGAGGATGTGGAGAACATTCTTCTTAAACTGATTCAGGCGGCGGATTACGATATTGAACGGGCGCAGTACGGGATTATCTATATCGACGAGATTGACAAGATTACGAAAAAGGGCGAAAACGTGTCCATTACCCGAGACGTCTCGGGTGAGGGCGTCCAGCAGGCGCTTTTGAAGATCATCGAGGGAACGGTGGCAAGCGTACCGCCGCAGGGCGGCAGAAAGCATCCGCATCAGGAGCTTTTGCAGATCGACACGTCAAACATTCTCTTTATCTGCGGCGGCGCTTTTGACGGGCTGGATAAGATTGTCGAGGAGCGTCTGGATCGTCATTCCATCGGTTTCAACGCGCAGGTGGCGGAGAAGAGCGGCAAGGAGATCGGCGCGATTTTGAAAGAGGCAACGCCCCAGGATCTCATGAAGTTCGGGCTGATTCCGGAGTTTATCGGCCGCGTGCCGGTGACGGTGGCTCTGGACGGACTGGATCAGGAAGCGCTTGTCCGTATTCTGAAAGAGCCGAAGAATGCGCTGATCAAGCAGTATAAGAAACTCTTCGCATTTGATGAAGTGAAGCTTTCTGTGGAGGACGACGCGGTGGTTGAGATAGCGAAGCTCGCCCATGAAAGAAAGACTGGCGCGAGAGGACTGCGGTCTATCGTGGAGAAAGTGATGATGGACGTGATGTACGAGATTCCTTCGGATGACAACATCGCGGAATGTATTCTGACAAAAAGGGCAGTGGACGGCGAGGAGAAGCCGCTTGTCAGATATCGTGACAGATTATTGCAGGCAAAATAGCAAATCGGGCAAGACCGCTTGGGAGGACTGCTTCGCAGCCCAGGTCGGATGAGCCGAAACAAATGAGCGTCGCCAGAACCTTGGCGGCGTTTCTGACTCGATAGGAATCTGTGTCGGCGTTTGCGCCCGATTTGTGATAAGCAGAGGTAATTTTATGGATAACTGGAATCAAATGGAGAACGAAAAGGGAGAAGTGAGCGCGATTTCTCTTTTTCAGGAGGATACCCTTCCTGCGGTGACGCTTCGGGGGCTTACGATTCTGCCGGGCATGGTGATTCACTTTGATCTGAGCAGAGCAGCGTCCATGGCTGCCGTAGAGCAGGCGATGCTTGGAGACCAGCGGCTTCTTGTGGTGAGCCAGAAAGATCCCGCCAGGGAAAATCCGGGGATGGAAGATATCTATGACGTGGGAACTGTTACATTGATCAAACAGGTCAGTAAACTTCCCGAACATATTTTGCGTGTGCTGGTGGAGGGTGTTTCCAGAGCGCGCATTCGCGGGCTTTCCGAGACGGCAAACGGATTAGTGACACAAGTGTCGTATGAGGGGGACGACCGGACCGGTCTCGACGACATATCGGCGGAAGCTATGACCAGAACAGTCAAGGAGGCGCTGGAAGCATACGGCGCCTGTTTTCCCAAGGTGGGGAAGGCAGTGCAGGATCAGATTGAGGAGGGCATGGAACTTGGCAGGCTCCTGGACAGTATTACCATCAATCTGCCGCTTGGGGTGTCCGATAAGCAGAAGATACTGAGCGCCATATCGGTGCGGGAGCGGTTTTCCATTCTGACGGGGATGCTGACCAGAGAGGCGGAGGTCATCCGCATTAAGAACGATCTGGCGAAGAATATCAGGCAGCGCATTGATAAGAACCAGCGGGACTATATTCTGCGGGAACAGATGCAGTATATTAAGGAGGAGCTGGGAGAAAACAATACGGACTCCGATGTGGAGCAGTTTCTGGCGGAGGCGGAGAAGCTGAAAGCGAAGCCAGAGGTGAAGGAGAAAATCCGCAAGGAGATCAAACGGTATAAAAATGTGTCGGGCAGCGGTTCGGAGAGCGCGGTGGAACGCGCTTATATCGAAACGCTTCTGGAGCTTCCCTGGGATAAAGCGTCCAGAGACAGCAAAGATCTGGAAGGCGCGGAAAAAATCTTAGACGACCAGCATTACGGGCTGGAAAAGGTGAAGGAACGGATGCTGGAATTTCTTGCCGTCAGGATGCTTACCGGCAAGGCGGGGAGCCAGATCATCTGTCTGGTGGGACCGCCCGGTACGGGAAAGACCTCTGTGGCCAGAAGTGTGGCGGAGGCGCTTAAGAAGAAGTATGTGAGGATCTGTCTCGGCGGCGTGCGCGACGAGGCGGAAATCAGAGGCCACCGCAAAACCTATGTGGGAGCCATGCCGGGCCGTATTGTGGCGGCCATCAGGCAGGCGGGGGTGAAAAATCCGCTGATGCTCTTAGATGAGATTGACAAGCTGGGCAGCGATTATAAGGGGGATCCGGCGTCCGCGCTTTTGGAGGTACTGGACGCGGAGCAGAACCGCGCGTTCAGGGATCACTATGTGGAGATTCCCATTGACCTGTCGGAGGTGCTCTTTATCGCTACGGCGAACAGCCGTGACGGCATACCGCGTCCGCTTCTTGACCGCATGGAAATCATCGAGGTGAACAGCTACACCGCCAATGAAAAGTTCCATATCGCCAGAGAACATCTGGTGAAGAAAGCGTTTGGGAAGAACGGTATCAGGAAGGGTGAGATTGTCTTTTCCGACGAGGCGATCCGGGATATTGTGCGGTTCTATACGAGAGAGGCGGGTGTCAGAGGGTTAGAGCGTCAGATCGGCGCAGTCTGCCGGAAAGAGGCAAGAGCGATCTTTGAACGACGGAGACAGAAATTGACTGAGGAGGTTTACATCACGCCTGAGAATCTGGAACATTATCTGGGGAAACCGAAGTACCGGCAGGATAAAATCAACGAAAAGCCGGAGGTCGGTGTTGTCAGGGGTCTCGCGTGGACCAGCGTGGGAGGGGATACCCTCCAGATCGAGGTTAATGTCATGCCTGGGGAAGGGAAGATTGACTTAACTGGTCAGATGGGAGACGTGATGAAAGAATCCGCGCGGACGGCGCTGAGCTATGTGCGCTCTGTCAGCGGAAAGTATCAGGTGGCGGAAAACTTTTATAAAAAGAAGGATTTTCATATTCATATTCCGGAGGGGGCGGTGCCAAAGGACGGCCCTTCCGCAGGAATCACCATGGCGACGGCGCTTCTGTCGGCAGTGACGCATACGCCCGTGCGTGCGGATCTGGCAATGACCGGAGAAGTCACTTTGCGGGGCAGGGTACTGCCCATCGGCGGATTGAAGGAAAAGATACTGGCGGCTAAGATGGCGGAGGTCAAAACCGTCCTTGTACCGAAGGAAAACGAGAAAGATATCGAGGAGATTTCAGACGAGATCAGGGAAGGGCTGGAGATCGTATTCGTGGAGACGATGGAGGAAGTGGCCGGCCGTGCTTTGCTGACACAGAAGGAGACGCCCGCCAGATGAGAAAATGCCGCGCGGCGTATGCGCATATGATGCGGGATAGCGCCGGAGCAGAGGAGAAAAGGAAAAATGGTAATCAGAAATGTAAATTTGGAGACAGTGTGCGGAATTACCAGCAGGCTTCCCGATCATACGCTGCCGGAATTTGCTTTTGCCGGTAAGAGCAACGTGGGGAAGTCTTCCCTTATTAACGGCCTGATGAACCGGAAATCGCTGGCACGCACCAGTTCCTCGCCGGGAAAGACGCAGACCATCAATTACTATAATATCAACAACGAGATGTATTTTGTGGATCTGCCCGGTTACGGCTACGCTACCGCCAATGAAAAGGTGAAGGCGCAGTGGGGAAAGCTGATTGAGGACTATCTGCATCAGTCAAAGCAGATCCGTGCCGTGTTTCTTCTGGTGGATATCAGACATGCGCCCTCGGAGAATGACCGGATTATGTATGACTGGATTCTGGATCGGGGATATCAGCCTGTTATCATTGCCACAAAACTGGATAAGATTAAGAGAAGTCAGGTGGCAAAGCAGTTGAAACTTATTTGTGACACACTTGACGTAGTAGATGACACGATTGTCATAGCTTATTCTTCACTGAATAAGCAGGGAAGGGAAGAGATATACGAACTGTTAGACGGTATGACAGGGAATACGGAAGTGTAGAGGGCGCAGGATTACGAAGGACACGGGAATCGGAATACAAAGAGGAGGATCCGGAGGAGGCCTATGAGAAGAGCTTTGAAACTTTATCTGAAAGTGACCATGAATCTGTTTACCGCGCTGGCGGTGGTGCTTTTGTGTATTTTTCTTCTTCCGCGATGTATCTGGTTCTTTATGCCTTTTATCCTGGGCTGGCTCATTTCACTGATCGCGTCTCCCGTGGTGCGTTTTTTTGAGGAGCGGCTGAAAGTGAAGCGGAAAGCCATGTCGGCGGTGGTGATTGTGGCTGTTCTGGCAGTGGTGGTGCTTCTGGTCTATCTGCTGATTGTGAAGCTGATCAGAGAGGGCGTTACCTTTATTAACGAGCTGCCTGATATCTGGAATACCATTCTGGCAGAGCTTGGCAAGGTGGGGGCAAACCTGCAGGGCGTCTACGACAGGATGCCGGCGGATATGCAGACCACAATTGATCATATAATTTTGGAAATGGGGAATTATATGAGCAATATGATGGGGAAGCTCGAGCTGCCTTCTTTTGAGGCGGTGGGAAATGCGGCGAGGCAAATCCCGGATATTTTCCTTGCCGTGGTGATGTGTCTGCTCTCCGCTTACTTTTTTGTGGCGGATAAGGGGTATATGGCATCAGCGGCGGAGAAGTTTATCCCGGCTACGGTGCGGTATCATCTGGATATCATCCGCAGGAGTTTCCGGAATGCTGTCGGGGGGTATTTCAAGGCGCAGTTTAAGATTGAGTGCTGGATTTATATACTGCTGGTGATCGGACTGATGATCCTGGGCGTGGATTACGCTTTTCTGGTTGCTTTTGGCATCGCTGTCTTAGACTTCCTTCCGGTATTCGGCACGGGTACGGTGATGGTTCCGTGGGCAGTCATTGAGTTGTTGTCGGAAAACTACCGGATGATGTTCGGTCTGATTGCCATATGGCTGATCGGGCAGCTTGTGCGGCAGGTCATCCAGCCGAAGATTGTGGGTGACTCTATCGGAATGGACGCCATACCGACTCTGTTTTTACTTTACATCGGATATCGCGTGGCGGGCGTGCTTGGAATGATTCTGGCAGTCCCTGTGGGCATTATTGTGGTCAATCTTTATGAGGAGGGCGCGTTTGACACGACCAGACAGAGTCTGCGGATTCTGGTGGCCGGATTTAACCATTTCCGGAAGATCAGACCCGATGATATGGCAGTCGTGGAGGCATACGAGAGAGAGACAAAAGATATTTACCAAAAAGGGACGAAGCAGGATAAAGCGGCCAGAGAACAGATGCAGGAGGCATCCAGGATCAGGCTGGAAGAGCCGCTTATTATTAAAAAGTTTAAGGATAAGAAAAATAATAAGTAGACGGCGGGGAGATCGCGCGTGCAAAAAAGAACCTGGTGGAAACTCTTTTTTGCTATCTACATTTTAGTTGTCATAAAAGTTATCATCTTCAAATATCCCTGTGAGAAGCTTCTGATGATTGCGGCTGCGTGGCGCAGGGACGTTATATTTGAGGGATTGGGTACGGCGAATTTTGAGCCTTTTAAAACAATAAAAATGTATATAGACTACTCTTATAAGCTGAACAGTGTGGAAAATCTGGCGGGCAATCTGCTGGTGTTTGTACCCTTCGGGTTTCTCTTTCCCTATGTGGCAAAGGAGGGGGAGCGCTTTTTTGTGATGCTTTTAAACGCCTTTGTGTTCGTGCTGGGGATCGAAATGTTTCAGCTTTTCAGCGCTTTCGGCGCTTTTGATGTGGATGATATTTTACTAAACTGTGTCGGCGCGTGTCTCGGCTTTGGCAGTTACCGTCTGATACAGCATTGGAGAAGAAAGAGAAAGGGGCTTAGTGATGGAAAGTTTACTGAAAAAGATTAAGACGAATGTGGTGATTTCTTCGGCCTTGTGCGTGATTCTCGGTCTGGTGCTCGTGTTCCGGCCCGGGCTGTCCATGCGGATTGTCTGCACGGCCGTCGGCGTGGTCTTAATCTTATCCGGCGCGATGCGGATGGTCGATTATTTTACCGCAAGGGACGGCAGCCTGTTCTCGCAGGCAAATCTGATTTTCGGCATTGTGCTGGCGGTTGTGGGCGTCTGGATTGTGTTAAAACCCGACAAAGTGATGGCGATTATTCCGATTATCGTGGGGATTGTAATTGCGATACATGGTTTACATAACCTACAGCAGGCAGCAGGGCTCTGGCGGGATAAGTATGACAGATGGTGGGTTGCCCTTATCTTAGGTGTGCTTACGGTGGGTTTCGGCGTACTGCTGGTGTGCAGACCCTTTGCAGCCATAGATACGGTGGTCATGCTGATCGGCTTTTTCCTTATCTATGACGGGCTTTCCAATGTCTGGATCGTTTCAAGGGTCTATAAAAATGCCAAAATGATGAAGCAGGAAATGGAGGCGGTGGACGTGGAGATTGCAGAGCGGGAGAGGTGACGGCCCGTATGCGTTATGATCCGCGGCGGTGAAGCCGGAATTTTCCAGAAGTTTTTGGTGTGCATTTTTTGTGTGTATTTTGTAAATTCGGGCTTGTAAATCCGGGCCGGAAGTTTTATGATAGTTCTTAGAAAACGGGAGCGATCCCGGATGTGATGAAACGAAAAACGGTATCGGCAGAGAGGGAATGAATGATGATGATCGGAGCAGTCAGTTTTCAGCCTTATGTATATAATGTAAATGCCATCGGCCCGGCCAGCATGAACAGGCTGTCCAGAATTTCGGACAACGTGCTGGACAAAAAGACGGATTTCAGCGAACTTGTGGAAAATGAAAATCCGCTGAAAAAGGGACAGACCCTGAATTTTCAGGATATGCTGGAGATGCAGATGCAGCGGGGCAGGAGCAGCGCGGCGAGAATTATGAAACCGGCAGAGGAAGCGCAGGAGGAGACTGCGGCACCGCAGGAGACGGAAAACGCAGCGGTGAAGTTTAACCGGGAGAATGCGGCGGATGCCGTACAGCCTGAGAAAAAGGCAGTGGAAAATGCGCTGAATATACAGACGGCGGCATTTGATGCAGGTGCAGCAGGGAATGGCGTCAGCAATTACCGTATGCAGCAGGCGATCAGCGCATATGAGATGTTTATGACGGCGTAGAGGGATTTCGGGAATGGAGTGATCCTTTGGCGCAGTGGACGGGGAAATAGGATTCCCTGCACGATTGGAGAATAGGGAAACAAAAACCCCCATCTGTCAGACAGGTGGGGGTTATTCTATACAGAAGCGTGCGGCGCCAAAATGCCGCCTGACGGTTTATGACAGCGCCATCTTTTTGACGGCGGCGATGCCGTTGCTCACGGCGGGCACAAGAAGAACCGCTGTGGTGATGGCGCCTTCCGCAAAGATGTAGATACCGTTGTACACCAGCGAATAGGGAAGCACAGGCCAGCCTTCCCAGGCGTATTCCGCGAAGAAAATCCAGCCGGACAGTACCGTGAACACATAGCGGCCAAGAATACCGACGAGATACCCCTTGAGCAGGCCCTTTTTGGCGCCTGCGAACAGACCCGAGAGTCCCAGCGCGCCGAAGGCGAGCAGATAGTCCAGCACAAGCTGCATGGGGAACAACACATAAGGGTTGATCAGAAGCTGCAGCACGCCGTAGGCAATACTGGTCATCAGCCCGGCTCCCAGACCGAAAAGGTAGCCCGGCAGACAGATGACGAGCATGGACAGCAGCGTGGCCGAACCGCCCCATGGAAAGTCGATGATTTTGATTTCCGAGAGAATGGTGCCCAGCGCAATCGACATGGCGCAGAAGACGAGCTGTTTGGCTGTCAGCTTTCCGCCCTTTCCGGCGGTTTCTCCGGACTGAGGATTCTGTCCGGCCGCATATCGCCTTGCGAAGGTGACGGCGCCGGCAAGCAGGAATGCCAGAAGTACCATTAACAGCACTTTGCCCGGTGTGGTGGGGACGTAAGTGGTTTCGCCCCAGTCATTGACAACAACATTGTAGAACATAAAAAAATCCTCCTTTGTCTTAGAATAAGCAAGGAGGGGAACAGTAAATACGGCAGGACACAGAGCTGCTGTGTCAGGCAGTAGTTACATGTGCTTCCCTACGGCGGTGCTAACCGCATCAGGTGATGAGGGTTAGAGTCCCGTGACGGTATACACAGGCTCAATCTCAGCATAAGCTCCCCTAGCAGGTTATTCAATTATGCGGCTCTTGCCGCGGCAGATGTCATCTGCTTTTTTTACTATAGGAGTTTGCCGGGAAAATGTCAAGAAAATTTTATGGGAGAATGATACGGAGAACTATGATTGAAAAAGAGAAGACCGGGCGGCAGACGTCTCTGCAAAAGGTATGGGAGGTATTATTTCCTTATCTGTTATATTATCTGACATACAATGCGGCCTGTCTGATTTTGATTTTTGTGTGCCGGGTGACGATGCAGAGCTTTGGCGGCGTGTACGGACAGTTTATGGCGGCGCAGATCGAAAATGTGACAGGCGTGATGGGAGGACTGGGGATGCTGACGGGTATCCTCCCCCTTATACCAATGCTTGGAAGAGAGCTTTGCGGGCGAGGGGAAACGCAGCATTTTATGGCAGCGGTATGTATCACTGTCATAACAGGGATTCTTGCTTTCAGTGCCTCTCTGGGTCTCAATGCGCTGCTTACGCTGACCGGGTTTGCGGAAAGTTCCCGGAGTTATCAGGAGGTGGCGGACAAGCAGTACGGCGTGGCTTTCGCGGTGGGGCTTGTTCTCTACGGTCTGATTTCTCCGCTGGCGGAGGAGGTAGTTTTTCGTGGTGTGATCTACAACCGTCTGCGCCGCTTATACAATCCGGCCATCGGAATTTTTGCGTCGGGACTTCTCTTCGGGGCTTTTCACGGAAACCCTGTGCAGGCCGTGTACGGCTCCTGTCTGGGAATGCTGATGGCGTATCTTTATGAAAAAAGCGGGAAATTTTACATTCCGGTTGTCTTTCATGCGGTGGCAAATCTGACGGTGTATATCACGGCCCGGTTTGCGGCCGTGCAGGCGCACCTGTTTACACCGGCGGGCTGCGCAGCTTTGCTGGCGGTTGCGGCGGGGTGTGTGCTGGCTGTGCACTTTGGCGACAGAGCGGAATGAGTATGGTGGTTAAGACCGTATTCCTCTTGTATTCAGTCATAAAAAACTGTATAATGGAGGAAAATCTATGGTAAAACGAAATGCAAAGAAGTGGTTCCGGCATGGTAGCTGGTGGAGAAGGCTCAGAAACAACCGCAGGCACAGATATGCAGGGCGATCGGCGCGTCTCTTGCGGAAGAGGAAATCGCATTGTGGGAGCAGGAGCATATCAGACTGCTTTCTGAAACAGCTCCTGCACAATTTACGGTTTTACATTAAGGGGCGATGGCGGAGTTAAGAGTTGTCAGATTACTTTTTTCGCATCCCTTTCAGCAGAAGGAGTGATAGTATCAGTACCAGCGGGAAAACGCATCCCACAAGCATTCCTTTTCGCAGATCATTGCCCGCATTCTGGGTGATATTGCCCACCAGACTGGGGCCGAACGCGCCGCCCAGATCGCCTGCCATGGCGAGCAGGGCGAACATGGCCGTTCCCCCTTCCGGGAGTCTGCCGGAGCAGATGCTGATTGTGCCGGGCCACATGATGCCCACGGAAAAGCCGCACAGAATACAGCCGATCAGGCCGATCACCGGATTGCTGGAAATGGATGCCGCTATGTAACAGCTCAGGCACAGAACGCCCGATCCCATCATAAACCGCATCAGATCCAGTTTGTCACCGTACTTTCCGAAGATAACGCGGCTGATTCCCATGGTTATGGCAAACATACAGGGACCGGCCAGATCTCCCATTGCCTTGGAGAAGCCGAGAGCCGATTCGGTGTAGGCGGAGGCCCACTGCGCCATGGACAGTTCGGAAGCGCCGGCGCACACCATGAGAATGATGGAAACCCAGAATAACGGCACCCGGAGCAGACTGCCGGTCCCCATTCCCTTGCCGTCGTCGGTCGTATGCGCAATCGGGCAGGTGGCAAAGTTCCAGATGTTACAGAGGGGAATGACAGCCCAGACACAGGCCAGCCATTTCCAACTGTCGATACCGAAAACGGCAAAAAAGATGGTGGACAAAAGGATAACACCCACAGAGCCCCAGCAGTAAAAGGAGTGCAGCAGGCTCATCACCGCCTCTTTGTTGTCGAAGGGGCAGGCCTCCACAATAGGACTGCACAGTACCTCAATCAGACCGCTTCCGATGGCGTAGACAATGACGCTTGCGATGATTCCGGTCAGCGGATTGGAGAAAAGGTCCGGCAGAAAGGCAAGTCCGATCAGCCCTGCAGCCGCGCATAATTCCGAAGCCACAACGCAGTTGCGGTAGCCGATTCTGTCTGCAAAACAGGAACACAGGACATCCACAATAAGCTGGGTCAGAAAGAACACGGTGGAAATCAGTGCGATCTGCCCTAACGGGATCTGATAAACATTGTGAAACGTTAAGAATAGCAGCGGTGCAAAGTTGGCACAGATTGCCTGTGTGATAAAACCGAGATAGCAGGCGGTCAGTGTTTTTTTATAATTTTTCGTCATGTCAGTGATTGCTCCTTTCTGTAATGAGTTGTATTATATAGTAGGAATGTGGGGATATCAATATAATATATCCCAATATTATTACACAATCTCACAAATAGAGAGGAGGCTGGGCGGAATCATGCAGGCACATGAGGGACACATCAGGATCGTAACCGATGAATCGCTGCGGGAAACCGTTCCCCATGGAAGCGAGGACTATCCGTTCCGGTATTATCTGGAGGATATCTGGCAGTTTGATTTTCACTGCATCGAATGGCACTGGCATCCGGAAGTAGAATTTGTCCTGATTCAAAAGGGGACAGCGGATTTTCTGATCGGAAGTGAGAGATATGTCCTTGGAGCGGGAACGGGTCTCTTTATCAATTCTCAGGTGATTCACAGATTTGAGGCAGCGGAGAGCGTTATTATTCCTAACATTGTATTTTCCCCCTCTCTGATTGCTCCGGAGGAGAGTCTGATCTATCGGAAGTATGTGCAGCCTGTTCTTGACAAAACGGCAGAGTGCCAGATCTTTTCTGCAGATGATCCGGTGCAGGGAGAGATTTTGCGCACGCTTTTGGCCGTGTTTGACGTGCAGGAAAACGGGAATGGATGTGAGCTCCAAACGGCGGAGCTGCTTTTGAAATTGTGGCGTCTGCTGTATGAAAATACGGATTTCACAGAAAAAATTTCTTCCCCACAGACGTCGGTGCGGACGCAGGCACAGCTCCAGATTATGCTGCAATACATTCACAAAAATTATCCGCATCAGATCTCGCTTAATGATATCGCGGAAACGGTGTCTCTCAGCAAAAGCAGCGTGCTTGGCATTTTTCATAAGAATATTCACACCTCGCCTGTCAGCTATCTTGTGAATTACAGGTTAAAACGGGCGGCGAAGCTGCTTGGGACGACGCAGAACAGCGTTTCCGCCATTGCCCGTGACACCGGATTTGAAAATGTCGGCTACTTTTGCCGGAAATTCAAAGAAGTGTTTCATGCAACGCCCGGCGAATACAGGAAAGCGGATCGTGGAGTCATCCACTCAGAGAATTGTAAACACGGCATTGCAGATTAATGTCCGGTTTGCAATTTTTATTTGGTTTTTTAAGATTATGCTATGTATGAAAAGAAGAACATAGAAAAGATAGAAAACTGCATGACTAAGTGATATAATTGTGCAAACATTGATCAATTGATCGTTAGAAAGAGACAGCAGAGAGAAGAAAAAAGATATGATACAGGAAGCTCTTTACTGACGCAGCAGTGAGGTTATGAGAATAAAATGAGCGAAGAATGTTTGATTTGCAGCGCACCGCTGGCGTATTTGGAGAAGGATACGCCTATGGAATGCGCCATTTGTCATAAGAAGGAAAACAGCAAAACCAGATGTGTGAAGGGGCATTATGTCTGTAATGCATGTCATACAAAGGGAGTGGATCACATGATCGGACTATGTCTCGGGGAGACATCCAAAGATCCGGTCTGCATTATGAAAAAGCTGATGTCCCAGCCGTTTTGCCATATGCACGGGCCGGAACATCATGTCATGGCAGGCGCCGCGCTTCTGACGGCATATAAAAATGCCGGTGGGGATCTGGATCTTCCGGATGCACTGCTTGAAATGAGTAACCGTGGAAAAAGTGTTCCGGGCGGTGCGTGCGGCTTTTGGGGCGCCTGCGGGGCGGGAATCAGTTCTGGCATATTTGTTTCCATCCTGTCGAAATCCACCCCTCTTGCGGAGGAACCTTTTGCTTTATCCCATAAGATGACATCGATATCGCTTGGCAGAATCGGGGAAATCGGAGGCCCCAGATGCTGTAAAAGAGATTCGTTTCTTTCCATTTTATCAGCGGTTGATTTTGTGGAGCAGTACTTTGGAATCAAAATGGAAAAACAAGAGGTCGTGTGCGATTTTTCACATAATAACAACCAGTGTATCGGGAGCCGGTGCCCTTTCTCAAAGGAGAAGGGCAAGGAGAAAAGTACTTAAAAAGGCAGTCATAAATGACAAAAATAATGGAGGAGTGCAATGGAGTGCTTAGGACAGCAGAGTGGAATGCAGAGCGTTCAAAATCTGGAAACCATTATCAATGAAGGGCTTCGTGTCGCCCTGCTGGAGGAAACCCCGGACCAGTCGCTGGAAGTGCTGATGGAGCATCTGGGAAAAGCGCTGAACGGGGAAAGGATTTATATATTTGAGCAGAACGAGTCCGGAGGCGACGATAATACATATGAGTGGGTGGCCGAAGGTGTGGAGCCGGAAAAGGAGAACCTTCAAAATGTACCCGCTGAGGTTTGTGCAAGCTGGTACCGGAAATTCAGCATTGGCAAACATATCGTCATCAGCGATCTGGAAGAGATCAGGGAAACGGATCCGCTCCAATATGAGAGCCTGAAAGAACAGAATGTGCATTCTCTTGTGGTGGTTCCGCTGTATGACGGAAAAAAGTTTATCGGCTTTTACGGGGTGGACAATCCGCCTGTGAAATTGTTGGAATACGCGTCGAATATGCTCCAGACGGCGGCATATTTTATTGTGTCGTCCCTGAAAAGGCGCAATCTGTTCCGCGAGCTCCAAAAGCGCAGTTATAATGTACTTCATGCGCTCAGTGTGGATTATCTGGGCATTTATCAGGTGAACTTTGACACAGGCGGATGCGAGGTGTATCGGAACAGCGAAAAGACGGAAATGGACTGGAGCGCGAGCTTCGCGGACGGTTATCAGGCGGCCATGGAGCGCTACATTTCCAGATGCGTGGCGCCCAGAGATCAGAAAAGACTCGGCGCGGCGACAAAAAAGGAGTATGTTCTTTCACAGCTTCGGACGAAGAAAAAGTTTTATGTGCGCTATCAGGTGAAGGACAGCGCTTTCGGGCTGCAGCATATGGAGATTCATTTTTCCGCCACAGAGAATCCGGGGGAAGAAAACTGTGCTATTTTTGCGCTGCGGGATGTGAATGCCGTGGTGGAGCGGGAAGAGAAATACAAGCTGGAGGCGAGACAGAATCTGGAGGAGATTCTGGAGGGAGCCAGAACCGGTATCTGGACGATTGAGCTGGAGGACGGCTGCGAGCCGAGGATGTATACCAACCGGATTATGCGGACGCTGCTTGGCGTATCGGAGGAGATCGAGCCGGAGGAGTGTTACCGGCATTGGTTCCAGAACATTGAGCCGGACTATGTGGAGATGGTGCAGGATGCGGTGCAGGAGATTTTGAAAACCGGCCGCGCGGAAGTGATTTATCCGTGGAAACATCCGGAGCTTGGCAAAATATATGTCCGCTGCGGCGGTGTGCCGGACAAGACATTCAAGAAACCGGGCGTCTGTCTGAACGGATATCATCAGGATATTACGGAGACGATGGTGACGCAGAAAAAGCAGGACAAAGCCATTATGGAGCTGTTAGAGAAGGTAAGACGGGCAAATTCGGCAAAGAGCGAATTTCTGTCCCACATGTCCCATGATCTGCGCACACCCATCAACGGTATTCTTGGGATGCTGGCTATCATAGAAAAGAGTCAGGATGATCCTGAGCGGCAGAGGGAATGCCGGAAGAAAATACGTGTGTCGACGGAGCATTTGCTTTCTCTGGTCAATGATGTTTTGCAGATCAGCAAGATGGAGAGCGGCATACGTGCGGAGGCGGAGAAGTCGTTTGAAATCCGGGAAGTGCTGGATAACAGCATTATGCTTTTGGCCGAAAGAGCGGAGGAGCGGGGGATCCGGCTGACATTGAAGGAAGCGGATATAGAGCACGGCAGAGTGATTGGAAATCCGCTGCATTTACAGCAGATTCTGATGAACATTATCGACAATGCCATCAAATATAACCATCCGCAGGGAGCCGTCTTCGTTACGGCAAAGGAGACGGCCTGCAGGGGCGGCGCCGCAGAATATGAGTTTGTGGTAGAAGATACCGGAATCGGCATTGGAGAGGAGTTTAAAAAGCATATTTTTGAGCCGTTTACCCAGGAGCATAAAAGTGCGAGGACGCACTATAACGGTGTCGGGCTTGGCATGTCCATCGTGAAGCAGCTGGTGGACCAGATGAAAGGGCATATTGCGGTGGAAAGCCGGATCGGGAAGGGGAGCATGTTTCGGATTACGCTGTCCATGCAGATAGACGGAACGTGGAATGCGCAGCCTTCGGAGGAGGAGCAGAACGGGCTGGATTCCATTGCCGGGATGCGCGTCCTTCTGGTGGAAGATAATGAGATAAATTGTGAAATCATTGAGTTTATGCTTACGGATGCAGGCGCGGAGGTGGTGACCGCGGTTGACGGAAAGGCGGCTGTGGATGCGTTTGCGGCGTCCGGTCCGGGAACCTTTGACTGCGTGCTTATGGATTTGATGATGCCTGTTATGAGCGGTTATGAGGCGACGCGCGTGATCCGCAGTATGGACAGACCGGATGCAAAATCCATTCCCATTATTGCCCTGTCGGCGAACGCGTTTGACGAGGATGTCGCCATGGCCAAGGATGCCGGAATGAACGAACATCTGGCGAAGCCGGTGGATATGGGAAAAATGTTCCATGTGATGAGCGGGCTGAGCTGCCGGACGACATAAAAAATAAATGTAAACGGGGCGGAAACATGAAAAACCACATAAATGTAACGTTAGTCAGGGCTGATATCAAAGATGCGAGAGAAATCCACGCCATGCAGGTAGCAGCGTTTCGGGAGTTGCTGGAGAAATATCAGGACTTTGAAACGAGTCCCGCAAGTGAAAGCGTGGAAAAAGTGGAGGCGCGTCTGCGGCAGGACGTTACCTCTTATTATTTTATATGTGTTGGACAGACAAAGGTGGGGGCAGTCCGTGTGGTCGACTGGAAAGAATACGGGAAAAACAAGAGAATTTCTCCCATTTTTATCATGCCGGAATTTCAGGGCAGGGGTATTGCGCAGGAAGCATTACGGCTCTGTGAAGAAGCGCATGGAAGCGGAAACTGGGAGCTGGACACCATTTTGCAGGAACCGAAAAACTGTCATCTGTATGAGAAGATGGGGTACCGGCGGACGGGCAAAACGGAGGTTGTAAACGACAGACTTACCCTGGTGTTTTATGAAAAACGACAGACGCCCGAAAGGCTGCAGCAGTATTTTGACGGAGGATGGGACGATGGAAAACGAACTGTTTGAGAAAACGCCGGTGCCAAAGGCATACTTTACACTGGCTCTGCCGGTGGTGTTTAGTATGGTTGTCTCGCTGGTCTACAATATGGTGGACACTTATTTTATTGCGCAGACGGGCAACACAAATCTGGTGGCGGGGGTATCTTTGAGCGCGCCGGTTTTTACCCTGATGATTGCGCTCGGCGATATTTTCGGGTTGGGAGGAAGTTCCGTCATTTCCCGGCTGTTCGGGGAGAAAAAGGATGAGGATGGAAAACGCCTCAGCGTGTTTTGCTTTTATGCGGCAATTTTGTGCGGGATTGTGGTGACGATAGTGATGATGCTGCTTCGTGAGCCGGTTCTTTATCTGCTGGGAGCGGATCAGGACACGATTTCCTATGCGTCCGGTTATTTTACTTATATTGTGCTGGGCGCGCCGTTTATTATCTTATCTTTTACGCCGTCCAATCTGCTGCGGACGGAAGGCTTTGCGACAGCGACTATGACGGGAAATATACTGGGCGCAGTCGTCAATATGATTTTGGACCCTGTCTTTATCTCCGTATTGGGGATGGGGGCAGCAGGCGCGGCCATTGCGACCGTGATCGGCAATATCTTTGCGGATCTTTTTTATGTCTGGTTTCTGTTAAAGAAGAGCCGGCGGCTTTCCATCAACCCGTCGGGATTTCATATTCATTTCGTGGAAGTGGGGCAGATTCTGGCAATCGGGATTCCGGCGTCCATTACGAATCTGATGCAGAGTATCGGGATTGCGTTGACGAACCGGTCTTTGCTGCCATACGGAAACGACAGGGTTGCGGCCATGGGGATTGTGATGAAGGTGAACCTGATTGCGGTTCTGATTCTGGTGGGTTTTGCGTTTGGAGCGCAGCCGCTTGTCGGTTATAATTACGGGGCGAAAAACTATGCGCGTCTCAAAGAAATTCTGCGGTTCTGCTACGAATTTGAATGCGGTGCGGCGGCAGTGCTGGCAGGAGCGCTTTCCCTTGCGGCGCCTGCCATGATCGGGCTGTTTATGCAGGACGCATCCATTATTGAAATCGGCGTACCCATGCTCCGTATGCAGCAGATGGGAATGGTGTTTACGGCGGTTGTGCTGGTGACGACCTGTACATTCCAGTCGGCGGGAAAAGCCGTTGGCGCGTTTCTTCTGTCTGTCAGCAGGCAGGGGGTGGTGTTTGCAGCCGTCCTGTTCATCGCTTCAAAAGCGTTTGCCTATCAGGGGGTTCTGATGGCGCAGGCCGTTTCCGATCTGCTGACGGCAGTTATGGCGGTTATTCTGCTTCATATTCTGATCAGGAAGCCTGTTTCCGTTTCATTGCAAAAGGAATAATAAAAAATCTGTATTTACAAATCCCCCATACGGGTGTATTATTGTATACATGTAGAACGCAAAGGAGCGCTAGATGCCTTCTTTTGCGTTCTTTCTTTTGTTCCTTTGCTTATTTTGTATGTTAAAAGTCAGGAGAGAAGATTGAAAAATCACACTGATGTGCTCATTTTTCAATCGACAGTTTGAGTTAGAGCCGCAGACTGTCCTTGATCGCAGATGAGAAACCGCCTTCGCGGATTTCTCATCGCGTGTCATCGCAGTAAACTGCTCTGACAAGGAGGTAACATATGTTTGATGTAAAGACAACCATCCCGAAATCCCCGTTATACCGGGCGGAATTTGAACATGACAACTGCGGTATCGGCGCATGTGTGAGTATCAAAGGCAAAAAGAGCCGCGCAATCGTGGAAAATGCCCTGCAGATTGTGGAGAATCTGGAACACAGGGCAGGTAAGGACGCGGAGGGCGAGACGGGAGACGGCGTGGGCATTCTCACGCAGATGCCCCATAAATTCATGCGGAAGGTGACGAAAGATCTGGGTTTTGATATCGGCGGTGAGCGGGAGTACGGCGTGGGGACATTTTTCTTCCCGCAGGACGAACTGCAGCGGGGACAGGCAAAGAAGATGTTTGAGATCATCGCTAAGAAAGAGGGACTGCCGCTTTTGGGCTGGCGCGACGTGCCCACGGCGCCTTCGGTGCTCGGACACAAGGCGGTGGAGTGTATGCCCTGTATTATGCAGGCGTTTATCAGAAAACCGGCGGGGGTGGAGAAGGGCCTCGCATTTGACAGAAAGCTCTATATTCTGCGGCGGACTTTTGAGCAGTCGACGGACTTGACTTATGTGGTCAGTCTTTCCAGCCGGACAATCGTGTACAAGGGCATGTTCCTGGTGGGACAGCTTCGCACGTTCTTTGCGGACTTGCAGGATAAGGACTATGAGTCCGCGATTGCCATGGTGCACTCCCGGTTTTCCACGAATACGAATCCGAGCTGGGAGCGGGCGCACCCGAACCGTTTTATTGTGCACAACGGCGAGATTAATACGATCCGGGGCAATGCGGACAAGATGCAGGCCAGGGAGGAGAACATGGAGTCCGGGTATTTACAGGGGCAGATGCACAAGATCCTGCCTGCCATAGGCGCTTCCGGCTCCGATTCTGCCATGCTTGACAATACGCTGGAATTTCTCGTGATGAGCGGGATGCCGCTGCCCCTTGCGGTGATGATTACCATTCCGGAGCCGTGGGAAAACAACAAGACGATGTCACAGAAGAAAAAGGATTTTTACCAGTATTATGCCACCATGATGGAGCCCTGGGACGGGCCGGCATCCATTCTTTTCAGTGACGGGGATATCATGGGAGCGGTGCTTGACCGGAACGGTCTACGGCCTTCCCGCTATATGATTACGGACGACGACACGCTGATTCTCTCCTCGGAGGTGGGCGTGCTGGACATCGACCCGGAAAGAATTGTAATGAAGGAGAGACTGCATCCGGGCAAGATGCTTCTGGTGGACACGGTGCAGGGACGGGTGATCGACGACGACGGGTTAAAGGAGAAATTCGCGTCGGCGCAGCCCTACGGCGAGTGGCTGGACAGCAGGCTGGTGACGCTGAGGGAGTTGAAAATCCCGAACCGGCGCGTGCCGGAATTTACCGGGGAGGAAAGACGGCGGATGCAGAAAGCATTCGGCTACACTTACGAGGACCTTAAGACGAGCATCCTGCCCATGGCGAAAAACGGTGCGGAGGCCATCGCTGCGATGGGCGTGGATACGCCGATCCCAGTACTCTCGAAAGCGCACCATCCGCTGTTCCACTACTTCAAGCAGCTTTTTGCACAGGTGACCAACCCGCCCATCGATGCGATCCGCGAGGAGGTGGTTACTTCCACCACGGTCTATCTGGGACGGGACGGGAATCTTCTGGAGGAGGTGCCGGAAAACTGCAACATGCTTCAAGTGCATAACCCGATTCTCACAAGCACCGACCTTCTGAAAATCAAGGCTATGAAGGCGGAAGGGTTTCAGGTGGAAGTCATTCCGATCACCTACTATAAAAATACCAGACTGGAAAAAGCCATTGAGCGGCTTTTCGTGGAGGTGGACAGGGCTTACCGGGACGGGGCGAATATTATGATTTTGTCAGACAGGGGTGTGGATGAGAACCGAGTGGCGATTCCGTCTTTGCTTGCGGTGTCCGCCCTGCAGCAGCATCTGGTAAGGACGAAAAAGAGAACGAGCGTGGATATCATTTTAGAATCCGCAGAGCCGAGGGAAGTGCATCATTTCGCGACCCTGCTCGGCTTTGGCGCCTCGGCCATCAATCCTTATCTGGCGCAGGAGAGCATTAAGGAACTGATCGACAACCGTATGCTCGATAAGGATTATTATGCGGCGGTCAATGATTACAACGATGCGATTTTGCACGGTATTGTGAAGATTGCTTCCAAGATGGGCATTTCCACGATCCAGTCTTATCAGGGTTCTAAGATTTTTGAGGCCATCGGGATAGACAAAGAGATGATTCGCAGATACTTTACCGATACGGTCTGCCGGGTGGGCGGCATTACCCTGAAAGATATCGAGGAGGAGGTGGATATCCTGCACTCGATGGCTTTTGACCCGCTTGGTCTATCTACGGATCTGACGCTGGACAGCACAGGACATCACGAGATGAGGAGCGGCGCGGACGAGCACCTGTACAACCCGGAGACAATTCATTTACTACAGGAGTCAACCAGACGGGGAGACTATGAATTATTTAAAAAATATACCCGGGCGGTCAATAATGAGGAGAGCATTAAGAATCTGCGGGGGCTGATGGACTTCCGTTTTGCGAAGAAACCCGTGCCGATAGAGGAAGTGGAGAGTGTTGACACGATTGTCACAAGGTTTAAGACGGGCGCCATGTCCTACGGTTCCATCTCCAAGGAAGCGCACGAGACGATGGCCATCGCCATGAACCGTCTGCACGGCAAGTCAAACTCCGGCGAGGGCGGGGAGGACAGGGAGCGGCTGACGGTGGGGCCGGACGGCTTAAACCGGTGTTCTGCCATCAAGCAGGTGGCAAGCGGCAGGTTCGGCGTCACAAGCGAATACTTAAACAGTGCGCAGGAAATTCAGATCAAGATGGCGCAGGGGGCGAAACCCGGCGAGGGCGGGCATCTTCCCGGCGGCAAGGTATATCCGTGGATCGCAAAGACGAGACACTCAACGCCAGGCGTGGGGTTGATTTCCCCGCCGCCGCACCACGATATTTATTCGATAGAGGATCTGGCGCAGTTGATTTATGACCTGAAAAATGCCAACACCAGAGCGCGCATTTCGGTGAAACTGGTGTCCGAGGCGGGTGTGGGCACGGTGGCAGCAGGTGTGGCGAAGGCGGGCGCACAGGTGATACTGGTTTCCGGCTACGACGGCGGCACGGGAGCCGCGCCCCGCAATTCCATCCACAACGCGGGATTGCCCTGGGAGCTGGGGCTTTCGGAGACGCACCAGACGCTGATCCAGAACGGCCTTAGAAACAAAGTCCGCATCGAGACGGACGGGAAGTTAATGAGCGGACGGGATGTGGCCATTGCGGCGATTCTCGGCGCGGAGGAGTTCGGCTTTGCCACGGCGCCCCTTGTGACCATGGGCTGTCTGATGATGCGCGTCTGCAATCTGGACACCTGCCCCGTGGGCGTGGCGACCCAGAATCCGGAGCTTCGCAGACGCTTTACGGGAAAGCCGGAGTACGTGGAGAATTTCATGCGGTTTATCGCGCAGGAGCTCAGAGAGTATATGGCAAAGCTTGGCGTGCGCAAGGTGGATGAGCTGGTTGGCAGGACAGAGTTTCTGAGAGTGAAGGAGAACCTGACGGACAGACAGCGCAAGGTGGATCTGGATCTGATCTTAAGCAATCCTTACGAGGGGAGCAGGGAGAAGTTTATCTTTGACCCGAAGCAGGTGTACGACTTCCATCTCGAAAAGACGCTGGATGAGAGGGTGCTCTTAAAGCAGCTTTCCAAGGCTTTGGAGAGCGGGCAGAAGCGGCGTCTGGAAGTGGACGTCACCAACACGGACCGTACCTTCGGCACGATCTTCGGGTCGGAGATTACGAGGCGGTTTGGCGATACGCTGGAGGAGGACACCTACCATATTTTATGTAAGGGTTCCGGCGGGCAGAGTTTCGGCGCGTTCATTCCGAAAGGACTGACACTGGAACTGGCAGGAGACTCCAACGACTACTTCGGAAAGGGCTTGTCCGGCGGCAGGCTGATCGTTTATCCGCCAGAAGGCTCTGCTTTTAAGCAGGATGAAAATATCATCATCGGCAATGTGGCGCTCTACGGCGCGACCTCCGGCAAAGCGTTTATAGGCGGTGTGGCAGGCGAGCGGTTCTGTGTGCGCAATTCCGGCGCCATCGCGGTGGTGGAGGGCGTGGGAGACCACGGCTGTGAGTATATGACGGGAGGCCGTGTGGTGATTATCGGTTCTGTGGGCAAAAACTTCGCGGCGGGCATGAGCGGCGGTATCGCCTATGTGCTGGATGAGAACAACGACCTGTACACGAAGACCAACAAGGAAATGGTTTCCTCCTATGAGATTACCTCGAAATATGACGTCCTTGCGTTGAAAGAGATGATCGGGGAGCATGTGGCTTACACCAATTCCGTCAAGGGAAAGGAGATTCTTGACAACTTTGGGACATATCTGCCGAAGTTTAAGAAGATTATTCCCCACGACTATGAGATGATGATGAAACGCATCGTGCAGATGGAGGAGAAGGGCTTAAGCGCAGAGCAGGCGCAGATCGAGGCGTTTTATAAAAAAGACAAGGAAACGGTTTGAGAATGGGAGGACAGATTGAAAAATCACACTGATGTGCTGATTTTTCAATCGCGAGTTTGTGCAGAAGCGCCACAAACTCCTTGATCGCAGAGCAGAATTTGAGATTCTGCCCGCGTTCCTCAGCGAAATCGCTTCGGAATGGAGGAAATCATGGGAAAACCGACAGGATTTATGGAATATGCGCGCAGGGTTTCAAAGGACGTAAGCCCGAAGCAGCGCATTCAGAACTTTGACGAATTTCATGTGCACCTGACCATGGAGGAACAGCAGGAGCAGGGGGCGCGCTGTATGGACTGCGGCGTGCCGTTCTGCCAGTCCGGTATGACGCTTGGCGGCATGACCTCGGGGTGTCCCCTGCACAATCTGGTGCCGGAGTGGAACGATCTGGTTTATACGGGAAACTGGGAGCAGGCATACTACCGGCTGCATAAGACCAATAATTTCCCGGAATTTACGTCGAGGGTGTGCCCAGCGCTTTGCGAGGCGGCCTGCACCTGCGGCTTAAACGGCGATCCGGTTTCCACGAAGGAAAACGAGTACGCCATCATCGAAAACGCCTATGAGAAGGGGTATGCGTCGGCGAAGCCGCCCAAGGTGCGCACCGGCAAGAAGGTGGCGGTGGTGGGCAGCGGTCCCTCCGGGCTTGCGGTGGCGGACCAGCTCAACAAAAGGGGGCATCTGGTGACCGTGTTCGAGCGCGCCGACCGGATTGGCGGGCTTTTGATGTACGGCATTCCCAATATGAAGCTGGAGAAACACATTATCGACCGCAAGATCAGGGTTATGGAGGAGGAGGGCGTGACCTTCGTGACAGGCTGCGATATCGGCAGGACGGTAAAGGCGGAGAAGCTGTTAAAGGAATTTGACCGGGTGGTGCTCTGCTGCGGGTCTTCCCAGCCGCGGGACATCAGTGTGCCGGGCAGGGACGCCAAAGGCATTTACTTTGCGGTGGATTTTCTTTCGGCGAACACGAAGAGCCTGTTGGATTCCGGCTTTGCGGATCAGAAGTATGCGGACACCAAAGATAAAAATGTAGTCATCATCGGCGGCGGCGATACCGGCAATGACTGCGTGGGCACGGCCATCCGCCACGGGGCGAAGTCCGTGACGCAGATCGAGATGATGCCAAAGGCGCCTGATACGAGGGCGGACAGCAATCCATGGCCCCAGTGGCCCAAAGTCTGCAAGACCGATTACGGACAGGAGGAGGCCATCGCCGTTTACGGCCGTGATCCCAGGATTTACGAGTCCACGGTGAAGGAATTTGTCAAAGATAAAAACGGAAATCTGAAAGCGGTCAGGATTGTTTCGCTGACATGGGAGAAAGATGCCGGGACAGGGCGCATGATCAGTAAGGAAACCGTGGGATCCGAAAAAACGCTGGATGCGGAGATCGTGCTGATCGCGGCGGGATTTCTGGGCAGCCAGAAATATGTGACGGACGCTTTTCACGTGGCGGTGGACGACAGGACAAACGTGCGGACGGCGGCGGGAAGATTTGCGACCGGTGTGGACAGGGTGTTTACCGCAGGCGACATGCACACGGGGCAGTCCCTTGTGGTGAAGGCCATCCGTCAGGGCAGGGAGTGCGCCAGAGAGGTGGACGAGAGTCTGATGGGGTATACGAACCTGTATGTACAGTGACGGTTACTTTTCACACCGCGCCATGCATTTGCTGCATGATGTCGGAGCCGGACACATCTTTGCGAAATTTTCCATAAAAAAGAGGAGTGAAATCTCAGGAAAGGAATGTTATACTAACCTTGTATGACATTCTTTTTTTGCGCGTATAAGCAGAGTCAGAAGACAGACGAAGGAAGCGCCATGCCGGCATGAGCGCGGACTTCGGAAGGCTTATGACGAGCAACGCGAGTGAGAAATGCGAAGCATTTCGAGCCTGCTTATACGCGCGGCACGGGAAGAAACGATTATTTCAGTAAAAGGAAAGCAGAGCAGATGAAGTTAAAGACCGGACACAGACAGAAACCGCAGCAGAATACGGAACAAACGGGAAAAAGGCGAAAGGCCCTGATTTTGTCGGCTATTGTCCTGACGCCCCTTCTTGGCCTGCTCGTGGTCTATATCGTGGGTCTTGGACGTTACCAGAGCTGTTTTTTAAACGGTACGCTGATAGACGAGATGGACGTGTCGGGCATGACGATTGCGGAGCTGGAGGAGCAGATCGGGAAGTACTCGCTGCGGGTGATAGAGCGTCAGGCTGACGGCACGACTCTGGAAGAGGAAATAGCGGGGAGCGAGATCGGGATTTCCTATGTTTCCACAGAGCAGTTTCAGGCTGTTTTGCAGGGACAGAACCGTTATCTGTGGTTTTTGAAGCAGGATGCGGATTACAGGACGGATGCGCCGCCCCTGTATGAGGAGTCGGCGCTGGAAGAAAAGGTCGATTCGCTGCGGGGATTCCAAAAGGATTTTATCGAAGACCCTGCGGATGCGTACATAGCGGATTATGTTCCGGGGAGCGGCTTTGAACTGGTAGCCGAAACCAGGGGAAACCGGCTGAACCGGGAAAAGACCATAGAGGCTGTCAAGGCGGCGGTGAGCGGACTGGAGAAGCAGGTAGACCTGGAGGCGGCAGGGTGTTATGAGGAACCGAAGGTGACTTCGGAGGATGCGGCTCTCAGGAAGACGTTTGAGAAGCTGCAAAACTATGTGAATACTGCCGTTACTTATACATTTGGAACGGAGCGGGAAGTGCTGGACGCAGATACCGTTGCGGGCTGGATTGTGCAAAAGGGCAGTCAGGTATCACTTGATCCGGAACTGGTCAAGGCGTATGTCAATTCTCTGCGGAAAAAATACGACACCATTTTTCATAAGAGACAGTTTATGACCAGCTATGGGGAGGAGGTCACGATTGATCTGGGCGACTACGGCTGGTGGATGGATGTGGGACAGGAGACACAGGAGCTGATCGGGCTGCTTGAGCGGGGAGAGGGCGGAGAGCGGACGCCCGTCTACAGGCAGACGGCGGCTTCCTACGAAACGCCGGACTACGGGGATTCCTATGTGGAAATCAACCTGACGGCCCAGCACCTGTTTTTATACCAGAATGGGGAATGCGTTCTGGAATCGGACTTTGTGTCAGGCAATCCGGGCAGAGGAAACGCCACGCCGCCGGGGATTTACGGCATCACTTATAAGGAGCGCAACGCCACGTTAAACGGGGAGACTTACAGCACACCGGTGAACTTCTGGATGCCCTTTAACAATAATGTAGGTATGCACGACGCCACATGGAGAAGCGAGTTTGGCAGGAATATCTACATGACGAACGGTTCCCACGGCTGCGTCAATCTGCCCTATGCGGTGGCGCAGGAAATTTACGGTATGGTGGAGAAGAATACACCGGTTATTTGTTATGATCTGCCGGGAACGGAGCCGGAGCCGCTGGAGGAGATACCGCTGGAACTGGAGCCGGTTCTGGCGACGCCCGAAGCGTTTGACTCTTTGCCGGAGATAGGACAGACGGAAGGGAGCCCGGCGGCTCCGCAGCCAGAGACGATATCTCAGCCGGAGCCGGTCCCGGAACAGCTTTCGCAGGAGGGGCAGTAAAACGTAACACATTCTTGCATTTTTCCTTATATTTTTCATCCTATCTTATATTTTTCCCGTTTTTTTAGAACAGATCCTTCCTATAATAAAAGGGGAGGGTCTGCCATGCGTGAAATCAGTTTTGACAGAAAGAGTATCAGGACACGTCTGATTATGGCTTTTGTTGTGACTTCCTTTCTGCCCATTGCTCTGGTAAATATCGTCGCTTACTATAATACGTCCAGACTGGTCAGGCAGAATGTGGAGAGCATGACGAACGCTAATCTGGAACAGATCAGGGTGGGTCTGGACGTCTGGCTGGATTCCTATGAGGATATCCTGTATCAGGTATATACGGACGATTATATTGTGGATCTGGTCGATCAGATTAACGCCGGGGAGGATGTGGCGAGCAACAGGCAGATGCTGCGAAGAGCGCTGAGAGGAATGGTGTACACGAAGGACTATGTGAAATTCATTTCCGTCATGACAGACAGCGGGGAACTTGTATTTTACAACCAGCTTACCTCGGCTACCACGCGCACTTCGTGGATGGACAGCATTTCCATGTCGCAGGAGGAGCTTTACCGTGAAATAAGCGCTGACAATATGTCTCACACGATTCCCACGGGCGATCAGGTCGTATTCGGGAGCAATTCCTGCTATTTATTTCATATGGGGCGGCGTATCATCGACTACCGGGATGTGGATAAACGGTGCGGGATTGTACTTGTCAGCATAGACGAGAAATTGTTAGAAGAAATCTGTTCGAGTACGGAAAACGGACTGAACTTTATTGTGGACGGGGAAGGGACGCTGATTTCCTGCGCCGGTTCCGACAAAGTGGGACAGCCGGTTTTCGGGAAAGAGGCAGACGGGGAAGAGAAGCGAAACGCCTATCGGCGGATTGCCAGAGAGACGGGGCTTTTAGGGGAGACGGCGCTTTCCATCTATTCGGTGCGCGATGAGAATACGGGATGGGAGATTGTCCGGGTAACCAGTCAGGAGGAACTGATTCAGGCGCTCAGACAACAGCAGCAGCTCCGGATTTTCACAATTGTGTTGTCCCTGTGCACGGTGATGGCCATTATGTTCAGTCAGGTGACCAGAATGACCGGTTCCATAAAGAGAGTGGTGGAAACGATGAGAAAAGCGGGCAAAGGGGATCTGAATATTCATGTGGACAAGGATCCCACACGGCCCACGGAGATCGAGGTGATTGCGGAGGAGTTTAACTCCATGATGGATAAGCTCAAGCAGTCTACGCAGAGGCAGAAGGATGCGGAGATTGCGGCGCTGGAAGCACAGATCAATCCGCATTTTCTCTACAATACGCTTGATACGATCAATTGGATGGCGATTGACAGGGATGAGTATGAGATCAGCAATATGATTGCGACGCTGGCCGGGATTCTGCGGTACGGCATTTCCGACAGCAACGGAGTCGTCAGGATTAAGGATGAGGCGGACTGGCTGAAACAGTATATTTTCTTACAGCAGACGAAGTTTAAAAATTCGTTTGACTGTCATATCAATGTGGAGCCGGAGATTATGGGATTTTCCATTCATAAACTGCTTTTACAGCCCTTTATAGAGAATGCGATTCTGCACGGCTTCGAGGGGATAGACAGACCCCGCAGGCTGCAGGTGGATATGGGACGGGAAGGGGAGCGGATTTTCATACGGATTCAGGACAACGGCTGCGGAATGCCGGATGAAATGGTGCGGGAGGTGAATGCCGGGATTTTTAAGAAGACGGATAACAAAAATCATATCGGGATGGAAAATGCCATCACAAGGATTCACATGTATTACGGAGAGAGCGCGGAAGTCAGGATAGAAAGCGGCCTTGGGCAGGGAACGGCGGTGCGGATCCTGCTTCCCGTTGTGAAATCGTCTTTCGGGGAGGAAACGGAGGGAAGCAGAGGTTGAGAGCGGTAGTGGTGGAAGATGAAATTCTGATCAGGGAAGGGCTGTGCAGGCTGGTGCGCAAAATGTTTCCGGACATTACCATAGAGGGTGTTGCAGGGAACGGGCAGGAGGGTCTGCAGTGCATAGAAGCGTTCCGGCCGGACCTGGTCATAACCGATATTAAGATGCCGGTCATGGACGGGCTTGAGATGCTCGGAAAAGTGCAGGAAGCC
Organism: uncultured Lachnospiraceae bacterium; assembly: GCA_949051815.1. GTDB lineage: Bacteria > Bacillota > Clostridia > Lachnospirales > Lachnospiraceae > UBA3282. The sequence goes on from CARQVR010000010.1 coordinate 62,339, forward strand.
GGTCTGTTTCCGAAGGTGATCGTCCTGACAGCCTACTCGGAGTTTGCTTATGCCAGACAGGCTGTGAAGCTTGGCGTGTGCGATTATATCATAAAGCCTGTGGTAGTGCCGGAGTTCGTGCAGACGATCCGGAAGATACAGAATCTCTATGAACAGGAGCAGAAAAGGACGCCGGAGACGATGGGGAGTCTGGAACATATCGTGTCCGGCCTGCTGTACGGGGTATCTGCTCTGGATGAACGAATAGAGGAATTTTTGGATAAGAAGTATCAGATCACAGAGGACACGCCGTTTATAGAACTGCTGATTTATATGGGCGACTGCTTTGAGACGGAGCGGGAGAGGAAGCGGCAGGAGATATGCCGGATTCTCGAGCGGAAGAACATCCGGTATTGTCTCGTGGATATGGAGTATGACAGGGTGGTTCTGGCCCTGCTCTATGGCTACGCCTCCAGACAGGAGACAGAGCGCTGGTATCAGAACCAGATTTTGTTCCAAAAAAGAGATAAGCGGGTGCGGCATATCAGCTATGGCATGGTGGAGGTTACAGGGGCCAAAGCGATCAGGGAGGGCTACCAGACGCTGCTTCCCTACATGGACTGGAATATCGTTCTGGGTGATGATGTGCTGATATCCTATCCCCGGATCGCGGATGTGCAGACGGAGATCTGTATCTATCCGGTGGAATTGGAAAACCAGATCAAGGCGGCGGTCTGCACCGGGGAGGAGGAGAAAATCCGCGGGATCACAGAGCGGTTTCACGCCTGTTTTCTGGACGGGAAGATGTATTCTCCAAGAGAGATCAAGGAATCGTACGTCCGCTTCCAGTGGGCGGTCTTAAACATTGCAAAGGAAGTGGGCGGCATAGACTACCGGCAGGTGGATCAGAAAAAACTGCTGGATTGTATTATGGGGGCGAAGACGGAGGAAGAGCTGCACAGAAGCTTTGACGGACTGTTCGCACACATGAGCGCGCAGGAAAAGGGCGTGGAGGCGGTGAGTCTTGCGGTGAAAAAGACACAGAGCATGATCCATGAGTTTTATGCGGACGGCATCACCCTGAGCGAGATCGCGGACAGGCTGAATCTGACGCAGGAGTACCTGGGCAGTCAGTTTCATAAGGAAGTGGGGGAGAACTTTAGCACCTATATCCGCAATTACCGGCTCTCCAAGGCAAAGGAGCTGCTTATCGGCACCCAGCTTAAACAGTACGAGATCGCGGAGAAGGTGGGCTACGCCGACGCCAAGTATTTCGCAAGGGTGTTTAAGGAATGCGTGGGGATGTCTCCGGCGGAGTACAGGAAGTCCAACCGGTAACAGACGCTGTTGGGCATGAAACAGGTGCGTTCAGCTTAGATATTTCATCCTTTTTCATTTTTCTCCCGTTTGATGCGTTCCGAAAAGGCGGTATGATAAATCCATCAAATGAAAAACGGAAACGTTTTGGAATGGAGGAAGGTATGAAAAAGAAAAAATTGACGGCATTATTGACGGCTATGGCGATGATGACCGGCATTCTGTCAGGGTGTGGGTCGAAAGGCGCTGAGAGTACGCCTGCAAAAGATGCACCGGCGGCAGACGGGCCGGCTGCAGCGCAGGAGGATGCGGCGGCAGAGAGCGATAGCGGTACAGCTTCCGCCGGTGATGCGCAGCCGGTCACCATCTGGTATTACTGGGAGAACGAGGGGCATCAGATGACCCTGGACCAGCTCATTCAGGAATACAACGGATCACAGAACCAGTACGCGGTTACCGCAAAGTATGTGCCTTTTGCGGATTTCAAGAAACAGCTTTCCATCGGCGCTTCCGCGGATGAGCTTCCCGATATTGCCATTCTGGATTCCCCGGATCACGCGTCTTATGTGGATATGGGTATTTTCGAGGATCTGACAGGCAAGTTTGATGTGAGTAACTATTATGAAGGAACCGTCAATTCCTGTACGGTAGACGGAAAACTTTACGGGGTGCCTTTCGGCGCGAACTGTCTCGCCCTGTATTACAATGAGGACATGCTGACGGCGGCTGGCGGCAGCGTTCCCACCACTTGGGATGAGCTGCTGGAGACGGCCAAGGCGCTGACTACGGACTCTGTGAGCGGGCTTGCATTTTGCAGTGTGCAGAATGAGGAGGGAACCTTCAACTTCGTTCCGTGGCTCTGGTCTACAGGCGCCACCTCTTATGATATCAACAATGAGAACGGGATCCGCGCCCTTACCTATATTCAGAATCTGATCAAAGAGGGCGTGATGAGCAAGGAGTGCATCAACTGGACACAGGGCGATGTGATGAATCAGTTTATCGCGGGCAACGTGGCGATGATGGTGAACGGCCCGTGGCAGATACCGACCATGCAGTCGGAGGCGCCGGACTTAAACTGGAAGGTGACGCTGATTCCACAGGATGCGCAGTACGCGTCGGTGCTCGGCGGTGAGAACTACGCGGTAGTGAACGGCAAAAATGTGGACGGCGCACTGGATTTCCTCACCTATGCGACAAGCGGGGAGAAGGTGAAATTCATGATGGACCAGTTTGGTTATATCTCGGCGGATAAGACCATTGCCGAAAGCCAGTTCGCGGAGGATTCCCCGTACTATCCCTTCGTGGAGGAGCTGAATTACGCGATGCCAAGAGGGCCGCTTGCCGGGTGGCCGGGCGTATCCGACGCCATCTCTCTGGCGTTCAATCAGGTCATTACCGGAACTGCCACACCCGAAAACGCGGCGGCACAGGCACAGACAACGATTGACGGTATTGTAAAATAAGACATAACAGCACGCCGCCGCACAGAGTGTTACATATGCAGAATCTGTGCGGTGGCGGTTTTTTGTTCTATAAGGAAATTGCGACTGTGTAAACCATGCAAGGAGGTTTTTTCATGGCAAAGATAAAAAAGTTTTTCCGCTACGAAAATGTGGGAATGCTGTTTGTCCTTCCCGCTTTTCTCTATATGCTTGCCTTTGTGGGATACCCGATCATCCACAATATCATCTTAAGTTTTCAGGACGTCAATGCCGGGAATCTGGTGAAAGGAACGAGGAATTTCGTCCTGTTTGACAACTATCTGGAGCTGTTTGGGGACAGTGTGTTCACCACTTCCCTCTGGAATACCCTGCGGTTTACGGTTTCCTGTCTGGTATTTCAGTTTATCGCCGGTTTTGCACTGGCACTCTTTTTCAGTAAACGGTTTTCGCTCGCCAGGCCGGTGCGCGGCATCCTGCTGGTGCCGTGGATGATACCGATTACCGTCACGGCGCTGATGTTCAAGCTGCTGTTTGCAACAGATATCGGGATCATCAACTTTCTGTTAAGAAGCCTGCATCTGATAGACAAGAACATAGAATGGCTGACCACGCCGGGAACGGCCATGTTTGCCCTGATCTGCGCCAATGTATGGATCGGCATACCCTTTAACATGATTCTGATTTCCACGGGGCTTACCACCATTCCGAAAGAGCTGTACGAGAGCGCGTCCATAGACGGCGCGGGCAAGGTGCAGACGTTCCGGAGGATCACCCTGCCGCTTTTGAAGCCCACCATTGAGTCGGTGCTGATTCTGGGATTTATCTATACCTTTAAGGTGTATGATCTGGTTTACGTCATGACAAGCGGCGGACCGGTAAACGCTACGCACATGCTGTCCACTTATTCCTACAAACTGTCCTTTGAAATGTTTAAGTACAGTAAGGGGTCGGCTGCGGCCAACGTGCTGCTCGTGATCCTGCTGTTTGTGGGCGTCTTCTATATCAAGGCGACGACGGAAGGGGAAAATGAGTAAAAAGGGTGTGAAAACCTTATCTGAAATGAAAACCGAAACCGGAAACTCTGACAGGGAGGGAAAACAATGGATGAGGAAAAGAGACTGTCAAGGAAAAAGAATATTCTGTTCAGCGTGATTGCGGTGGCGCTTCTTTGTGTGCTGCTGTTTCCGCTGTACTGGGCGCTTATCACGTCCTTAAAGACGGAGCAGGAAATATTTCAAAATCCCCCCACCTTTTATCCGCATATCCTGAATACGAAATCTTATGCGGCGCAGGTGGAGACGGGCGATTTTAACATGTTCCGCTCCTTTGGAAACAGCTTTTTAATTTCGATGGGCGCTACGCTCATTGCGGTAATTCTGGCTGTACCGGCTTCCTACGGGATAGCCAAATATCGGTTTAAGGCGAGAAAGGCATTGCTTCTCTCCTTTCTGGTGACGCAGATGCTGCCGGTATCGGTGCTCTTAACGCCCATGTTTATCATGTTTAAAAACATGCATGTGTATAACACATGGGTGGCGGCAGTGCTGGCGGACGCCACCATCGGCATCCCGTTCTCGGTGCTGATACTGAAAAACTATTTTGCGTCCATACCGAAAGATTTGGAGGAGGCGGCTTATCTGGACGGGTGCAATACGTTCACTGCTTTCGTGCGGATTCTGATTCCCATAGCCAAGCCCGGCGTCATGGTCTGCGCCATCTTCTCCTTCCTGTATGCGTGGGGAGATCTGGCCTACGGGATGACCTTTATTCTGGATCAGGAGAAGCGGCCGATCACGGCTGGTATCTTTAATTTCATGGGGCAGTACGGGACGAAGTGGAGTTATCTGACGGCTTTTGCGGTGGTGACAATCATTCCTGTTGCACTGATCTTTATCTTTATGCAAAAATATATCGTAAGCGGTATGACGAGCGGGGCGGTCAAAGGTTAACGCGAAAAGCGGAAGAAATAGAAAAAGGAAGGTGGACGTATGTTAGATATCAGGGACAACAGACTGGTGTACCGTTATGACGCGGAGGAGGTGTGGATTGAACCTTGGGGACCGAATGCGCTGCGGGTGCGGGCGACGAAGGAGAGGCGGATGCCGGAGGAGGACTGGGCACTTTGCCGGAAAGGGGATGCGGAGTCTGACATTTCCTATACGGAGCAGGGAGCGAGGATTATCAATGGGAAGATTCGGGCTGAGATTACGAAGCTTGGAAAGATTATGATTTATCATACTGACGGGCGGCTGCTTCTGGAAGAGTACTGCAGGAACCGCAGGGATCTGCTGGACCCAAAGTGCAGCGCCATCGAGGTGGAAGCGAGGGAGTTTAAGCCCGTTCAGGGCGGAGACTATCATCTGACCATGCGGTTTGAATCGGTGGATAAGGAAGAGAAAATCTATGGTATGGGGCAGTACCAGCAGCCTTATCTGGACTTAAAGGGGCTTGATCTGGAGCTGGCGCACCGCAATTCGCAGGCCAGCGTGCCCTTTGCGCTCTCTTCTCTCGGGTACGGTTTCCTCTGGAACAATCCCGGTGTGGGGCGCGCGGTGTTTGGCAAAAATATCATGAGTTTTGAGGCGTATTCCACCAAAGCGCTGGATTATTGGGTGACAGCGGGCGATACGCCGGCGGAAATTGAAGAGGCGTATGCGGCTGTGACCGGGACGGTTCCGATGATGCCGGAGTACGGACTCGGCTTTTGGCAGTGTAAGCTCCGCTACCAGACGCAGGAGGAACTGCTGTCGGTGGCCAGAGAGTACAAGCGCAGAAATCTGCCTATCGACGTGATTGTCATTGACTTTTTCCACTGGCCCAAGCAGGGGGAGTGGAAGTTTGACCCGGTGTACTGGCCGGACCCGGCGGCTATGGTCCGGGAGCTTCAGGAGATGGGCATCGAGCTGATGGTTTCCATCTGGCCCACGGTGGACAAGAGCTGTGAAAACTATGAGGAGATGCTGGAGAAGGGCTATCTGATCCGCACGGAGCGGGGCGTGCGCGTGGGACTGGATTTTCAGGGGGCAACCATCCACTATGACGCCACCAATCCGGAAGCAAGGGATTATGTGTGGAATAAGGCGAAGAAAAACTATTATGATCTGGGCATTAAGGTATTCTGGCTGGATGAGGCGGAGCCGGAGTACACGGCGTATGACTTTGACAACTACCGTTATTACCGGGGCACCGACTTACAGATCGGCAATATATATCCTGTGGACTATGCCAGAACGTTTTACGAGGGTATGGAGCGGGAAGGGCAGAAAAATATCGTGAACCTCCTGCGCTGCGCATGGGCAGGCAGCCAGATATACGGTGCGCTTGTCTGGTCGGGGGACATTGCGTCCAGCTTTGAGAGTATGCGAAACCAGCTTGCAGCGGGGCTGAACATGGGACTTGCGGGGATTCCCTGGTGGACAACGGATATCGGCGGCTTCCACGGCGGCAACCCGGACGATCCGGCGTTCAGAGAACTTTTCGCCAGATGGTTTGCGTGGGGGACGTTTTGTCCGGTGATGCGCCTGCACGGAGACAGGGAGCCGAGACAGCCGCAGGTGGGAACGACGGGAGGTGCATCCTGCTGTTCCGGCGCGGCCAACGAGGTGTGGAGCTATGGGGAAGAGGTGTATGACATCTGCCGGAAATTTATGGAATACAGAGAGCAGATGCGCCCCTACACGAGAAAGCTGATGGAGGAAGCCCACGAGAAAGGCACTCCGGTTATGAGGACGCTCTTCTATATGTACCCGGAAGACTGTACCTGCTGGGATGTGGAAGACGAGTATATGTATGGGCCTGATGTGCTGGTGGCGCCGGTTCTCTATGCGGGACAGAGGAAGCGGAACGTCTATCTGCCCAAGGGAGACGACTGGGTGGAGAGCGCCACAGGCAGAGAATACCGGGGCGGACAGTGTGTGGAGGCGGATGCGCCGCTTGACGTGATTCCGGTGTTTGTGCGGAAAAAGGCAGATAAGTAAGCGGATGAAAGACGTGGGCCAAAGAGCCCGCGTCTTTTCTGCTTCATCATGAAGCGTTTTGTCAAGTGCTTTTTGTAATTGGCTATGTTATAAATTCCCTTGTTTTGTCTTTATGGGCAGTTTACAAGGGCAGATTTCAGTTGTATAATAATCGAAAATATAAAACAGGCTGTTTCCTGGCTGGAATTTACATATAATATAAGTACAAGTGAGGTGCATATAAAATGACAATAGATACAAACACAATGATTTCAATCACAGAAGCGAATCAAAATTTTTCAAAAGTAGCCAAAGTAGTTGACGAACATGGAACAGCGGTTATTCTGAAAAATAATGTACCAAGATATCTGGTCATTGATTTCAGTAAAGCGGAAAAAGAAAAAGTTGCCAGTAATGAAGATGTATTTGCAATATCTGAACGATTAATAAAACAGAATGCGGAAGCATATGGGG